>NZ_CP172844.1:703140-1054710 GCF_051200915.1 Candidatus Pelagibacter bacterium nBUS_28 | reverse complement strand
ACCTAATATGGTAATCGGAAGGGCAAATAAATTTTTTCTTAAATTTTGCAAAAAAATCATATGTTATTCAGAGAATATTATTAGTTTTCCAAAAAAATATAAAGATAAGTTAAATATTATAAATCCACTTATAAGAAAAAAATATTATAATAAAAAATTAAAAGAAAATAATAATAATAAATTTACTTTAATAATAATAGGAGGGAGTCAAGGTGCGCAAATATTTGATAAAATTTTGCATAAGTCAATTATTAAAGTTTCGAAGTTTAAACTTTTAAAGGTAATTCACCAAACAAATCAAAAAAACATAGATAATCTCAAAAATCTATATTTAGAAAATAAGATTGATAATACTGTTTTCAGCTATGATCAAAATCTTAATTTACTAATAGATCAAGCTGATTTGTGTATTACAAGATCTGGTGCCTCTAGTTTAGCTGAAATTTCTTTGTCTAAAAAACCATTTATTGCTATTCCATTACCAAGCTCTAAAGATAACCATCAATTAGAAAATGCTAATTATTATAAAAATAAAGGTTGCTGCTGGGTTGTTGATCAAAATAATTTTGATCAAAAAAAATTTGAAAATTTGTTACTAAACATATTGAACAATAAAGATGAAATACTTAAAAAAAAAAATAATTTAGAAAAATTAAATTATCAAAACACCTGGAATAATGTTAATCAAAATTTATTAAATATTATTAATGAAAATTAAATTAGCAAAATCAGAAATTATTCATTTTATTGGAATTGGTGGAATAGGTATGAGTGGATTATCACTTATAATGAAGGGTAAAGGATTTAAAGTTCAGGGTAGTGATATTGCAAGTAATAAAAATATTGAAAGATTAAAAAAAGATAAAATTAAGATTATAATTGGACATAAAAAGCAAAATATTAACAAAGCAACAATTGTAGTAGTTTCTTCTGCAATTAAAAAAAATAATCCTGAATTAATAGAGGCAAAAAAAAAACAACTGCCGATTTATAAAAGAGGAGAAATGCTAGCTAATATTGTTTCTTTAACAAAAAATATTGTAGTTGTTGGCTCTCATGGAAAAACAACCACAACATCACTAATAGCTTCGATTTTTCAAGAAACTAAAATAGATCCAACCATTATTAATGGAGGTGTAATAAATTCTATCAACAATACTGCAAAACTTGGTAAAAGTGACTGGTCTATCTTAGAAGCTGACGAGTCTGATGGTAGTTTTGTCTACGTTCCACCGACATATTCAATAATAACCAATATTGATAGAGAGCATATGGATTTTTATAGCTCTATGGATGAGTTAAATAATTATTTTATTAAGTTTGTAAAAAAAGTTCCATCCTTTGGAAAATCTTTTATTTGTATTGATGATAAGAATAATAAAAATTTAATTAAGAGGCTGAGTAATAAAAATTTTTATACATATGGAACAGATTCAAAATCAAATTTTTGTATTAGAAATATTAAACAATCAAAAGATTATTCTGAGTTTGATTTAAAGATAATTTTGCCAAATATAAAAAAAAAATTAATTAAAAAAATTAAAATACCTTTATTAGGAATACACAATATAAGAAATTCAGTTGCAGCATCAGCTTTGGCTATTACAGTTGGATTAACAGTTTCAAGCATTAAAAAAGGGTTAAAAAACTTTAAGGGTGTTCAAAGAAGATTTAATAAAATTTTCACCTTTAATAAAGTCGACTTTTTTGATGACTATGCCCATCATCCAACTGAAATCAAATTTGTGTTAGAAGGAGTAAATAAAGTTTATAAGGGATATGAAAAAATATGTATTTTTCAACCGCATAGAATATCAAGATTAAAAGACTTAAAAAAAGATTTTACTTATGCATTTAAAAATGCAGATAAAGTAATCTTACTTCCTATTTATACAGCAGGAGAAAAAATATCATTAGGTTTTAAATATGAAAATTTTGCAAGAGAAATAATCAAAAACTCAAAAGTAAAACTATTTTTAGTAGATGATAGATTTCAATTAGCAAAATATATTAAAAATAATATTTATGGAAAAAAAATAGTTATTGGAATGGGTGCAGGGACTATCTCAACTTGGATGAGAGAAATGCCTAAATATTTATAATGAGCATTAACCAAAATGATTTGTTATCAGAATTTAATGAAAATATTAAATTTGATTATAATTTAAAAAAAAGGAATTGGTTTAATATAGGTGGTAATGCTAAAATTTTCTATAAAGCTGAAAATTTGAAAGAATTAATTAAATTTTTAAAATTAATAGAAAATAAGGAGAAAATATTTGTTCTAGGAGGGGGCTCAAATACTCTTATTACTGATAAAACTTATGATGGTGTTGTAATCAAGTTATCAAATAATTTTAATAATATTTCCCTTCTGTCTGAAGACGTAATTATTGCTGGAAGCGCAGTTAGTGATAAATCACTTTCAGAATTTGCAGTGGATAATAGTTTGGGTGGATTTGAATTTTTATCTTGTATACCTGGTACAGTTGGAGGAGGAATAAAGATGAATGCTGGTTGTTTTGGAAGAGAATTTAAAGATATCCTAATCTCAGTACAAGCTATAAATAAATCAAGACAAGTTGTTACAATCCCAGCAAAAGAAATTAATTTTAAATATAGAGATAGTGGATTATCTAATGATTTAATTTTTTTAAGTGCATCTTTTAAAGGTTTCAGTAAAAAATCAGATTTGGTAAAGAATGAAATGATTAAATTAAAAGAAAAAAAAGAAAAAGCTCAACCTACAAAGATTAAAACAAGTGGAAGTACTTTTAAAAACCCATTAGGTCAATCAGACAAAAAAGTTTGGCAATTAATTAAAGAGTCAGTTCCTCTAGAAAAATCATTTGGTGATGCTGGTATTTCTGAAAAACATTGTAATTTTTTTGTAAACAAGGGCAATGCTAGATTTGATGATATGAAAAAATTAATAGAATTTGTGTCTGAAAGTGTTTTAAAAAAAACTGGTGTAAAGCTGCAAACAGAAATAAAAATTTTAGAATAAATTGAAAAAAAAAATATTAATACTTGCTGGTGGAATTTCAAAAGAAAGATTAATTAGCCTTGATACGGGTTTACAAGTTGCAAAAGAGCTAAAAAAAAATGGTTACAAAGTAAAAATTTCTGAACCAGATGGTAGTTTGTTAAAAAATATTAATCAATTTAAACCTAATGTTATATTTAATGCGTTACACGGACAGTTTGGTGAGGATGGTTATATACAAACTATTTTAGAAGGATTTAAAATCCCCTACACTCATTCAGGAGTAATTGCTTCTTCATTAGCAATGGATAAAGCAATATCAAAAAAAATTTTTATACAAAATAAAATTAATACCCCAAAATATATTAAATATTCTTATAAAGAAAATAATTTTGATTTAATAAAAAATATTGAAAAGAAGTTCAAATTTCCAGTTGTAGTTAAGCCAATTAATGAGGGTTCAAGTGTAAATGTTTTTATTTGTACAAAAAAAAATATTTCAAGAATTTTAAGTTCTATGAGAATTTATAAAGAGATAATAATTGAAGAATTTATTGGTGGAAGAGAAATTCAAGTTGCAATTATGGGTAATAAAAAATTAGGAGCAATAGAGCTCAAACCAAAGAGAAAATTTTATGACTACAAAGCTAAATACAGTGTAAATGCAAAAACTGAACATATTATTCCAGTTGAACTTCCAAAAAATAAATTAAATGAAGCAATGGATTTATCACTTAAAGCTCATAAAATAATAGGTTGTAAGGGGGTTACTAGATCAGATTTTAAATTTTATAAAAATAAGTTTTATTTATTAGAAATTAATACGCAACCAGGCATGACAAGACTATCTCTTGTCCCAGAAATAGCAAAATATAAAGGTATATCCTTTATAGAACTAATTGAGTGGATTTTAAAAGATGCAACAACGAAAAAGTAAAAAAATTTTAATATATTTTTTTTTACTATTAGTAGTTGGCTCAATAAATAATATCAATTTTAATGGTTTAAAATTTCAAAACATTAATAATATTAATATTACTGGATTAGATATTAAGAATAAATTAATTTTGTTTAAAGAAATTGAAAATTTTAATCTAAATAATATCTTTTTAATTAATAAGCTTGATCTGAAACATGAAATTGAATCAAATACTTTAGTAGAAAATTTTTCTATTTTTAAAAGATATCCATCTTCACTAGATATTAATATTGAGAAAACTAAATTTTTAGCAAAAATAAACAAAAATGGCCGAATTTTTTATGTAGGTTCTAATGGAAAATTTATTAAAAATAATACATCAAATAATGAACTTCCTTTTATTTTTGGAAATCCAGAAGTATTTGAATTTTTTAAAATTAAAGAAATTATTGATAAATCTAAAATTTCTTTTACAGAAATAAAAAATTTATATTTTTTTCCATCTAAAAGATGGGATTTAGAATTAATAGATAATACTATAATAAAATTACCAAATGATAATATTAATCTTGCCCTTAATTTAGCAATAGAATTTTTAAATGACCATAAATTTATAGATGCAAGAATTAAAAATCAAATTATTTTAAATGATTGAAAATTCAGATTTTGAAACTTTTCTTTATATTTCTAAAAACAAGTATCAAATATTTGTTTATGATAAAGATAATTTAAAGAATTTGTATAACGAAGAAATTGAGAATGATGATGAGGTAGAATTAAATATTCTTTCAAAATTTATTGATGACAATGTTTATAAAATTGAAAAAATGATAAAAGATTTTATTAGAAATATTATTATAATTATTGAAGATGATAAAGTTTTAGATATAGGTGTCTCATTAAAAAAAAAAAATTATGAAAAAAATATAGATCAAAAACAGTTAGAAAACAGCTTAGTTGAAGTCAAAGATATCTTTAAAGAAAATTACCAAGACCTGATAATTATGCACATGATAATTGTTGAAAAAGAAAATCGTTTATTATTAAATAATTCAAATAATAATTATGATTATTTATTTTTAGAAGTAAATTTTATTTCTATTTCAAATAACTTTACTTTAAATTTTAATAAGTTGTTAGAAAATCACCAAATTAAGATTAAACGTTATATGTCAGGTGGCTATATTAAAAGTTTTTTTGATAAAGAATCGAAAGAGTCGATGGAGTTATTTGTGATGGCAAATAAACTAAATGATGGTTTAAATAAAAATGAAGTCCAATTAGTCTCAAAAAGGAAAGAAAATAAAGGTTTTTTTGAAAAATTTTTTCAATTATTTAGTTAAAAGTGTTTTTTCTAGTAATATTTGTTGTTTTCAAAATTCAGTAAAAGCAATTTAAAAGACATTCGTGTCATATTTAACTCAAAAAACTATTAAAAATAACATTACCTTTAATGGTGTAGCCTTACATAGTGGATTAGATGTGAATATATGCATTAAACCAGCTGAGCCTAATTTTGGAATAGTTTTTAAAAGAGTTGATTTCAAGGAAAATAACTTGGTTTACCCAAACTTTATGAACGTTACTAATACCTCACTAAACACGACTATTGAAAATGAATTTGGAGTTAAAGTTTCAACCATTGAACATTTGATGGGAGCATTATTTGGATTAGGAATAGATAATGCATTAATAGAAATAGATAACGAAGAGGTTCCAATTCTAGATGGATCTGCAAAACAGTTTATAGAAAAGATTATTAGTTCTGGACTAGTTATGAGTGAGTCCCCAATTAAAATTATCAAAATTAATAAAGAAATTAAATTTATAGATGGTGATAGATTTATTTCAATAGAGCCATCTACTTTAAGCTTGGAAATAGATTTTGCACTTAAGTATCAAAACCCAATAATTGGAAATCAGAGTAATAAGGTAAAAGTTTTTGAAGATGATTTGACGGATGTTTATAATTCTAGAACTTATTGTTTATTTGAAGATGTTGAATTGATTAGAAAAATGGGGCTAGCAAAGGGAGGAAGTCTCAAAAATGCAGTGGTTGTTAAAGACCATGAAATTTTAAATCCTGAAGGTTTAAGAAATAATAAAGAATTTGTTAACCATAAAATACTTGATTGCATTGGAGATCTTTATACATCTGGTTATAGAATAATTGCAAAAATCAAATGCTCCCAAGGTGGCCATTATTTAACTAATCAGTTGCTCAGAAAAGTATTTGAAAATAAAGACAATTTTTCAATTCTTGAGATAAAAGAAAAGAACTTACCTCATACTTTAATAAATAGAAATTTATTAAAATCTATAGCTTAAAATAAACATATATTTTAAAAGAAATAAATTAAGGTATAATCTATCATGATCATTCGAAATTATTTTTATTTTTTTTTAATTTTTTTACTTTGTTTATCTTGTTCAAAAAAAGTAATTGAAAAATCTACAATCAACGAAGTGAATTTAGAGTCTCAAATGTTAGAAGCTTATAAAGAAGGATTAAAAGAACTTAAAGCTGGTGATGTTCTTTTTGCAGCAAAAAAATTTAATGAGGCAGAAATTTTATTTCCACAATCAGAATATGCACCAAAATCTGCTTTGATGGCAGCTTATTCATACTACTCTCAGAATTACTATGGTGATGCAATGGCTGAATTAATTAGATTTTTAAGAGTTTACCCAAACCACAAAGATATCGTTTATGCAGAGTACTTATTAGGACTGTGTTACTATGAACAAATTATAGATGAAAAGAAAGATCTTGAATCTATAATTAACGCTAAAAAAACATTTAGTAATCTCATTTCTAAATATCCAAATACAGATTTTGCTTTAGATGCAATGTTCAAAATCAATTTAATTGATGAAGTTTTAGCTGCTAAGGAAATGTATATTGGTAGATATTATGTTGATAGAAAAAAATGGATTTCAGCAATAAATAGATTTAGAGTTGTTGTAGATGATTATGATACTACAATCTATGCTGAAGAAGCAATTCATAGATTAGTTGAAGTTTATTATACAATTGGAATTGAGTCTGAGGCAAAAAAATATGCCAATTTATTAGGATATAATTACCAGTCTTCTGAATGGTATGAAAAATCATTTAGTGTATTTAATAAAAAATATAAAAAAGATATTTTAAAAGATATTAAAAAAGAAAATAATTCTATAATAGAAAAATTTAAATCTCTATTCGGCTGAGATGAGTAAAAAAAAAATAGAATCTAATTATAAAAAAAAAATAGACTTATTAACAAGTTATAATAAAAATTACTATGATGTTAGCAAACCATTAGTATCAGACAAAGAATATGATGATTTAAAAAATAGCATATTGGCTTTAGAGAATAAATATTCTTATCTAAGGTCGGAAGAGTCACCATCAAAAATTGTTGGATTTAAGCCGTCTAAAAATTTCCATAAAGTGACTCATAGAGCCCAAATGCTTTCTTTGGCAAATGCTTTTGAAAGAGAGGACTTAATGAACTTCGAAAAAAAGATATTAAATTTTTTATCTAAAGATAAAGATTTTAAGCTTTCATATAGTGCAGAGCCAAAAATCGACGGTATATCAGCTTCATTGATATATAAAAATGGTAATTTCAAAACAGGATTATCAAGAGGAGATGGAAAAGAGGGTGAAGATATAACGGCTAATCTCATGACCATAAAAGAAATTCCAAAAAAAATTGAATTCAAAGATTTTCCTGAAGAAATTGATATAAGAGGTGAAGTATTTATACAAAATAGTGATTTTAAAAATTTAAAAGATAAATTTGCAAATCCAAGGAATGCAGCATCAGGATCATTACGACAAAAAAATCCAGAGGACACAAAAAAAATTCCCTTAAAATTTATTGCTTATACTTTTGGTTATGAAAAAGGTCTTAAAGCAAAAAATCAAACAGATTTTTTAAAAAATTTAAATAGTTGGGGCTTTAAAATAAATCCATTAAATAAACTAATTACAGGTATTGATAATTTATTGATCAATTACTCCAGAATAGAAATGGATAGAGCAAAAATTGATTTTGATATTGATGGCATAGTTTATAAAATTAACGACTTTGAATTACAAAAAAGACTCGGTAATGTTGCAAATTCACCAAGGTGGGCTATTGCACATAAATTTGCCTCCAATAAAGCTATATCTAAAATTCTTAATATTGAAATTCAAATAGGAAGAACGGGAGCTTTAACGCCTGTTGCAAAAATTAAACCAATTAATATAGGAGGAGTAATAGTATCTAACGCAACTCTGCATAATGAAGATGAAATTGACAGAAAAAATGTAAGAATTGGTGATTTAGCAACTATTGAGAGGGCTGGAGATGTAATACCCCATATTATTTCAGTAGATATCACAAAAAGGGATAAAAAATCACAAAAATTTATTTTTCCAAAAAAATGTCCATCATGTGGCTCAAAAACAATTAAAGAATTTAATAATACAACTAAAAAAGAAGATGCGGTAAGAAGATGTTCTAGTGAAGGATATGACTGTGAGAAAATTGCAATAGAAAAATTAAAACATTTTGTTTCTAAAGAAGCATTTAATATTGAAGGCTTTGGCAAAAAAATAGTAGAAAACTTTTGGAACCTCAATTTAATAAAATTACCACAAGATATATTTAATTTAGATTTTAAGAAAATAGAAAATCTTGAAGGTTGGGGCAAACAATCAATGGAAAATTTAAAGTATTCTATTAATCAAAGAAAAAATATTTCTTTAGAAAGATTAATCTATTCACTAGGTATTAGACATATTGGTCTAGAAAATGCAAAAATTTTATCAAAATACTTTAAATCATTTTCGAACTTCATTAATTTTTCCAATGAAGTAAATTTAGATGATATTTTGAATATTGATGGAATTGGCGAAACTCAGTTGTTGTCAGTTAAAAATTTTTTTAATAATAAAATTAATCTGAATATTTTAAAAGAATTACAAAAAAATTTAGAAGTAAAAGACTCATCTATTAAAAATAAAAATGGATTATTAAATGAAAAAACATTTATGATAACTGGAAAACTAAATGGAATTAGTAGAGCAGAAGTAAAATCTTTAATAGAGGAAAATTCTGGATCTTCAGTGAGCACTGTAAGTAAAAAATTAAATTATTTAATCATTGGTGACAAGCCAACAAAAAAGAAAGTTAATAAAGCTAAAAAACTTAAGATTACTATATTAAATCAAAGCCAGTTTTTAAAAATGTTAAATATAACTAGCTAGCCATTTTCTCTCATTAGGAGAGAGATATTTTGAAAGTTTTGAATACACATCTAAATGATATTTAAAGAGATAATTTTTTTCAAATTTAGTTAAAAGATTAAAATTAATTAAATCCTTTTCAATTGGAACAAGGGTTAAATTTTCAAAGCAAATTTTTTTTTTAATTTTTTTAACAAAAACAAGATTTTCTATTCTGATACCATAAGAATTTTTTTTATAATAACCTGGCTCATTACTTAAAATCATACCTTCTTGAATTTTGATTTTATTTAATTTAGAAATTGATTGAGGACCTTCGTGAACGTTTAAAAAGAAACCAACACCATGTCCTGTTCCATGGGCATAATCTAATTTACTTTCTTTTAGATATTTTCTTGCTCTTCTATCTATTTTTATGCCGGTATTATTTAGTTTTAGATCTGTATTTGTTACAGCTATGTGTCCTTTTAATACTTTAGTGTAAATATTTTTGATACTTGGTTTTGGTTTTGTAAAACAGATGGTTCTAGTAACATCAGTAGTGCCATATTTATACTGGCCGCCTGAATCACATAAAAAAATATCATTTTTTCTTATTGTTCTACAACTATCTTTTTTAGCTCTATAATGAACAATGGCACCATTTTTGCCTGCTCCTGCAATTGTTTCAAAACTTGGATATAAATATTTGTTACTTCTTTTTCTAAATTTTTCTAATTTTATTTGAGCATCAACTTCTGTAATCTTTTTTTTATTAATTTTTTTAATCCAATAAATAAATTTCGTTAATGCTACACCATCTACAACATGGGTGCTAATCATGTTATCTATTTCAGTATTATTTTTTATAGCTTTTAAAAGATAAGTGGGATCTTCTCTCTTTATAATTTTAAATTTAGATTTGATAATATTTTCATAAAAAAATGAACAAGATTTATTGTCAATTATAAAATTTTTACCACTTAAGGATAAAATTTTTTTAGGTAAATCACTTATGGAAACTAATTGATTTTTGTTAATTATTTTTTCTTTTATTAATTTTTTAGCTTTAAAAGGCTCAGTTATCAAAAATATTTTTTTTGTCTTATTAATAACTAATCTTGAATTTGGTACAGGGCTATTTGGTCCATCACTACCTCTAATGTTTAAAATCCAGGCTACATTTTCTGGGGCTGTTACAAATAAATTATCAGCTTTATTTTTTTTAAGGTAATTTACAATTTTATTAATTTTTGACTTGCTATTTTCACCAACAATTTCATCTTTCAGTGAAAAAAAAGGAACACTTTTAACAACTTTTTTTTTTTTTATTTCATCAATTAAATTATTGGATAAAAATTTAATTTTATTATTTTTTAAAAAATAATTATTTATTTGTTGATGTGTAAATAGTTTGGGGTCTAACCCTAATTTTAGATTTTTAAATAAAGCACAATTTATTATTTTTTCATAACTAACAATTTTAAAATATTTTCCACTCTCCATTTCACTTTGAATAGTGTATCTACCATCTGTAAATAAATAATTTTTATTTTTTAAAATAATAGCTAGACCAGCAGAACCACTGAAATTTGAGATAATCTTTAATCTATTTATTTTTGAATATTCAGTAAAATAATCATCATTTTTAGGTACAACATATCCTTCAATGTTGTATTTTTTAAATTTTTTTCTTAACTCATTTATCTCTTTGTTCATTTTATTCTCTTTTGATACCTTATCCATCCAGGACTTCTTGTTCCTTCTTCAATTTCAAAGTCTTGATTAAAATCAAAATCTTGATCATCGTCGACTTCTTCCTCAAAAAAAGAATTTTTTTCTAAATGCTTTTCTGGCAACTCTTCAATGAATCTTGAGGCCATGCTATCAATCCAGTCACCCTGATAAAATCTATTCATTGAAAAAGAAATTATAGCTTTTTTTTTAGCCCTAGTTATTCCTACATAAGCTAAACGACGTTCTTCCTCCAAACCACTTTGTCCTTTTTCTTCAATTGATTTTTGATGAGGAAACAAACCTTCTTCCCAGCCAGGAAGAAAAACCACATCAAACTCCAGTCCTTTTGCTGCATGCATAGTCATCATATTAATCTTTTCACCATCCCATTCTTGATCAATTGAAGTTGCCAAAGAAACATGTTCTAAAAAACTTTCTAGATTATCAAATTCCTTCATCGCACTTAATAATTCTTTAATGTTCTCCAATCTATTTTCATTGTCTAAATCTTTTTTATTTTTTAACATTGCTGAGTAACCAGATTCGTCTAAAACTATTTGAAGCAATTTAATATGATTAACTTTTTTAACATTAAGATCATTTCTCCACTTATTTAATGCATTAAGAAAAAAACTAAGACCTATTTTTGTTTTTGGTTTAATTAAATTTTGTTCAAGCATTTTATTAGCAGCAGATTCTAGACTTAAATTATTTTCTTTACCAAATTCATGAACAATTTTTAAAGTAGTGTCTCCAATTGATCTTTTGGGATTATTGACAATTCTTTCAAAGGCAAGGTCATCTTTTTCTTGATAAATTAATCTTAAGTAAGCAACACAATCTTTAATTTCAGCTCTTTCATAAAATTTTGTTCCCCCTAAGATTCTATAAGGCATCCCAATTTTAAGAAATCTTTCTTCAAATTCTCTTGTTTGAAATATGGCTCTAACCAAAATAGCCATTTGATTGAATGAATATCTATTTTTTAATTTTTTTTCTATCTCATCTGAAATTCCAATCGCCTCATCTTTACCATTTTTAAAGCAATTTAATTTTACTAAATCTCCCTCTTCCATCGTAGTTGTAAGTGTTTTGCCAACTCTATTTTGATTATTTGAGATTAGATTAGAGGCAACAGATAAAATATTTTGAGAAGACCTATAGTTTTGTTCAAGCCGTATTACTTTTGTATTTTCATATACTTGGTCAAACTCTAAAAAATTTTTAATCTCTGCCCCCCTCCAACTATAAATTGATTGATCGTCATCTCCAACACAGCATAAATTTTTAGTTTTTTCAGATAATAAATTTAACCATTTACTCTGAATAAAATTAGTGTCTTGATACTCGTCAACTAAAATATATTTAAAGTTAGTTGTATAAATTTGTCTTATATCAGGATAATTTTCTAAAATTTTTACAGTATGTAAAATTAAATCACCAAAATCACATGAGTTCAAATCTATTAATTTTTGTTGATAGATTTTATACAAAGGTAGTATAGTTTTTTCGTAAACATCTTTATTGTTTATTACAACTTCTAACGGGTAATACCCTTTATTTTTCCATCGATCGATTATTGCTAAAATAAATCTAGGTGCTAATTGTTTGATGTCTATATTTTCACTTTTACAGATATTTTTGATAAGTCTTGTTTGGTCATCAGTATCTATAATAGTGAAGTTTGAATTTAGATTTGCAGCTGTTGCATGCTTTCTTAATATTTTTGCACATATTGAATGAAAGGTTCCAAGCCAAGAAAGACCAGTTGCAGCAGAGCCAAGCATTTTACTAACTCTTGTTTGCATCTCTTTTGCAGCTTTATTGGTAAAAGTTACTGATAAAATTTGGTTAGGGAATGCTTTCTTTTCTTTAATAATGTGTGCAATTCTTGAAGTTAATACCTTGGTTTTTCCAGATCCTGCACCTGCAACTATTAATAATGGTCCCTCTAAATATAATACTGCTTCTTTTTGAGCATTATTTAGGTTTTTTAAATAATCAGAGTTTATCATTTTAAATATTTCTTTATAAGTTTCATTGTTTTATGAGCAAACATAATTATTTTCTTAAATTTTTAATTAAGACCAATCAGATTATAAATAGTACATTAAAGAGAAATTTAAACAAATTAAACGCCACTAATTTAAATAAAATATTAATTAATAACAAAGTTTTTTTAACTATTGTTTTATTGGTTATTTTATTTTTTTCATACCTTTCTTTACCAAATATTTTCAATAAAAATCAAATTTCAGCTGAACTAAAAAAAGATCTATTGGATAAATTAAACATAGAGTTTAATTTTGAAAAAAAATTAGATTATAAATTTTTACCAAGACCTCATTTTATAACAAGACAATCTTTAGTAATATTAGATGAAAATAAAATCTCAAAAATAGATAAATTAAAAATTTATGTTTCTTTAGAAAGTCTATTTTCTCTAAAAAATATGAAAATAACGAATGTAATTATAGAAGAAGCTAATTTTAATCTTAATAAGAATAATTATAGTTTCTTTATAAAACTTCTAGATAGTAATTTTGAAGATATTAAACTTGAGATAGTTGATAGCAATATATTTTATAAAAATTTAGAGAATGATGTTTTGTTTATTAACCATATTGAAAATATTAAATATATTTATGACCCTAAAGAGTTTAAAAATATACTTTATTCAAAAAATAATATTTTTAATTTACCGTATTCATTGGAAATATTTAATGATCAAGATGAAAAAAAACTTAATTCAAAAATAAATATAGGAAATTTAAATCTTGAGCTAGAAAATCAATTTTTATATGGAGAAGAATTAAAATCAGGGTTATCAGAATTTAATTTTCTAAATTCAAAAAGTTTTTTGGAATATAAAGCAGGAAAAAATAATTTTGAATTCAAATTATTTGATAAATCTCAAAAAACAAAATTTTCTTACAATGGCAAGTTAAACTTTAGACCTTTTCATTCTTATTTATCGGGATCTGCTACTGCAATAGATTTTGCTCACTTATTTTCTGCCAATGCAATTATTAAACAACTATTAAAAACTGAAATATTGAACAACAAAAATATTGATTTTAAATTAAATATTTCTGCAAGCAAAATAAAAAACTTTGATAATTTTACAAATATTTTTTTAAACTCAAGAATTCAAGAAGGATTAATTGACTTAGATCAAACCAAATTTAGTTGGAAAAATCATGCAAACTTTAGTTTAACAGATAGTTTAATATATTTAAAAAATGGAAAATTAGTTTTAGATGCCAACTCTGAAATCAAATTAATTAATTTAGACGAAATATATAAATTTCTAATTACTCCTAAAAATTTAAGAAAAAAAATCAATAAAATGAATATTAACTTTACTTATTTATTTGATGAAAAAACTTTAAATATAAATGATATCAAGGTTGATGGTATAGCTGATAAAGATTTTCTTAATAATCTGAATGAAATTAATCTAAAAGAAAATAGTTTGAAAAATAAGATTTATTTTAAAAATCTATTGAATAAAGTAATTAAAAGTTATGCTGGGTAAATCATTTTTTTAGGATCAACTATTTTTTCATAATCTTTTTTATTAATTAATCCTGTTTTTAATGTTTCATGTTTTAAACTAGTATTATTTTTTAAAGCTGTTTTTGCAATTTTTGCAGCATTATCATAGCCAATATGTGGTGCTAATGCAGTTACTAGCATCAAAGAATTATCTAGGTGCTCTTGAATTTTTTTCTTATTAGCTTTTATTCCTTTTACACAATATAGGGCAAAATTTTTAGTGCTATCAGCTATAAGGTCAATAGATTGCAAGATATTATGAGCAAGTAAAGGTTTAAAAACATTTAACTCAAAATGCCCATGAGATCCTGCAATAGTAATACCATTATGATTACCAATCACTTTAACACAAACCATTGTAACTGCCTCACATTGAGTAGGGTTTACTTTTCCTGGCATAATTGAAGAACCAGGTTCATTTTCAGGTAATATAAGTTCACCATAACCTGCTCTAGGACCAGATCCTAAAAATCTAATATCATTTGAAACTTTCATTAAAGCTACAGCGCATGTATTTAATGTTCCTGAAAAATTAACAATCGAGTCGTGTGCTGCAAGTTCAGCAAATTTATTTGCTGCTGGTTTGAAAGGAATTTTTGTAAATTTAGCAATTTCTTTAACAATCTTTTTATCAAAATTTTTTTTAGAATTTATACCAGTTCCTACAGCTGTTCCACCTTGCGCAAGATATAAAATTTCTTTTAAAGCATATGTTATTCTCTCGATACTTTTTTTAACTTGTACGTGATAGCCTGAAAATTCCTGTCCAAGCGAAAGAGGTGTTGCATCTTGTAAATGGGTTCTTCCAATTTTTACAATATTTTTAAATTCAATTGATTTTCTTTTTAATTCTTTTTCTAAAATTTTTAAACTTGGTATTAATTTTTTTAAAGTTTCTTTTGCCACAGAAATGTGCATTGCCGTTGGAAAAACATCGTTTGTTGATTGTGATTTATTAACATGATCATTTGGATGTACTGGTTTTTTGGTTCCTTTTTTCCCACCTAAAATTTCAATTGCTCGGTTGGCGATTACTTCATTAACGTTCATATTGGTTTGGGTTCCAGAACCTGTTTGCCATACTTTAAGAGGAAAGTTTTCATCTAACTTACCTTTTATAACTTCATCTGAAGCTTTAATAATCGCTTTAGAAACTTTATTACTGATTAGTTTATCTTTAGAATGAACTATAGCAGCCGATCTTTTAATTATAGCTATAGATTTAATTATTGAAATATTTACAAGTATTTTACCAATATTAAAAAATTTGTTAGATCGTTGTGTAGATGCTCCCCAATATTTATCATTAGGAACATTTACACTTCCAATACTGTCGAATTCTTTTCTTAATTTCATTGATTAATTTATAAGTAATAAATAACTATAACATACAATAATTTAAAAAAACTTACAGGAGCAAAATGTCGAATTTTAACAAAGTTGGAACTTTTATGAAAACCTTTGGCCAAGAGGTCAAAACTAAGCCTTCATTTAGTACTGATAAAATCAACAAATTAAGGATTGATTTGATTAAGGAGGAGCTTGATGAACTTAAAGAAGCAATGGATAATAATGATCTGCTAGAAGTAGCTGATGCACTAACAGATATTCTATATGTAACTTATGGAGCAGGACATGCCTTTGGTATTGATTTAGATAAATGTTTTAATGAGGTTCAAAACTCTAATATGAGTAAACTAGGTGAAAATGGTGAGCCTATTTATAATGAGTCTGGGAAAGTAATGAAGGGCCCAAATTATTTTAAACCTGATTTGTCTAAATTTGTATCTTAGATTTCTAATTTTAAATCAATAGCAGCAGAACTATGAGTTATGCTTCCAACAGAAATTCTATCCACTCCTGTTTTAGCAATGCTTTTGACTGTTTTTAGATTGATATTGCCTGAGGCTTCAGTTTCGTAATATTTTTTAGCGATTTTAACACCTGTTCTTAAATTTTTAACATTCATATTGTCAAACAGGACAGTATTGAATTTAAGACCCATAATAGTTTTTAATTGTTTTAAATTATCAACTTCGACAGTAATTTTTCTTCCTTTTTTGTTGTTAATAGCTAACGAAACTAAATCTTTAATATTTGATGATGCAATATGATTGTCTTTAATTAAAAATTCATCACTAAGATTAAATCTGTGGTTGGTACCACCTCCTAATTTTACAGCATATTTTTGAATAACTCTAATGTTTGGAATTGTTTTACGTGTACAACAAATTTTACATTTTTTACCAGCGAGTTTTACAAATTGATTTGTTTTTGTAGCAATACCAGAAATATGAGATAAAAAATTTAAAGCAACCCTTTCAGCAATTAAAATATTTCTAGCATTCCCTTCAATAGTTGCAATCAAAGAACCTTTCTTAACAAAAGATCCATCTTTTTTTTTAATGTTAAATTTAATCTTATTATCAACTAAATCAAAAGCTTGTTTTGCAAACAGCAAACCACCAATAATTGCATTTTGATTTGAAAGAAGTTTAACTTTAATAACTTTATTATTTTTTACTAAACTTGATGTGATGTCTCCAGAAGGATAGAGATCTTCATTTAAAGCTCTCTTAACTGTATTACGAATAAAATCTTTGCTAAGTTTTATTTTTGACACTTAATTATCTGCCGATAGCTGCCATTTTTTCAACTGATATTCTAGCTTTATCAATTGTATCTTTGTCCATAATTATTTCACCCGTTTCATTTTCTAAGCAATCTAATATTTTAGGAAGTGTAATTTTTTTCATGTAAGGACACATGTTGCATGGCTTTATAAAATCTACATTTGGATTCTCTACCTGAATATTATCACTCATAGAACATTCCGTAACCATCATTACTTTTTTAGGTTGGTTATCCTGAACATATTTAATCATACCAGAAGTTGACCCTGCAAAATCACTAGCATTAATAACCTCAGGCGGACATTCAGGATGGGCAATAATTTTAATTCCTGGGTTTTTTTCTCTAATATCGTGTATTTCTTTTTCATTGAACTGATCATGGACAATGCAAATGCCTTTCCATGAAATGATTTCAACATCTGTCTGTGAAGCAACATATTTTGCAAGATAATCATCTGGTAAAAATATTACTTTCTTTACCCCTAATGATTTTACGATTTTAACTGCATTCGCTGAAGTACAACAAACATCTGTTTCTGCTTTTACTTCTGCAGATGTATTAACGTAAGAAACTACAGGAACTCCTGGATATTTTTCTTTCAATAATCTTACATCTTTACCAGTTATTGATGATGATAATGAACAGCCAGCATCCATGTCTGGTAATATAACTTTTTTTTCAGGACTCATAAGCTTTGCTGTTTCAGCCATAAAATGAACTCCTGCCATTAAAATTATATCTGCAGAAGTTTTTGATGCTTCAATTGCTAGAGCAAGTGAGTCTGCAGCAAAATCAGCTACACCATGATAGATTTCTGGTGTTTGATAGTTGTGTGCAAGAATTACTGCATTCTTTTCTTTTTTAAGTTTGTTAATTTTGTGGATATATGGAGCATGCACTGACCATTCGATTTCAGGCATAACTTTTGAAATCTTTTGGTAAATTGGATCAGTTGCTTTTTGCACTTCTTGAGTAAATTCCATGATGTTTTTTACCAATTTGAAAGTTGCTTGTCATTCATTTATTATGAGACATATTGCGGTTGTGCTGAAATTGGTAGACAGGCACGGTTGAGGGCCGTGTGGACCTAGTCCATGAGAGTTCGAGTCTCTCCGACCGCACCAAATTGTAAATCTGATCAAATTTTTGATAAAAATTTAGAAATAGCATAAGTTGCATTAGAACATGAGGAATATTTTTATTACAATATTTTTAATTTTTTTCATTTTTGGCAATTCCCAAGCAAATGAAAAACATTTTTTACCAAACGGTTTTTACAAATTTTTATGGACGTACAAAGACAAAGATAAATCTGAATATCTAATTGCTGATACAGTTAAATTTAATGAAGGTAAATTGGAACATTTATACATACCTTGCCATAAAGGAATTAAGGGAAATTATAGAAAAAATTTTAAATATAAATTATCAAAAAATGGAAAAAAATTTTCGGTCTCTGGCACAGTAAAACTTTGGGAAGATTTAAAAAATGCGAAGATAAATATTGAATTTGATAAAGATAAAATTGAAAATTTTGATATTACAAAAAGATCAGTAAAATCCTCTTCTCCGTATGGGGACTATGAAAAAGAAGAGGTTCAGCTTAAAATAATAAAAGTGGATAAATTCAAAGATAGTAAATTTATTTGTAGTAGTGAAATTGTAAAATTTAATAGTTTTTCACCCAAAACTGCTAAAGAAATGTTTGGGGGTTTAAAGAAATTAAAAAAACAAAAAGTTTATGGTGATTTATATATTCCACAAACAAATAAAAAAAAAATTCCTTTGATTATTACCTTGCATCCATCCATGGGTTTTGTACCCAGTCATCATTTTGAATACTTTAATAATCTAGGTATAGCTATTCTTGATATTCAAACATTCAAATCCAGAGGAATTGAAAACCAATGGCACTATGAGGTATCTGAAGAGGCTGCGACTATAGATGTGTATGCTGCGCTTGATAAAATAGCCAAAGACCAAAGAATTGATAAAAATAAGATAGCAGTAATGGGATTTAGCTATGGTGCAATGGCAGTAATAAATACTCATCAAAATTTTTTTATAGATATTATTAAACCAAAAAATAGGTTTATGGCGCACATCGCTTATTACCCATTATGTTATTTACACAAAAACATTAAGACAACCAAAGCACCTCTTTATATTTTAGTTGGTGAAAAAGATAGATTAACACCTTATGAGTTTTGTGAGGACTATGTTAAAAAAATTAAAGAAAATAATGGAAATGCAGTGCTCAAGGTTTTTCCAGAAGCCACTCATCGATTTGATTGGAAAGAATTAAAAAGCCCAATAACAATGAAATCTTTTAGTGAGATGAAAAAAGAATTTGTTTTAAGTAAGCTAGACTCATCATACCCAAGGTATGATATAGGGGAGGGTGTTTTTGATACAACTGAACCTAATGGATGGTCATATTTTTCTTTAAAAGATGAAAATTATAGAAAAAATTATTACGCAGAATGTTGTGATATTAAAAGCACTATAAAATATAACGATAAGGCAGCTACCGAGTCTCTTAATATTATAAAAAATATTTTTGGAGTGAAATAATTATTTAAGATTTTATCCAATTTGGTTTTTCAATCTTAATTATAGCATTTTTTGTATTAAAATTAGCTTTTTCATTAAAATTTTCATCTAAGTATTTAATTAAAGCAAATGGATATTGTTTATCTATTAATACTTTGCCAATTTCATTATCATTATAATAAATACTTTCACCTTCATTTAATTCACCTTCAACAACATTTATTGGTAATAATCTTTTTGAAAGCTTATTTTTTAATTTAATTCTAGCTGTATTTTCTTGCCCAACATAGCAACCTTTTTTAAAATCAATTCCATTTAATTCTTCATAATTACATTCAATTCCAAATAATTTATTTTGTAATTTGTTTAAATCCTTTGGAACTATTCCAAGTTTATGACTAAATGAGTAATATTCATTCATATTTGCATCATGCAAGTCTAATTTCTTTAGAGATAAATAAAGTTTTTCTAAATTAATAATTAATCTTGCTCCTAAGTGTTTATTTCTTGGATCTAAAAAAATAGGATCTTCTCTATATTTTAAAGTAAACCCAGAAATATCTTTTGCTTCTTCAAAAGTTAGGAATTTTTCATGAGAAAAAGCAGCAACCACAAATTCATTACTAAGATTTAGAATTTCAACTTTTGATCTTAGTTTATAAATACTTAATTGCTTATATAATCCATCTACTTGAGATTTTTCACAATCAATTATGTAACCAGACTTGTGTTTAATTATTATAAACTCATATAAGAATTTACCTTGAGGAGACAACAAAGAAGAAAAGCAGCTATTATTTTGATTTACTTTATTAATGTCATTACTAATTAGATTTTGAAGAAACTCTTTTGTATCCTCGCCGTTTAAGTACAGAATGGCTCTGTCATCCAAAATATATACGTTTTTAATATTCATATTTGATTGATTGATGATTTTAATATAATTACTTTTTTCATAAATGTTAGATCTAATAATTAAAAACGGAAAATGTTATATTGATGGTGAATTGAAAGATGTAGATGTTGCTATTAAAGATGGTAAAATTCATCAAATTGGTCAAATTTCAGATGACGCTAAGGAAACAGTTAATGCTCAAGGCCAAACTGTTTTACCAGGATGTATAGATACTCAAACGCATTTTAGAGAACCAGGATCAACGGATACTGAAGATTTGCATTCTGGAAGTAGGGCTGCAATTGCCGGAGGAATTACCAGTGTATTTGAAATGCCTAACACTAATCCACCAACTTCTAATATGAAAGAATTTCAAAGAAAATTGGACCTCGCAAAAAATAGAATGTATTGCAATTATGCATTTTATTTTGGTGCAACTGCTGACAATGCAAATGATTTAGCAAGTTTAAAAGATTTAGAGGGTTGTTGTGGAATTAAACTTTTTGCAGGGTCTTCAACTGGAAACCTTTTGGTTGCAGAGGAAGATGATATTGATAAGGTTTTTCAAAATAGCTCAAAAGTTGTTGCGGTTCACTCCGAAGATGAAGCAATTTTAAATGTTAATAAAAAATTAATCAAAGATGGTGATGTTCATTCCCATCCTGTTTGGAGAAGTGCAGAATGCGCAATATCCTCAACAAGACGAATTGTTAGAATTGCAGAAAGACATAAGAAAAAAGCACATATTCTTCACATAACAACAAAAGAAGAGATTGATTTTTTATCTCAACATAAAGGTAATATTACCTTTGAGATAACTCCACAGCATTTAACAATTTATGCGCCGGATTGTTATGACAAACTTGGAACGTATGCTCAAATGAATCCTCCCCTTAGAGATAAGTCTCATTATGATAGATTATGGTATGGGGTGAGAAATAATATGAACGACACAATAGGCTCAGATCATGCGCCTCATTTAAAAGCGAATAAAGAAAAAAATTATCCTAACTCACCATCTGGTATGCCTGGAGTTCAAACCTTAATGCCAGTTATGCTTAATCATGTTAACGATGGAAAGCTTTCTCTTAATCAACTAATGAATTTAGTATGTGAAAACCCAGTTAAGATTTTTGGAATTCAAAACAAAGGTTTTATTAAAGAAGGTTATGATGCTGATTTTACAATTGTTGATATGAATAAAACAATTGAAATTAAAAATGAAAATATTGAGAGTAAATGTGGTTGGACTCCTTTTAATGGATATAAATTTAAAGGAACTCCAACTTCAACTATCATTGCTGGAAAAATTAAAATGCAAGATGGTAAGATACTAGGTGATCCTGATGGAACAGCTTTAAAATTTAGCCAAGCTTTACTGTAAAACTATTAACTAGAACAACTCCAATAACAATAAGGAACAATCCACAAATGGCTTGCCAAGCTAGTGTTTGTTTAAAAAATATGTACCCAAGTATTGCTATTGTAAACACACCAAGTCCACTCCATGTTGCGTACACAATCGCTATTGGAAGTTTATCCATAACAAAAGTCATTAAATAGAATGAAGCAAGATAAAATATTGAAAGACAAACTGTTGGTATAACTTTTGTAAAATTTTGTGACACAGGCAACAACATTGTTCCAGCTACCTCACAAAATATTGCAATGGATAAAAAAAAATATGTTTTAATCATTATTTATAATTTTGTTATCAATTAGGTCTTGCTTAATCTCGTCAAGGATTGCAGGATCATCAATTGTAGGAGGCACTTTATATTCAACACCATCAGCAATTTTTCTAATAGTTCCTCTTAAAATTTTACCAGATCTTGTTTTTGGTAATCTTTTAATAACAATTACAACTTTAAATGCTGCAACAGGTCCGATTTTATCTCTAACCATTTGTACACATTCTTTTGAAATTGTTTCGTTATCTTTATCTACTCCAGATTTTAAAACAACAAGCCCAATAGGAAGTTGTCCTTTTAATTTATCTGCAATTCCTAGTACTGCACATTCAGCAACTGATTGATGTTCAGATAAAACTTCTTCAATAGCCCCTGTTGATAGTCTATGACCTGCAACATTTATAATGTCATCTGTTCTAGACATAATCCAAATATAACCATCGTCATCAATGTGACCTGCGTCATATGTTTGGTAATAACCCTCATAATTTGACATATAATTTTCTTTATATCTTTTATCTGCATTCCATAATGTTGGAAAAGTTCCTGGAGGTAGTGGGAGTTTAACGACAATGTCTCCCATTTCATTAGGTTTTGCTAAAGTTTGATCTGGTTTAATAATCTTAACATCATAACCAGGTACTGCTTTACAAGCCGATCCATATTTAGTCTCCATCATTTCAATTCCAGTGCAATTAGAGCTAATTGCCCAACTAGTTTCGGTTTGCCACCAATGATCAATTACAGGAACTTTTAATAAATTTTCTGCCCATTTAATTGTGTCTGGATCTGCTCTTTCTCCTGCAAGGAATAAGCTCTCAAAATTACTTAAATCATATTTTGAGAAAAACTTACCTTCAGGGTCTTCTTTTTTAATAGCTCTGAAGGCAGTAGGGGCTGTAAAAAGAGATTTAACTTTATAGTCAGATATAATTTTCCAAAAAGCACCAGCATCAGGAGTACCAACTGGTTTACCTTCAAATAATACTGTGGTGCAACCTTTGAATAATGGAGCATAAACAATATAAGAGTGCCCTACAATCCAACCAATATCACTTGCTGACCACCAAATATCATCGGTATCAATATTATAGATATTTTTCATAGTCCATTTTAGAGCAACTATGTGGCCACCCATATCTCTGACTATTCCTTTGGGGGTGCCGGTTGTACCAGAGGTATATAAAATATATGCAAGTTCATTTGAATTCATTTCAACACAATCAGCATTTGGTGCATTTAAAACAACTTCATCCCAACTAACTTCAATTGGACCATTTAATTTTACTTCATGACCTGGTCTTTGAAATAAAATCATTTTATTAATTTTATGATTGGCAAGTTTAACAGCTTCATCCACCAAAGGTTTGTATTCAACAGTTCTTCCGGGCTCAAAACCACATGAAGCTGTGACTAATAATTTTGCTTTACTGTCATCTATTCTGCTTGCAAGTTCGTTTGAAGCAAAGCCACCAAAGACCACTGAGTGTATTGCTCCAATCCTAGCACAAGCTAGCATTGCAATAACTGCTTCAGGAATCATTGGCATGTAAATAATTACCCGATCCCCTTTAGCAACTCCTTGCGCAGTTAGTGCTCCTGCAAATTTTGAAACTTTTGATCTTAGTTCTTCGTATGAGAATTGACTTTTGTTTCCTGTAATTGGACTATCATAGATAAGAGCAGTTTTTTTTCCTCTACCTTGATCAATATGGATGTCTAAAGCATTGTAACAAGTGTTGGTCACACCATCTTCAAACCATTTATAAAAGGGGGGATTGGATTTATTTAAAATTTTACTAGGTTTTTTAAACCAAAAGATATCATTAGATGCTTCTTGCCAAAATTTTTCAGGATTATTTATAGATTGTTCGTAAATTTTTTGAAATTTCTCTGACATTAATTTTGATTCGAATTCTTATTTTTTGTTGGTTTTTAAATCACAAATTGTATTTAATTTTAAAAAATAAGTAAAATCAATGTAAATTAACAGTAATTAACTCTTCATAAATCTAAATTTATTTGCTATTTAACCCAAATCTTTGTTCGAGGTAACTCGAACTTAGTTTATATAAACTAAATAAATAAAAACTAACTAAAGAGGGAGTTTTTTTATGAAAAAACTTAAATTGTTTGCTCTTACAGCTGTAGCCCTAATGGGTGTTACAGGTGTAGCAAACGCGGAGACAGTGATGTTAGCTCAGGATGATTTCGTAGGTATTTCATTTTGGTTAGTATCAATGGCTTGTTTAGCTGCTACTGTATTCTTTTTCTTAGAAAGAAGTTCAGTTCCAGCTGGTTGGAGAGTTTCAATGACAGTTGCTGG
Source organism: Candidatus Pelagibacter bacterium nBUS_28 (assembly GCF_051200915.1). Classification (GTDB taxonomy): domain Bacteria; phylum Pseudomonadota; class Alphaproteobacteria; order Pelagibacterales; family Pelagibacteraceae; genus Pelagibacter. The sequence goes on along the minus strand of NZ_CP172844.1, from coordinate 1,030,208 downwards.
TCTAGTAACTGGTATTGCATTCGTACACTACATGTATATGAGAGATGTATGGATCATGACTGGTGATTCACCAACTGTTTACAGATACATTGACTGGTTAATTACAGTTCCATTACTAATGTTAGAATTCTATTTTGTTCTATCAGCAGTAAACAAAGCAGATTCAGGAATTTTCTGGAGATTGATGCTTGGTACACTTGTAATGCTAGTAGGTGGATACTTAGGAGAAGCAGGATACATCAACGCTACACTTGGTTTCATTATCGGTATGGCTGGTTGGGTATACATTCTTTATGAAGTATTCTCAGGTGAAGCAGGTAAGAGAGCAGCGAAAAGTGGTAACAAAGCACTTGTAACTGCTTTTGGTGCAATGAGAATGATCGTTACTGTAGGTTGGGCTATTTACCCATTAGGTTACATTTTTGGTTACCTAACAGGTGGAGTAGACGCTAACTCACTTAACGTGATTTACAACGCAGCTGACTTTTTGAACAAGATCGCTTTTGGTCTAATCATTTGGGCAGCAGCAATGCAACAACCTGGTAGAGCTAAGTAGTTTTACTTAAAATTTAAATTAAAGGGCAAGGACATTTTTGTTCTTGCCCTTTTTTTTTGCCTACAATAATTTATGCTATGGAAGTTAATCTAGACAAATGGCACAAGTGTAAAGTCGATATTGAAGTTCTTAAAGAACTTTCAAAAAAATCTGACATAAAAGGTTTACAACACATCTCTCTTTTTTTTGGTTTATTAATTTTAACTGGAAGTTTGGCGTATTTAACTTGGGGAACCTGGTGGTCGGTGTTTTGGTTTTTAGTGTATGGAAACATCTATTCATTTTCAAATCCATTGTGGCATGAGACGGGTCATAAAACTGCCTTTCAATCAAAATTTTTAAATGAATTTTTTTATTATATTTCATCTTATATGGCTAATTTTGAACCAATCAGATGGAGATACACTCATTTTGTTCATCATGGCAATACTTATTCAACTGAAAATCCTTTTGATCATGAAATTGAATATGGAAACAATTTAAAAGAAACTCCAAAAGGATTAATTATAAATATAATTCCGTTTTTAGATTTAATATTTTTTAAAAAACATATTTCATATGAAATTATTCAACATGCATTTGGAGTTAAAACAAAAGTAATGGAAGACTGTATTCCTGAAAAAGCACAAGCAAAAGTAATTTTTAGTTCAAGAATTTATGTTGCAATTTGGTTGTTAATTATTTTATGTTCAATAGTTGCTTCTTCTTGGATACCATTACTTTATTTTCTACTTCCACAATTTTATGGAAAAACTTTACACAAACTTGTTGCCTTTACTCAGCATGCGGGACTTGCAAGAAATGTTAAAGATCATAGGTTTTCAACAAGAGAAATGTACCTAAATCCAATACTAAGCTTTTTATATTGGAAAATGGAATATCATTTAACTCATCATATGTTTCCAACAGTCCCGTCATATAACTTAGATAAACTTCACCACCATATAAAAGATCAATTGCCTAAACCAAATAATGGACTGATAGACGCATACAAAGAAATAATTCCAGCATTGATTAAGCAGAAAGAAGATGCGAGTTATTTTATAAGAAAAGATATACCTCAATTACAAAGTGTCTGAAAATAGACTTGGTATGATTTTACTCACTTGTTCTATCTAAATAAAAACCTATATATAGCCCATGGCAAAAATTACATATAATACTCACGACAGCAAAACACACACAATCGATGTTCAAAATGGATTAACAGTTATGGAGGGCGCAGTTCAAAATGATATTCCAGGAATTGATGCTGATTGCGGAGGTGGAATGGCGTGTGCAACATGTCATGTGTATGTAAATGAAGAGTGGAAAGATAAACTTCCAGCCAAAGAAGATGGTGAAGAAGATATGTTGGATATGGCTTTTGAGCCAAAACAAAATAGCAGATTAAGTTGTCAGCTAATTGTTTCAGATGAATTAGATGGTCTAGTTGTAAACATTCCATCAAAACAAGGTTAGATGAATAAAACAGATGTATTGATAATTGGAGCAGGACCAACAGGTTTGTTTTGTGCTCATCAATTAGGGATCATTGGATTAAGTTGTGAGATAGTTGATAATCTTGATAAAGCTGGTGGCCAATGTATTGAACTTTATCCAGATAAACCAATTTATGATATTCCAGCTGTACCTGAATGTACTGGAGAAGAATTAACCAACAATCTTTTAAAACAAATAAAACCTTTTAATGTAAAAACTCATTTAAATGAAAGAGTGGAAGAGCTTAAAAAAGTCGAAAATCGATGGCATGTTAAAACAAGTGGTAACCAAAAGTTTGATGTAGCAAGCATTGTTATTGCGGGTGGTGTTGGATCGTTTGAGCCTAGAAAATTTCCTTTAAAAGAATGTGAAAAATTTGAGGGTAGTTCATTATTTTATTCAATTAAAGATAAGACAGTCTTTAAAGATAAAACAATTTCAATATTTGGTGGCGGAGACTCAGCACTTGATTGGGCAATAGAGCTTTCCAACACATCTAAGGTAAATCTAATTCATAGAAGAGATGGTTTTAGTGGAGCAGAATCTAGTGTTCAAAAAGTTAAAGAGTTAAATGATCAAGGAAAACTCAACCTATATACAAAATGTCAAATAGACTCAGTTTTAGGAGATAAAAATATTGATCTAGTTAGAATTAAACATGACGACGGAGAAGTAAAAGAATTAAAAACAGATTATGTGCTTGGTTTTTTTGGATTAATTATGCAACTTGGTCCTATCTTAAATTGGGGATTAAACATTGATAAAAAAACAATTACAGTTAACACAGAAAATTTTGAAACAAATATAGATGGTATATTTGCAATTGGTGATATCTGCTCATACCCTGGAAAACTTAAATTAATTCTTTCAGGTTTTCATGAGGGCGCATTAGCTGCAAGAGGATGTTTTAAGTATGCAAAACCTGATGAAAAATTAAGATTTGAATTTACAACCACATCAAAAGCTGCTCAAGAAAGATTAGGTGTTAAGAAGTGATAGAGCTTTTTACAGCTGATACTCCAAATGGTAAAAAAATTTCTATCATGCTTGAGGAGATTGGTTACGATTACAAAGTAACCAAAGTAGATATAAGTAAAGACGAACAATTTAAACCAGAATTTATAAAGTTAAGTCCTTTTAGTAAAATCCCTGTAATTACTGACCATGACAATAAAGAAAGTATTTTTGAGTCTGGGGCAATTCTTATGTACCTAGGGGAAAAAAGTGGAAAGTTTTACGAACAACAAGATAGATTAAAAATAAATCAATGGTTGATGGCACAAATGGGAACTATTGGACCAATGATAGGACAGCATCATCAATTTCATCATTATAATCCTGGCAAAAGTGAATTTGGTGAAGAGAGATATTTTAAAATTGCAAAGAGAATATATCAGGAATTAGACAATAGATTGAAAGACACAAAATTCCTAGCAGGAGAAAAATATACAATTGCTGATATTGCTACTTTCCCTTGGTTTGCAAGACATGAATGGCACGACATTGGATTAAAAAATTACAAGAATTTATCTAGATGGTATTTAGAAATATCAAACCGTGATGCAGTTATAAAGGGCTATGATCTTTACAATAATGGCTCACAAATTCCAAAGCTCTAATTATAAATAACTATCTTTTTAATTAATTTTTATTAATTTTCTTTAAGTTGAGTTTTATTCTAAGATCACTTTATGAATATAAAAATTTCATCTCTAAATTATTGCCCAGTTAAATCTTTATCATTTCAAAAAATTAATAAATGTAAAATTAAAAAAAACATTGGGATTGAGGGAGATAGAAATTTTGCATTTTCTAAAAACCTTAATTTAGATGAGGTAAAATTATTTGAAAAAAATCCCAATGAAAGAAAAGATAAGTGGAATAAAATTTTAACTCTTAAAAATTCACCAGTTCTAAATAAATATAATTTTATATTTGAAGATAATGAGTTAACATTATTCCTTAAAGATAAAAAAGTACTTACAATTGACATAAATCAGCTTACTGAGCGTCAAAAGTTATCTGATAAAATTGCAGAACTGGAAAAATCTTTAAAACAACCTTTAGTTTTAATGAGAAATGAAAACTTTCCTTTTTTTGACACATCTATTTCAAAAAAAATTAATTTTACTAACTCGATCTCTCTTTTAAACATCCAAAGTATCAAAGATTTTGAAAAAAAAATTAATCAAGAGGTAGAACAACAAATATTTAGAGGCAATATTTATATCGATGGAGTTAAACCTTGGGAGGAAAGAGAATGGTTAAGTAAGGTAATAAGAATTAACAATGTTCATTTTAAAGTTGAAAAAAATATTCCAAGATGTGTTGCAATCAATCTTAAACCTCAAACAGATGATAATTCTTTTGATTTACTTCAGCTATTGAAAAAAACTTACAATCATTTTGATATGGGTGTATTTTTAACAGCTTTAGATGATGGTGAAATCAGTGCTGGAGATTTAATTAATTTTGATTAATTATAAATTTAGTCATCTGCATGAACTTTTTCATTTTTCTCATGCTTTTCTTGAGCTGCAATAGTGTATTTTGCAACAGGTCTTGCTATTAACCTTTTTAATCCAATGGGCTCTGCTGTATCTAAGCAGTAACCATAAATATCTTCTCTAATTCTAGCTAAAGCTTTATCAATTTCAGATATTAACTTGATTTGTCTATTAATAGCTTTCATCTCTACATTTTTATCAGTGTACGAACTTGCTTGATCTACTACATCTGCAGAAATACTATTGTCATCCATGCTTCCAAAATAAAGTGCCTCATTATTGGCTTTAACTAAATCTTTTTTCCATTCTGTTAATCTCATTCTAAAAAATACTTTATGTTTTTCACACATATATTTTTCAGTGTCTTTTGGAACATATGTTTTTGAAATTTTAATAGGAGCTTTTGCAGCAACCTTTGTTTTAGTTACAGTTTGTGCTTTTGGCTTTGCAACTTTAGCTTTTGCTTTGGTAACTTTTTTCTTAACTTTAGTAGTCTTAGGCATAGTTAAAATTTGAATTTCCGGAGTATATTCAGCAAATTAAGGGTGTCAAGCAAGCGTAATTGTTATAAATATTTATAAATGACCATTATATGCAAAAATACAAACAATATATTTTATATTTTTATTACAGCTCATCTTATATTTTGGACATTCGTACCATCTATTACAAATCAAAATTTACCATTAGATACTATTGAGCATTTAGCTTGGGGGAGTAATTTAGATTGGGGCTTTAACAAGCACCCACCGATGGTTGCTTTTTTTCCAGAAGTTTTTTTTCAAATTTTTGGATCTCAAGATTGGGCTTATTATTTGCTTAGTCAAATTTTTGTAATTATTTCTTTTTATTATGTGTTTAAATTTTCTAAAGAATTTTTTAATAATAATTTACTGGGATTAATTTCAGTTTTAATTATTGAAGCAATTTATTTTTATAATTTTACAACTCCCGAATTTAACGTGAATGTTTGCCAATTACCGTTTTGGTCATTGACTGTTTATTTTTCATGGAGAATTTATTCCAGTAAAGAAATAAAATTTACTGATTGTTTTTTAGTTGGATTATTTGCGGCTTTTGGATTTTTATCCAAATATTTATTTATTTATCTTTTATTCTCAATTGATCTTTTGTTTATTTACTTAATTTTTATTAAGAGAGAAAGAAAATTTGACTTTAAATATTTAATAACTGTTGAAATATTTTTAATTATTTTAGTTCCTCATTTAATTTGGCTCAATAACAATGATTTTATTACTATCACCTATGGACTTGCTAGAACTGGATTAGAACAGTCTAGTTTAATTGATCATATTAAATATCCGCTAATTTTTCTAATAAAACAAATTGGAATATTAATTCCATTCTCAATCTTAGTTTGGTTATTAGTAAAAAAAATTAAATTCAAATTTAATTTTAAAGATAAAAAATTACTTTTTTTGTTAGCGATTAACATTTTACCAATTCTATTCATGTTTATAACATCGGTGTTTACAGGCTCTAAGATTAGAACAATGTGGATGACACCATTTTATTTATTTTTTGGTACTTTATTTATCTATTTGCTTAAATCTGAAATAAATATCAAAAAACTTAAAAAATTTACTTATGGTTTTTTATTCCTGTTTTTATTAAGCCCTTCACTTTATGCTTACATTTCTCTCTCAACAGACAACAAAAGAACCGACTACTTTGGAAAAGAAATTGCAGATCTTGTTGATAGAAGATGGGTTGAAAATTTTTCAAATGAAATCATGTATGTTGTGGGTGATGAATGGCATGCAGGTAATTTATCTTATCATTTAAGGGACAGACCCAAATGGTTCCTCAGTATTGATGGAAAAGTAGACAAATTAGATCCTTCTGGTGGTTTAATTTATGTTGGTAATCCAGAAATATTAAAAAATTTATGTCCTGGAGAATTTGGTAAAATTGCTAAGCAGGGTATTTGTATGATCGGGTTAAGAGAGTAAATGAAGATTATATTATTAATTCCAATTTATAATGACAGGGAATCTTTAAAAAAATTAATCGAAGATATTAATTTTGAAGTAAAAGATTTGAATTGTGAAGTGTCAGTTGTTGTTATAAATGATGCTTCCTCTCAGCAAATTATAGATACTTATCAAAACTTAGAAAATATTAATTTGTTTGAAATCATCAATATGAAAGAAAATAGGGGTCATGCAAGATGTATTGCTTCTGGACTTAAATATATTTTTGAAAAAAAAGAATTTGATTATGTGATACCAATGGATGGTGATGGTGAAGATCGACCAGAGGAGATTAAAAATTTTATACAACTTGCAGAACAATCAAATAATCAATCGATAGTAGGTGAAAGAGTTAAAAGATCTGAGAGTTTGTTTTTTAAATTTTGCTATCAATTTCATAAATTTTTAACTTTAGCATTTACTAGTCAATCTATTAGATTTGGAAATTTTACCTGTTTATCAAAATCAACGGTTGAAAAAATGCTTAAAGAAAAATCTACTTGGAATAGTTTTTCAGGATCCTTAAAAAAAATTGATAAAAATTTATTATCTATTCCATCTATAAGAGGTAGTCGATATTTTGGCCCATCTAAGATGAGTTTTTTTAATTTATTAAAACACTCTCTTTCAATTATTAGTGTTTTTAGAAAAACAGTTTTAATTCGATCAACTTTTTTTATAGTTTTTTATATTCTTTTAATTAAAAGTAACGCATCAATTGTCACATCAATACCACTAGTTTTATTATTAATGATGATCTATTCAATTTCTAATTTAGCTTTAAGAGAAAATTTAGAGGAACTTGATAAATCTCTAGAAAATATTCATAATATAGATAAAATAAAATAGTAATGAAAAACTTTTTTAGAAAAATAGCTTTTGGTTTAAAACCTGAAGAAAAAGCCCCATCTGATCCACTAACCTGGGCTCAAAAACAAGTTGAGACAATCCCCGAATTTAATTGGAAAGGAAAATATATTTTCTCAGAAAAAGAAATGAGAGAACATTGGATCAAACAAAGAGTTACTGAAGAAACCACTTTTAAAAAGAAATATAAAAATGATCCTGAAGGGTTAAGAATAGCTGAAAAGAAACTTGAAGATGATAGTGGGGCAAAATTTTGGCCTAATAACGAAATTTGTATCAGACATGCAGAAGCAGTAAGAAGCGATAACCCTGTACTTGCTAAACTTTGGTATTTTTGGACCAATCATTTTACAATAAGTGACACTCAAAGGTTACCAAGCTTTTCAACAGGAGCTTATCAAAGAGAATTCATAAGAGCTAACATGGACAAAACTTTTGAAACTATGGCAATAGAAGGAACTATTGCATGGCCGATGATAATGCATCTAGATAATAAAGATAATATTGGACCAAAATCTATAAGTGGAAAAGAAGATTGGCGTAAGAAAGAAAATGAACCTGCAACAATAAATGAAAATCATGCTAGAGAATTAATGGAACTTCATACGGTTTCACCAAAGGCTGGTTATACTCAAGAAGATGTCATGGGACTTGCATGCATAATGACGGGCTGGAGACCAAAGTGGACAAAATCAAAAGATCAAGGAACAGATATTAGATTTATGTCAAAGCGACATGAGCCAGGAAAAAAATATGTTTTTGGTAAAGAGTATAAAGCAGGAAAAAAAAGTTTGAAAATTGCTATTAAAGATTTGGTAAATCATCCTTCATGTAGAGAATTTATAGCAACAAAACTTTGTAGGTATCTAATTACTGACAACCCAACAAAAGAGATGATTGCTCCAATTATTAAAGCTTGGGAACAATCAGATGGACATCTACCAGAAGTTCATAAAGCTGCAATTAAAGTTGCATTTGAATACAATGATAAATATAAAAAATTTCAAAACCCTGAAAATTGGTGGTTGCAAACTATAAATATGTCAGGCGCTACATACGCATATCCAATACCAGAAAAGAAGATGGATAAGTTTGAATTAGGTAATTTAATTAGTCAAGAGTTGAGAGAACCTGATCGGTTGTTAAAAGATATAGGTTATCATCCATATAGATCCAAACAACCTAATGGATATTCAGATTTATCAACTGATTGGTTATCTACTGAATTGATAATTAGAAGATTAATGTATGCGAAAAGAGCTTTTCATACATACAAAATTAAAGATCAGATAGACGATACTATTCATGAAAAAATTATTCGAACAAATTTTGATAATCCAGACAAAATTTTAAAGATAGTTTCAAAAGCTAAAAGTAATGAAGAAAAGCATATGATTTTATTTAATTTACCAGAGGTATTAAGAGCATGAAGATATCAAGAAGAGATTTTTTAAAAGGTTCAGCTACAACTTTATTTTTAGCAGGATTTAATCTTCCAGCTATAGCTTCATCATCCAAAAAAAAGAACTTAGTGGTAATTATGTTACGTGGAGGTATGGATGGTCTTTGTGCGGTACCTATAATTGGAGACAAAAATTTTGAAAAAAGACGAAAAAATATCTTAATTGAAGATACAATAAAACTTAATTCTGATTTTGCTTTGCATCCAAGATTAATAGGATTTAATAAATGTTGGAATGATAATACAGGATCAATAGTTCATGCAACTAGTATTCCCTACACGCAAAGATCACATTTTGAAGGCCAAAATTTAATGGAGTCAGGTGGAAAAATTGCCTACCAAGAAAAAACAGGATGGGTTGGAAGAGCAATGAAGCTAGCAAAACTACAGGGTGATGGATTAGCACTATCATTACCAATGCCATTATTGCTTAGAGGTATTCCAAAAAATAACAACTATTTTCCAGCAGATGGAAAACTTCCACAGAAAGACACTTTGGATCTTTTAAGATCAGTTTATGCCGAAAGCTCAGAAGATGAGCTTTACGAGATGATGGACTTCATTAAAAAAAGAAAAGATGAACAAATGATGGGCGGCGGTTCCTATCGTCGTGGAAAAAGAAAAAATAAAAATCTTGCAAGACAAGCAGCTACATATTTGAGAAAATCAGATGGTCCAAGAGTTGCAGTATTTGAAGTTAATGGTTTTGATACTCATGCAGCTCAAGGAGGAGTGGATGGAACTCATACAAAATGTTTAGTCGAAATGGATGAAATTATTAATAATCTAAAAGACAATCTTCAAGAAGCTTATAAAGATACAATCATTTTAACCGTTACAGAGTTTGGAAGAACCATAAAACAAAACGGTGGAAATGGAACTGAGCATGGCTATGGAACCGCAATATTTATGGCAGGTGGTCTGTTAAAGAAAAGCCAAGTTCATACTGATTGGCCAGGTCTAAAGAAGAAAGAACTGTATCAAGGAAGAGATCTTAACGCTACGATTGATGCAAGATCTGTCTATGCATCAGCGATGTCTACAGTGTTTGATTTAGATTTCAAACGTATACAAAAAGATGTGTTTTGGGGTGAGGATCTACAAAATCTCTCAGATAAACTCTTTAAAGCTTGATAAATAGACCTATTTTGGTTTTTATTTATTTTGACTGTATTTAATAAAATAGTTAACTTTTTAATATTGTAGCAAAGTCTGGTTGTGCTGACTTTTAAATCCAGGGACAACAAAAAATTATTATGAAAAATTTTTTTAGAAAAGTTGCTTTTGGTTTAAAACCAGATGAAAAAATTCCATCAGATCCATTAGTTTGGGCAACTTCACAAATTACAGATAAAATACCAGATTTTACTTTTAAGGGAAAAATTTATTCTGAAGAGGAATTAAGAAAACATTATAGGGATTGGGTTTTTAACGATAGAAAAAAACTTAGAAAAAAATTTAAAAAAGATAAAAAAGGATACAAATCTGCTAAAAATAAATTGAGAGCAGACACAGGACAAAAGTTTTGGAGAAATTTAGAATTAGCTATTAGACATAAAGAGGCAACAATGGGAAGTCACCCTGTTCTTGCAAAACTTTGGTATTTTTGGGGTAATCATTTTACAATTAGCGACAAAGATTTCTTGTCTCATTATACTACGGGTGCGTATCAGAGAGAGACAATTCGATTAAATATGAATCAAACTTTTGAAAAACTGGCACACGAGGCTACAGTTGCATGGGCAATGATTCATCATTTAGATAACGCTGTAAATGTTGGCCCTAAATCTAAGGATGCAAAGGCAGATTGGAGAAAAAGAAAAAAAAGACCAGCAACTATAAATGAAAATCATGCAAGGGAACTTTTAGAGCTTCATACAGTTTCGCCAAATTCTGGATATACTCAAGAAAATATAACTGAACTAGCTATGATAATGACTGGATGGGCTCCAAATGACGAGCTTAACAAATCATTGCTTGAAACTGCAAGTGTTAAGTTTCAAAGAAAATATCATCAACCAGGTAAAAAATTATTTTGGGGCAAAGAGTTTCCAAAAGGAAAAAAAGGTTTGCCAGCAGCTATTAAGTTTTTAGCAAATCATAAATCATGTAGAGAATTTATAGCCTATAAACTTTGTAGATATTTAATTACTGATTATCCTACTAAAGATATGACAGATCCAATTGTAAAAGCTTGGGAGATAAATGACGGATTTTTACCTGAAGTTCATAAAGCTGCGATTAAAGTTGCTTTTGAATTCAATGACAAACATAATAAATTTCAAACGCCTGAAAATTGGTGGTTACAAATGGGAAGAATGACAGATGCAAAATGGCCACCAAGTGATGATAAATTTGATACTTATCAGTTAGGGTATGGGCCAGATCCTTATCAGGCAAAACCACATAAGTTTATGAAAGATATGGGTCATCATCCTTACTTATCTCAGCAGCCTAATGGATTTTCTGATTTAGCTGAAGACTGGATGTCTCCAGAATTAATAATTAGAAAATTTTTATATGCTAGACAAGGTTATATCAATTTAAAGCCTGATAATAAAAATGATGAATTTTTTGAAAAAGTAGTAACCAATAATTTTGATAATCCTGAAAAGATAATGAAAATATTAAATAAGAATAAAAAAACTATAGATAAACACATATTATTGTTCAATCTACCCGAGGTTCTAAGAGCATGAAAATATCAAGAAGAAATTTTTTAAAGGGATCCTTAACAACTTTATTTTTAGCTGGATCTGGTTTTCCTGTTTATTCATCCACTAAAAATAAAAAAAATTTAGTTGTAATTATGTTGAGAGGTGGAATGGACGCATTATGTGCAGTTCCAGTAGTAGGAGATAAAAATTTTGAAAAAAGAAGAAAAGAACTTATTTTAGATAACACTATAAAATTAAACTCAGATTTTTCATTACATCCTGGTTTAACTAATTTCCATGAACTATGGAAAGAAAAGAAAGGTGCTATAGTGCACGCAACAAATATTCCTTATACAGAAAGATCCCATTTTGATGGGCAAAACTTAATGGAGTCAGGTGGTAAAATTCCATACAAAATTAAAACAGGATGGCTTGGAAGAGGAATGAAAATAGCTGGTTTAAAGCAAGAAGGTTTAGCTTTAGCATTGCCTATGCCTTTACTTCTTAGAGGGGTACCACAAAATAATAATTATTTTCCAACCAAAGGAAAGTTGCCAAGTGATAAAGTATTAGCTTTATTAAAAGATGTTTACAGCGATAGATCTGAAGATGAATTAATAGATATGCTTGAAATAATAAAATCTAGACCTAAAGAAACTTCTTATGCAGCAGATGATACTTATTCATTAGCAAGTGAAGCAGGTACTTTAATGAAAGAACCCAATGGCCCAAGAGTTGCAGTTTTTGAAGTAGGTGGATTTGATACTCATGCTGCACAAGGCGGAGAACATGGGACACACTCTGATTGCTTAAAAGAAATGGATCTTATTTTTGCAACTTTAAAGAAAAGATTAAAAGAACAATTTGACAATACATTAATTGTTACTCTGACTGAATTTGGAAGAACAATAAAACAAAACAGCGGATTAGGAACAGAGCATGGCTACGGATCTGCTATTTTTATGGGTGGTGGTCTTCTTAAAAAAAATCAAGTTTACGCTGACTGGCCAGGATTAAAAAGCAAAGAGTTATTTCAAGGAAGAGATCTAAATGTAACAATTGATGCAAGATCAGTTTATGCGTCAGCTATGTCGACTGTATTTGATTTAGATTTTAAACGTATCCAAAAAGATGTTTTTTGGGGTGAGGATTTACAAAATCTTTCCGACAAGCTCTTTAAAGCTTAATAAATAAATCTATTTTGTTTTTTATTTATTTTGACCGTATCTTAAATATTTGCTAGGTTTGTTATATAATAACAAAGTCTGGTTGTGCTGACTTTTAAATCAAGGGACAACATATAAATTATGAAAAATATAATTTTAATTGTTGTATTAATCTTTTCATTTCAAAACAATCTATTTGCTTCTGAGTCCAACGAACAAAATCAATTCAATCAATGGCTTTTGAAAAATGGCCACTCCCAATATTTAAAAGATGGGGGTGCTAAGGTTGATCTTTGCGCAACATTTAAAAAAAATAGTGATGCTTGGTTAAATGAAGAATGTGGGTTTTATCCCAAAGGAAAAATGATAACGATGAATAATCTAAATATCAAGCTAGCTAATAAAGCATTTTCATCAACTAATATTACTTATCATGCAAACCCAAATAGAGACACCTTGATTTATTATTTATGGAAATATTCTTATAGAGATAGAAGCTCACATTTAAAAGAATTTAAATCGATAAATAGTTCCTACGATTTTAAATTCAATTTAATTGAAGATAAATTTTTAAAAAAACAAATGAAAACTAAAGGTATCCTTAGTTATTTATATTACCAAGATGGTGAAGTATTGATTGACGAACTTTCTCCTAAAGAAAGACTGGGAGAATTTTTAAATAATGATACGAAATTTTATTCAATGTCAATGGGTAAGTCAGTAACTTCTTATTTAGTAGGTCATGCCATATGTGATGGTTACATTGATGGAGTTGATGCAAGAGTAAATGACTGGCCTGTAATAGAAGATTCACTTTATCATGATCAAAAATTAATTAATTTTTTAAATATGAATACTGGTGATCAAAAATACATCGATGAATTTGACGATGGTACCAGTAAATTAGGTGCATATGAAGATAGGGATATTGAAACAACTATGCGCTCACACTTTAGAAACAAAAATACAAAAAAATCTAAGGAAAGATACAATTATAATGGGTTTGTTACTCAGTTAATTTTAAACTATATGAAATTTAAAATCGGTGAAGATTATGACAAATTTTATAGCAAAGTTTTTAATGATAAAATAAAGATCAAAAATAGCATTCGTTATGGCTATACTAGTTTTCAAGAAAAAAATGGAAATGGACATCCAAACATAATGGCAACAAGATTTGACTATCTTAGAATTGCAAAAGCTATAATGGATGATTATCAGAATGGTACTTGTGTTGGAAAATATTTAAAAGAAATTTACGAAAGAAGAATACCAAAAGGAAGCAAAGAAAAAGAAGAGCCTGCATTTAATCGTACAAAATCATATGGGGGTCAATTTCATATGGATTTTCCAGGATTAAAAGACAAAATTATATTTGGTATGGGTGGCTATGGCGGGAATATGATTATAATTGATGTGGAAAATTCAAGAATACTGGTTGTTAATTCACTACATTATAACAATAAAAAATATAAATATAATCACAAAAAGCTACTACACGATCCATTTAAAAAAGGTAAATGAAAAAAATCTTAATAGTTATTTGTATATTAATATTTTCAACTTCAGCTTACGCAAATAAAAACAAAAAAACTTGGGATTATCCACTTAGAGATTATGAAGGTTGGGTAGTTAAAGGATCAGAAAATCACTACAAGTTTAAATCAAATCTAAGACAAGATAAAAATGTTTTAAAAGAATTTAAAAATAATAAAAACACTGGAATTATTAGTTACTTACTTTTTGAAAATGATCAAATTGTAATTGATGAGTCAGATATACCAACTTCAGTTCAAGGGGATAAAATTATTAACGGTATGCTTCCATCGCACTCAATGGGTAAAAGTTTAGTGTCTTATGTAACAGGGCACGCAATCTGTGAAGGTTATATTGATAATATAAATGTAAAATTAGATGATTGGCCTTTAATTCAAAATACCCTTTATCAAGACTCAATACTGCTTGATCTTTTGAATATGAAAGGTGGGGATCAAAAATGGGTTGGTGAAAGAAGAAATGTTGGTTCTGACAATAGGATCAAAGGTTTGAAAAAAGAGGAAAATGTAAATGTTATTGGTTTAGTCAAGGTAATGAACAAATATTTAAGAGGTACGAAAAAAAGTAAATTAATTTATAATTATAGTGCCTTGACCACCAATGTAATTATGAATTACGTTAAATTCAAAGCTGGTGATAATTGGGATAAATTATTACATAAAGTATTTAATGAACATGTTGGAGTTGAAAACAAAGTTCAATTTCAAAAATCTAGAAAATATTTAAAATATGAAGACTTTGTTTCTGCCAGATATTCATTTTATGCAAATAGATATGATTACTTAAGAATTGCTAAAACAATGATGGATGATTGGCACAATGATACTTGTGCTGGTAAATATTTAAAAACTATTTATGAAAATAGAATTAAAAAGAAAGACAATATAAAACATGCAACTGATGTTGGTCTTTATACAAAATCATATGGTGGTCAAATTCACTTTGATATTTTTGGAATTGATAAGAAAAGAAAAATTTTAGGATTGAGCGGATTTGCAGGCCAGCAAATATTAATTGATTTAGATAATAAAAGAATAATAGTAGTTAGTTCATTATATAGAAACTATAATTGGAAGAAAATTGTTCATTCAGTAATTAAAGGTTAAATGAATTCAGTATTGTTCCTAATTGGAAAGTGCCTTATTAATTAACTCTTCACGTTTAAATTGAATATTAATTTCATTAATCTAGTATTTAGGCACTAATTAGTTATTTCTATAACGAATAATAAGTAGTAGGGTTCTTCTTATGAATGGTTACTTAGCCAGGCTCAGTTAAATTTAAAACTGCATCATTAGTAATAAAAATTTTAATTGTTTTAACTTTTATAATTTTTTCTTCATCAAATTTAGAAGCTGCAAAAAAAAAAGATAAAGAAGAGAAAGATTGTATTTATTGTAAAAAATATGAGAAAATAAGTGATTGGCCTGAAAGTGAAAGACCAGAAGCATTTATCTATGAAAAAATAGATTACCCAAAAAAAATGTTTCATAAAAATCATAAAACAAGCAAACAAAAGCAGGGAGCGGCAGGAAAAAAAGTTTATGCAAGATTTGTTAAAGGAAAAGGTGAATTAAATAAATATCAACATCATATGATAAGAGACATGGCTTACTTCGAGGCCTTATTTAATGAAATGCTAAATGACAAAAATGCAAAGGTTGAAACCTTAGAAGGTTTAAAGAAAGGAAGAGAGGCAATGAGAATGAGTTTAAATATTTCTCCAAAAGCCAAATCATCAGAAGCAATTTTAAAATTCTGGGCAACAGGTAAAATGCTTTATGCAGCATATAAAAAAAATAAAAAAAAGAAGAAAAAAAAAGCAAAAGAATTAACACCTGAAATTGCTGAACGTGCAGCAGTACTTGCTAGTTTAAAAAAACAAATTGCAACAGCAAAAGTTAATGCTCAAAGAGCAGCAACTATTAAAGCACAAGAAAAAATTGAGGAAGTTAAATAATGATTAGAAAAATTATTATAAAAAATTTAATTATATCCTTACTATTTTTGAATATGGTTGCTAAAGCAAATGATATTACTTCTATGTCAGGAATTTCTGAAGCAGCAGGTAATTCGGCTCAAGCAGCAGCAGATCAATTAGCTTCTGACGCTGGAAAAGTAGCAGAAAATATTGCAGGAGCTACAGAAGCGTTGGGTGAGGCTAAAAGTGATATCGGTAAAGCTTTAGATGTCTCAATAGCGCAAGCTGAAAGTGCAATGTCATTTGCAACAGAAAGTTTAGCTAAAGGAGATATTACTTCTGCAGTCCAAGCAATGTCATTGGTTGAGGGTGTAACTGATATGGCTTTAGGAGCCATTCCTGATCCAACAGCATTAGATATGACAGGAGTAGATTTTGCAAAAGATTTTTCCCCAGCAGAAATGGCAGCATTATCAAGTATAGCAGGACAAATGGGAGCTGGAAAAGTTGTAGCTATGCAAAAAATGGCAGGGCAAATGAATGCGCTAGGTGCAGCAGGGTTTGATGCAAAAGGTATGATGGGATCTCTTGATGCTCAAGGAATTGGAATGGGAGCTGCGATGGAAGGACTTGCTAATGCAGGAATGGTTGACATGGAAGCTGTTACTGGGTCAGCTAATTTTGATATGGCAAATTTTGATGCAGGAAATTTTGCATCCATGAATGTTGCGGAAATGGGAATGAAGCCTGCAATGATGGCTGGAGCATTAGAAGCTTTACCTGTAGGTGCTGCAACAGCAGCACTAGAAACTTTGGCTGCCAATCCAGAAGCTATGGGGCAAATGGGTCAAACTATGACAGGTGCTATAGTTGCAACTATGAGTGCAAAAGGCATGGGTGAAGATATGATGAAAAGCATGGAAGACAACATTGGAATGCAAGGCATGTCAGGAATGGCCAAAGGTATGGCAGGTATTGAGGGAATGAAAGAAATTGGAAAAGCAATGTCTGATATGGGAATGGAAGGTATGGCTAAATCATTATCTACTGCATTTGCAAATCCAGAAGTAGGTATTGCCGGCGCAATGTCAGGAACAGTAGGAATGATAAGTCAAGCCATATCAGGAAAAGCTCCTACAGAAAAAACAGCACTTCAAAAAGGAACAGAAATGAAAGGCTCATTTGCAAATAATATGGCAGAAGCAGGACCACAAGCTTTAGATATGCCTGAAAATATTAGTGAGTCAGGTATGATGATGGGAGCAATGGTTATGGCAAGACCATCTTTAGCAGGAGGATTGCCTGGTGCAATGGCACCTCCCGAAGGAATGACAGCTACAGCAATGGGAGCTATGATTACAGGTGATGCACCATCAGGCCAAATGATGGGAGATGTTATGCAAGGTATGGGAAAAGCTGAAATGGGAGAGGCAATGGCAAACATGACAGGAATGGATGCTGGAGCAATGGATAAATTGGGAATGGCAGACATGGCTGCACAAACAGGATTGACACCTGGAATGGTTGCAAGTATGGGCGCAGCTGGAATGGCAGGGATAGATTTAACTTCAGTTATGTCATCTAATGTTGCAGGATTAGGAAGTAAAGCAGTTCAAGGTATAGCCAACATGGCAAAGAGTGGAGATATGTCAGCAGGAGTAATGGGTGATATGATGGAAGTTGGTTTGGTTAATCAAGGAACAATGGCGGCAATGGGTGCTAAAGGAATGAAGGAATTAAGTGGTGCTATGGGAATGGAAGGTGGAGACATGGGATTAGCAGCTATGAGTGGTGGAATGGTTGGCATGGGTGCAATGGATTTAAACGCTCAAATGAATCCAGAAATGGCAGCGAGCATGGGTTTAGCTGGAGGACCAGAAGGAGCTAAACTTGGAGATTTAATGGGAGATCCAAAAGGAATGGACGGAGCTATGATGAAAGGTGGAATGAATTTAGGCCAAGTTTCTGCAGCAATGGGAACAGGTATAGATCCTGGAAAAGCAATGGGATCAGTTGCTGGTGCAGCAATGGCAGCTAATGAGGCAGGATCAGGATTAGCAGGTGCAGCAATGGGAGCAGCAATGTCAGCTCAAGGAGCCGCAGCTTCAGCTATGGGTTCTCATGCAATGGGAGCAGCTATGGGAGTTGGTGGCATGGGAAAAGGTGCCATGGGTGAAGCCATGGGTGGAGCCATGAAAGAAGGTATGAGCGGTGCCATGGGTGGAGCCATGGCAGGGGCTATGGCAGGTGGACCTGCAGGACCAGGAATGGGTGATGCTATGGGTGGCGTGGGTAATCCAGGTGGAGCCATGGGAGATCCAGGTGGAGCTCTAGGAGGAGCCATGGGAGATCCTGGCGGTGCCATGGGTGGAGCCATGGGAAATATTGGTGGAGCAGTTGAAGGTGCGATGGGTGGACCAGGCGGACCAGGCGGACCAGGTGGACCAGGCGGTCCAGGCGGACCAGGCGGACCAGGCGGACCAGGCGGACCAGGCGGACCAGGCGGACCAGGCGGACCAGGAGGTCCTGGTGACGGAAAAAAATAAAATTATATTTTTTAATATCTTAATTTTTTTAATTTTTTCATTAAATTTTTCTTATTCTGATTCAAGATTTGGTGAATTAACAGAAATGCGTGATGAAAGAATGAGAGGAAAAGATGGTCAGTGGATAAGACCTCATCCAGGACCTTTTGTATGGAATAAAATTGAAAGAAAACAAGGAAGTTATTCTTGGGATGAAGCTGATGCACAAGTTGTTTATGCTCAAGAACATAATCAAACAATTATAGCAACCATTTGGCCATACTCTAATTGGGAACAAAAATCTTGTAAAAGAAAAAAAGCAAGAAGTCCTTTTGGTAAACATTTTTCAAAGTATTTGAGTAAACCTTGTTCAATGGATAATTATAAAACTTTTCTTTTATCACTAGTAGATCGTTATGATGGTGATGGTAATAATGATATGCAAGGATTAACTAAGCCAATCATATATTGGGAGATAATGAATGAACCAGAATTTAAAATGTTCTTTAAAGGAAAGAAAGATGAATTTATAGAAATTTTTAATTTTTCTTCAAAAATTATTAAAGAAAAACAAAAAGACTCTATAATAGTTATGGCAGGTGCTGCAGGAATGTTTCCAGAAAATAAAAAATTTTGGAAATATACTTTACCAAAAATAAAAGATAATTTTGATATTGCTAATATTCATCACATAAGCACTCCTGATGGAAAATGTGATAAAGAATTTTGGGTTGATGAATTTGCCTCCTTACTAAAAACCACAAGTATTAATAAACCTATTTGGGTTACAGAAGCTATGACCTGTGGACCACCAGTTAAAGCATATATAAATGCTTTTTTAAATGGAGCAGAGGTTATTGTTGATGTAGGTATAAATGCACCAGGTAAGAAGATGAGTAAAAAGAGTAGAAAAAATTTAAATGATTTTATTACTAATTATGATGGTTTTTCATCTCTTAAACGTGTTTCAAAAACAGAAGTAGAATTTCAATATAAAGACGGTTCTACTAAAGCTTATAAACTTAATTAACTCTAATTGTTGGTAGAGAATAAAAATCAGCTGTATCTATCTTAGAAGAATACTCTCTTTTCATATTCCATTTTTTTTGAACACCAGCACTTGCAACACTTAAAGTTGATCTTCCATATCGGTGATTAGTGCTATCAATAGATCTCATTAAACTGTTTATCTTCTCATCTTTTTCAGATGAAAATAGGTTAGTTTTGTCATTAGCATTTGAAAGTCCAGTAAGCATAACACCTGCTTTTTGGTACTGGTAACCATTTTTAAATATACTCTCAAGTATGGTGACTGCAGTTTTAACTATCTCAATACTATTGTTTGTTGCAATTGGAAAATCAATAGTCTTTGCATTCGAATAATATCCATAGTTTCTTTGAAAGGGACTAGTTCTAACAAATACTGTGATTGCTTTTGCAACTAACGACTCTGATCTAATTTTCTCAGATGCATTTAAACAATAATTTGCAACTGCTTCTTTTAATTCTTGAAATCTTTCAACTCTTTTCCCAAACGATCTTGAGACAACACAACTTTTTCTTTTTGTGGTAGTTGTCTCCAAATTAATACAAGGAATTCCTTTAAGTTCCATTGCAGTTCTTGAGCCTAAAACATTAGAAGATTTTTTGATCCAGCTGTTAGATTTATTCTTAAGTTGCTTTGCGTTATAGACACCATGTTTTTGATAAAATTTTGTTAATTGTTTACCAACTCCCCACACATCATTAATTTCAATTTTTTCAAGTACAGGATCTAAGTTGTCAATTCCAATTAGGCTAGTAACTCCTGATTGCTTTTTTTTTGCAATTTGATTTGCAATTTTACTTAAGGTTTTTGTTTTAGCGATTCCAATACTAGTTGGAATACCAGTCCATTGTAAAACTGTTTCTCTAATTTCTTTTCCAATTTTTTCTACATCTTGATCTGGAAAATTTGATAAATCTAAAAAAGCTTCATCAATAGAATAAATTTCCATATCTGAATTAAATCTTTTAAGTGTTCGCATTACTCTTCTAGATAAATCTCCATACAAAGAATAATTAGATGAGAAAACTTCAACTTTATTTTTAATGATAATATCTTTTGCTTTAAAATAAGGTTCACCCATTTTAATACCTAAAGCTTTTGCTTCATTAGATCTTGAAATAATACAGCCATCATTATTGGATAAAACCACAACAGGCTTTCTTCTTATTTTAGGATTGAATAATCTTTCACAAGAAACGTAAAAAGAATTACAATCAACTAAGGCTATTTTTTTAGTACGTAGAATGGATGACATAAGTTACAACCCCCCAGATAAAGATATCTTCTTCTTCATTAATTAAAATTCTGTCAGTAAACTCTTTAGATCCTGACGTTAAAAACTTTTTATCTCTTTCTTGAACTAAGCTTTTAACTACAAGCTCATCATGAACGTTTGCAATTACGGTTGAAAAGTTTTTTGGTTTCAAACTTTTATCAACTACTAATAAATCTCCATCGTTAATTCCAACATCCACCATCGATTTTCCTTGTACTCTGATGATGAAAGTAGCTGGAACATTTCTTATCAAATGTATATTTAGATCAATATCTTCTTCGATATAATCAGTTGCAGGAGAAGGAAAACCAGCGCCCGCTTTATGTAGATAATAAGGGATTGTTAGTTTCATGTTCTTGTTTTGTTCTAATTTATAGACTAGTTATACAATACACGCAAGAGGTTGTATTTTGAGTCTGTAACTGAATCAAAAGTGAATCAAAACGTGAACATCCAAAACCACATTTTGTGCTATTGTGGATAACTCCAACCACTAGTAGTTTAAATTTAGGAAAATAGATTAATGATTTGTATCAAAGCTGAAATACCAAAAGAGCTAAATAATATAGATGACGAGTTAAAAGCTATTTATCATAGCAAAGATACGGTTTGTTTTTATATATTTAAAACAAGAGAATTAAGAAATGAATTTATAGAAAAAACTAAAAGGATGAATAAAGAGAGTAGAGAACAAATTTATAAAGAGTATCAATTAAATTAAGAAAGAGAGTTATATGAAATTAAATTGTCACTGTGGAGCTGTTGAAGCTGAAATTAGTGTTCCAATTAATGAGTTAGCGAAAATTGTAAAATGTAATTGTTCTATCTGTAAAAGAAAAAATGCAACAATGGGTATGGTCAAAAACGAAGATTTTAAAATTACCAAGGGAGAAGACAAATTAAAGCTTTATCAATTTCATTCAAAAGTTGCTAAACATTATTTTTGTTCTGAATGTGGAATTTACACTCATCACAATCCAAGAAGTAATACTGCGATGACTGGATTTAATTTAGGATGTGTGGATGAAGTTGATGTTGCAAACTTAAAAGATATAACTTTGATAGATGGAAAGAACCATCCAATGGATCAGAAAAAATAATAAGTTCGATGAAAGTTACCGAAGAGTGTTTTAGTAAGGTTAAAAAAGATTGTTTTAATTTTATTAAATTACAAGAAACTTCTACAGAAAAGTTTGGTAATAAGGATGGGATGCTAAAGTCTTTTTTAATTCCTATGTGTTTTTGGATTGCAAAAAAAGCAAATAATAAAAGACCTTACTTCGTTGGTTTGGCAGGTGGCCAGGGAACAGGAAAAACAACCATCAGCTCAATTATAAAAATTGTATTAGAAAAATATTTTAAACTTAAGGTATTTAAAATTTCAATTGATGACTTTTATAAAACTCGAAAAGAAAGATTAAATTTATCAAAAAAAGTTCATTCAATGCTAATGACAAGGGGAGTACCTGGAACCCATGATGTACAAATGATGTTAAACTTTTTTAAAAAAGCAAAGAGGAAGAATTTTAAAACAATTGATTTACCAAATTTTAATAAAGCAGTGGATGACAGATCCCCTAAAAAAAATTGGTACAGAATAAAAGAAAAACCTGATATAATAATATTTGAAGGATGGTGTGTTGGAGCTAGAGCAGAAGAAAATAAAACTCTTAAAAAATCAATTAATTCACTTGAAAAAGTAAATGATCCAAAACTTATTTGGAGAAGACATGTTAACCAACAATTAAAGACAAAATATAAAAAATTATACTCGCAACTTAATTGTATGATTTACTTAAAGGCTAAAAACTTTAGCCTGCTTCAAAAATGGAGATTAAAACAAGAGCATAAACTTTGGCTTAAGACTAAAAAATCATCTAGTCACAAGATAATGAGTAAAGGGGATGTGATAAATTTTATGCAAACTTATCAAAGAATTACAGAAAATATGTTCAAAAAAATGCCTATATATGCGTCTA
Source organism: Candidatus Pelagibacter bacterium nBUS_28 (assembly GCF_051200915.1). GTDB lineage: Bacteria > Pseudomonadota > Alphaproteobacteria > Pelagibacterales > Pelagibacteraceae > Pelagibacter. The sequence continues at coordinate 1,007,211 of NZ_CP172844.1, read as the reverse complement.
TTATTTTGAATTTAAATAGTAACCATCAAATTAAATCTGCGGTATATAAAAGAAAATGAAAAAATTATTAATACTAATTAGTTTAACAGCCTTTAGCTTTGGTAACTCTTTTGCAGTTACTTTATATGATGCTTTAAATCAAACTTATCAAAATAATATTCAACTGAATGCCGAAAGAGAAAATATAAAAGTATCAAAAGAAGATATTAATATTTCAAAAGCAGATTACAAACCATCATTAACTTTAAGTGGCTCTAAAAGTTTAGAAAATACAAATAAACTTACTAACCAAAGTGGAGGAGATGCTGCAAAAACAGATGTTGATCCTTTCACTACATCAATAAAATTAGAGCAAACACTTCTAGACTATGGAAGAGATTTAACTCTTGAAAAAAATATTACTGCATTAGATTTAGCAAAAGCAAAATTGATTAAAAAAGAACAAGATGTTCTTCATAGCGCAATCGATGCTTATTCAAATTTAATTTTAGCTAGAGAAAAGCAAAACATTAATAGAAAAAATTTAAATCTTTTAAGAAGACAAGTTGAGAATGATAAAATTAGATTAGATCGTGGTCAAATTACAATAACTGATTTAGCACAGTCAGAATCTTCATTTGCTGGTGCTCAAGCTCAATATACACAAGCAAAAAGTGATTTATTAATTGCTAAATTAACTTATGAAAACATAATTGGAAATTTAGAAGATCCAAATCAGTTAAGGAAAAATTCAAAATCGATTGTAAGCATTCCGAATTCTTTAAATGAAGCAATTAATTTATCTAAACAAAATAATCCAGATATTAAAATAGCAAAATTTGATTTAGCTCAATCTGAAAAGGATGTGGCAATCTCACAATCAGATTTAAAACCTACCGCATCATTATCTCTAGAAAGATCTTATGCTGATGATATCAGCTCAACAATCGATCAAAGAGAAAAAGATGTTTTAAAAGCTACAATCAGCTGGCCTTTTTATACAGGTGGAAAAACACAATCTACAATTAACAAAAAATCTAATTTAACTACAAGAAAAAGATTATTATTAGATGATACTGTTAGAACCAGCGAAACTCATGTTGCAAGTGCGTGGTCAAGTTTAGAGTCTTCTAAAGGTTTTTTAAATTCTGTAAAAGTTCAAGTTAGAGCAGCTCAAATAGCAAATGAAGGAATTGCTGCAGAATACGAAAGAGGCTCAAGAACAACTCTTGATGTTATTCAATCAAATGCTTTATTGCTTTCTGCTCAACTTTCTCTAGCAAGTTCTGAGAAAAATTATCTTATGGCTCAGTATAACTTGCTAAAAGCTGTTGGTCTTTTAAACAGCCAATATCTAAAACTTAAGTAATTATTTGTTTTTTTAGACTAAAAAATTAATATATTGCTAATGAGAACAAAATGTGTACATTTAATTCATGATTCGAGTGTTAAAAAAATTAAAAAAAGAGGCAAAAAATGACTAAAAGTAACCTAAAAGTAGTTAAATCTACTAAAGATCAAGAAATGGATATTAAAGAAAAGAACAAAGCATTAGACGCAGCAATAGCACAAATTACTGATAATTTTGGAAAAGGCTCAGTAATGAAGCTTGGACAAAGAAGAGCAATGGATATTGAGTCTGTTTCTACAGGATCTTTAAGTCTTGATTTGGCCTTAGGAATAGGTGGATTGCCAAAAGGAAGAATAGTTGAGGTTTATGGACCAGAGTCTTCTGGGAAAACAACATTAGCATTACAAGTTGTTGCTGAAGCTCAAAAAGCTGGTGGAATTTGTGCATTTGTTGATGCAGAGCACGCTTTAGACCCAGTTTATGCAAAAAAATTAGGCGTAAACACAGAAGAACTTTTAATTTCTCAACCAGATGCGGGTGAACAAGCTTTAGAAATAGCTGATACTCTTGTTAAATCAGGATCTATTTCAGTCATCGTAATTGACTCAGTTGCAGCTTTAACTCCAAGAGCTGAAATTGAAGGTGAGATGGGCGATCACCATGTTGGTCTTCAATCTAGATTAATGAGTCAGGCTTTAAGAAAGCTAACAAGTTCAATTTCAAATACAAACACAATGATGATTTTCATCAACCAAATTAGAATGAAAATTGGAGTTATGTTTGGAAGCCCTGAAACAACATCAGGTGGAAATGCGTTGAAGTTCTACTCATCTGTTAGAATGGATATTAGAAGAATTGGTGCCATTAAAGATAAAGATGAAATTATTGGAAACTCAACAAGAGTTAAGGTAGTTAAAAACAAAGTAGCACCACCATTTAAAGTTGTTGAATTTGATTTAATGTATGGAAAAGGGATTAGTAAAATGGGGGAACTCGTTGATCTAGGTTCTAAAGCAGACATTATAGAAAAATCAGGAGCATGGTATGCTTATAAAGGTGAAAAAATAGGTCAAGGTAGAGAAAATGCTAAAACTTATCTTGCTCAAAATCCAAAAGTAGCTGCTGAAATAGAACTGTTAATAAGAGAAAAAGCAGGTGTAATTCAAAAAAAGATTGAAGGAAATCCTTTAGATCCAGAAAAAGCTGCGAAAGATCAAATAGAAGATCCAAAAGCAGAGGCTAAAGAGGAAGTAGTTCCTACTAAAAAAAATTAGTTAAAAAGTCATCTTTAATTATTAAAAGGCGCTTAATTTAAGCGCCTTTTTCCCCTACTGTTATCTAGACATAGAATAAAAAAGCTGTATTTTAAAAATATGGCAGACAAATCTTTAAACGAAATAAGAAATACATTCTTAAAATATTTTGAAAAGAATGATCATAAGATTGTAGAGTCTAGCAACTTAGTCCCAAATAATGATCCAACCTTAATGTTTGCAAATTCAGGGATGGTTCAGTTTAAAAATGTTTTTACCGGATTAGAAAAAAGAGACTATCAAAGAGCAACAACTTCACAAAAGTGTGTAAGAGCTGGTGGAAAGCATAATGATTTAGAGAATGTTGGATATACTCCAAGGCACCACACATTTTTTGAAATGTTGGGAAATTTTTCTTTTGGAGATTATTTTAAAGAACAAGCAATCCATTATGCTTGGAATTTAATTACTAAAGATTTTGGTATAGACAAAAATAGACTTTATGTAACTGTTTACCACGAAGATGATGAAGCCTTCAATTTTTGGAGTAAAATAGCAGGTTTTAACGATGATAGGATTATTCGAATAGCAACATCTGACAATTTTTGGTCAATGGGAGAAACAGGTCCATGTGGTCCATGCTCTGAAATTTTTTATGATCACGGAGATCATTTAGAAGGAGGATTGCCAGGAACTAAAGATGAAGACGGTAATCGTTTTATTGAAATATGGAATTTAGTCTTCATGCAATTTGAACAAATTTCTAAAGATAAAAGAATAGATCTTCCAAAACCATCTGTTGATACTGGAATGGGACTTGAAAGAATTGCAGCACTTCTTCAAGGCACACATGATAATTATGAAACAGATCATTTTAAAAAAATAATAGGTTCTGCATCAGATATTATTAAAATAAAACAAGATCAATCTAATCAATCAAGCTTTAGAGTTATTGCGGATCACTTAAGAGCTAGCGCTTTTTTAATTGCTGAAGGTGTCCTACCTTCCAATGAAGGAAGAGGATATGTTCTTAGAAGAATAATGAGAAGAGGAATGAGACATTCTCATTTACTTGGATCTAAAGAGCCAGTTTTTTTCAATTTGTTTGATACACTTAAAAATGAAATGTCAGGAAATTATCCTGAACTAGTTAGAGCAGAGTCTTTAATTAAAGAAACCCTAAGAATGGAAGAAGAAAAGTTTTTAGTACTTCTAGATAGAGGAATTAAAATTTTAAATGATGAAGTTTCAAAAATAGACAAAGTTTTACCAGGGGATGTAGCGTTCAAGTTATACGATACTTATGGATTTCCATTAGATCTTACTGAAGATATTTTAAGAAATAAATCAATGTCTATTGATACAGAAAAGTTTCAATCTTTGATGAAAGAAAGTAGAGAGCTTGCTAAAAAGAATTGGAAAGGATCTGGGGATGCTGCAGTTGAAGATATTTGGTTTGGAATAAAAGACAAATTAGGTGCTACAGAATTTTTAGGCTATGAAAGTAATCAAGCTGAAGGAGTGGTGTTATCACTTTTATCAAATAACAAAGAGGTAAATGAGTTAAAAGAAAACGATGAAGGTATGATCATTGTTAATCAAACACCTTTTTATGGAGAGTCCGGTGGTCAAGTAGGGGATACGGGTGAAATTATTGCAAATGATTTTAAATTTGAGGTAACTGATGTTCAAAAAAAATTAGGTGATTTATTCGTACATTATGGAAAAGTTATTAGTGGATCAATTAAGACAAATGATAGTGTTGAACTAAAGATTGATATCAAGAGAAGAGATGACACTAGAGCATACCATTCAGCAACTCATTTATTACATGAGTCTTTAAGAAGAGTGCTGGGCGATCATGTAACTCAAAAAGGTTCTTTGGTTGAGCCAAGTCGGCTAAGGTTTGATTTTAGCCATATGAAGCCAATACCATCAGAAGAAATTGATAAAATAGAGAATTTTGTAAACAAAATGGTCTCAAAAAAATCAGATGTGAAAACACGTTTGATGACACCAAATGAGGCGGTTGAAAATGGTGCTTTGGCTTTGTTTGGTGAGAAATATGGAGATGAAGTTAGAGTTTTATCCATGGGAGAAGATGGTGATAAGTATTTTTCAACTGAACTTTGTGGGGGCACTCACGTTAAAAATACAGGTGATATTGGAAAATTTAAGATAATTAGCCAATCTTCAATTGCTGCAGGTGTTAGAAGAATTGAAGCTCTAAGACATAAACAATTAGAGGATTATTTAAATAATAAAGAAAAATTATCCAATCTCTCATCAGAAAAAGATAATGAGCTTATTAAAGAATTAAGTGAACAAATTACTAAATTAGGTGGAAAACCAAATTTGGAGCAATCAGATCAAAAAACATTAATAAAGAATTTATCAAAACAGTTAGAGACAATCTCTGTTAATTTAATTTTGGAAGATAAATCAAAAAATATTATTAAAGATGAAGAAATTAATGGAGTTAAACTAAGACTTCAAAAAGTTGATGAATTGCCACCAAAAGAATTAAGAAAGCTTGTTGATAAAGGAAAAAAAGAATTAAGTGATGGGATTGTAATTGTGTTTGCAAGCAAAGACGATAAAGTTGGCATTGCAGTTGGTGTCACAGATAATTTAACTGAAAAGTTTGATGCAGTTAAATTTGTTAAAGTAGGATCTGAAATAATTGGAGGCCAAGGTGGAGGTGGTAGAAAAGATTTTGCTCAAGCTGGTGGCCAAGATCAATCTAAAATTGATCAAGCTTTTGAAAAACTTAAAACTTTAATTTAATTTCTTTTTAAGATTACCATCAATTTCATCTAAGAATTGATTAGTAGTTAAATACTTGCTTGATGGGCCAATAAGAATAGCTAAATCTTTAGTCATTGAACCGCTTTCAACACATTCGATACAAACTTTTTCAAGTGTATTTGCAAATTCAATTAGCTCGTTATTACCATCTAATTTTCCTCTATGTGCTAATCCTCTTGCCCAAGCAAAAATAGATGCAATAGGGTTAGTTGAAGTTTCTTTTCCTTGCTGATGCATTCTATAATGTCTTGTAACCGTTCCGTGAGCGGCTTCTGCTTCCATTACTTTTCCATCTGGTGTTAACAATGTGCTAGTCATTAAACCTAATGATCCATAACCTTGTGCCATGGTATCAGACTGAACATCCCCGTCATAATTCTTACATGCCCAAATATATTTTCCACTCCATTTCATTGCACATGCAACCATGTCATCAATTAATCTATGTTCATAAGTTAAATCATTTTCATCAAAATCTTTCTTGTATTCTTTTTCAAAAATGTCTTGGAAAATATCTTTAAACCTGCCATCGTATTGTTTTAGGATTGTATTTTTGGTTGACATATAGACAGGCCATTTTTTCATTAGACCATAACTAAAACAAGACCTTGCAAAGTCTTCGATGGATTTGTCTAAATTATACATTGATAGTGCTACACCTGGACCCGTAAAATTAAATACTTCATATCTTATTTCATCTTTTCCATCTTCAGATGTCCACTTAACTTCCATTTTACCTTTTCCAGGTACTTTAAAATCTGTTGCTCTATATTGATCTCCAAAAGCATGTCTGCCAATAACTACAGGATCAGTCCAAGAAGGCACAAGTTTTGGTATATTTTTACAAATAATAGGTTCTCTGAAAACTGTGCCACCTATGATATTTCTTATAGTTCCATTAGGAGATCTCCACATTTTCTTTAAATCAAACTCTTCAACACGAGCTTCATCGGGTGTAATTGTTGCACATTTAATACCAACACCAATTTTTTTTATAGCGTTTGCCGAGTCTATGGTGATTTGATCGTCTGTATTATCTCTACTTTTCATGCCCAGATCGTAATATTCGATGCCAAGATCTAGATATGGAAGTATTAGCTTGCTTTTAATGAATTCCCATATAATTCTGGTCATTTCATCACCATCTAGCTCAACGACAGGGTTATTTACATTGATTTTACTCATTAAATAAAAAAATTATCTTATTAATTGAATTTGATTGGTTTATATACATATTAATCAAAAATTAGCAAATAGAAGAATATGTTCAGCAAGATATTTCCACCGATACATACAGAAGGCTATAAATTTTTAGTCATAGCAGGATTTATAACTGTTGTTTTATTATTTATTAGTGGTTTTTTAGGAACGATTGGATTGTTATTAACTGTTTGGGTTTACTATTTTTTTAGAGATCCAGAACGAGTTATAATTGAAGATGATAATTACCTAGTTAGTCCAGCCGATGGTGAAGTAATAAAAGTTGAAGAAGTAGATGGACCAAAAGAAGTTAGTTTAGATAATAAAAAATTCAAAAAAATAAGTATATTCATGAATGTGTTTGACTGTCATGTAAACAGAACACCTTGTTCTGGAAAAGTAGAGGAAATATTATATAAACCCGGAAAATTTTTTAACGCTTCGTTAGATAAAGCAAGTGAAGATAACGAGAGAAATTATTATAAGTTAAAAGATAAAAGTGGAAATGATATAATTATAGTTCAAATAGCTGGACTTATTGCTAGAAGAATTGTCTGTGAAACAGATAATGGTCAAGAGCTAAATCAAGGTGATAGAATTGGAATGATTAGATTTGGAAGTCGTGCAGATGTATACTATGAAAACTACGAACCGTTAGTGAAAATTGGACAAAAAACAATTTCTGGTGAGACTTTATTGGCTAAAAAATAAAAATGGAACAGCCAAAAAATAATTTAAAAATTATAGCAGATAAAAAAAATACTAGGGTAATCTTACCTAATATGCTCACTTTAATAGGAGTTTGTATTGGGTTAACCTCAATTAGATTTGCACTAGATGAGAAATTTGAATTTGCAATTATAGCAATAATTTTTGCAGCTTTATTTGATTGGTTAGATGGAAGAATTGCAAGACTAATTAAAGGAACTTCAGAAGTTGGAAAAGAATTAGACTCTCTAGCAGATGTGATAAGTTTTGGTGTGGCACCAGCATTTATAATGTATTTTTGGAAGCTGAATGAATTAGGAAGATTCGGTTGGTTATTATGTTTAATTTATGTAAGTTGTGTGGCATTAAGATTGGCAAGGTTCAATGTAAATACAAATCAAGAACCATCATGGAGAGATAATTTTTTTGAGGGTGTTCCGTCACCAGCAGGAGGAATTTTAGTTCTAACACCCTTAATTGTGAGTGTTACAAGTTTTGATTATATAGCACTTAATTACGATATTATTGTGCCAACTTGTTTTATAGTAATCTCTCTACTATTAATAAGTAAGTTTCCTAGCTATTCATTCAAAAAAATAATTGTTCAAAGAAAAGCAACTATTTTTTTATTATTTGGTATTGTCTTATTTTTAGGATTACTTTTAATTTATCCTTTTAACGTAATATCGATAAGCTCAATTATATATCTGCTAATGTTGCCAATTAGTTTTTTTCATTTTCAAAAATTAAAAAAACAAAATCCGGATAAAAATTTTCCTGTGGATGATGATTTAGAAGATGTATTATAATGAAAGAAAATGTAATAATATCTCTTGCAGACTCTAATTATTTTGAATTACTTAATGAGTTAGTGGACTCTATAAAACGCTTTAAAGAGAGCAATAATACTGCAATTTGTATAATGGATGCAGGATTGACTGATGATCAAAAGTCTATTCTAGCAAGAAAAGTCGATGAAATAAAACTTGCTAATTGGGATATAGAAGTTCCGAATTTTAAAATTAGAGGTAGAGAGTGGTTAAAAAGCCAAGTATCAAGAGCATTTCTTCCGAAGTATTTTCCTAATTATAAAAAATATTTATGGATCGATGCTGATGCTTGGGTCAATTCATGGGAAGTGATTGAATTGTACTTTAAAGGATGTGAAAATAACAAACTGTCTATTGCAACATCAGCAGACAGAGCTTACGGACGAGTTTTAAGAGCTGAATGGTTTTTAGGTAGTTTTGCTAGAATAAAATCTCAAAACTATAAACATGCAAAATCATCTGGTTTTTCTGAAAAAATTGCAAGACAAGTAGCCTTAAAACCTCATTTGAATATAGGTGTATTTGCATTAGAAGCTAATGCCTCTCACTGGGATGTTTGGCAAAAAAATTTAAAAATTGCCTTAAAAGCAGGAAAGATTTGGGGCTCAGAACAAATTGCTATGAACATAACAATTTATTGTGACAATCTATCTGTAGAAATTTTACCAGCTTATTGCAATTGGACACATATATCAGGAATGAAATATGATACTGAAAGAAAAACTTTGGTTGAACCTTATCTTCCGAATCATGAAATTGGCATTATACATTTTGCTGGCAAAAATAATGATCAGATAAGAAATAATAAAAACTTTATATCAAAAATAGAAACTATTGATGGCAAAATAATTGATAGAAAATTACGATTTAATAATTAATTGAAAAAAAATAAAATTTCTAAAAATTGGGTCAATAAACAAAGAAGAGATACCTTTGTAAGACAATCAAAAGTTGATGGTTATAGAGCTAGATCTGCATATAAATTAATCGAAATAGACAAAAAATTTAAAATTTTCAAAGGTGGACTTTCAATTATAGATATAGGAGCTGCTCCAGGTAGCTGGTCACAGTATGCTTCAAAAACTGTAAAAAGTGGAAGGTTAATATCTATTGATTTAAAAAAAATGGAACCAATTGGTAATACTGTTCAAATCCAAGGTGATTTTACAGAAGAAAGTATTCAAAATGAAATTAGAAAACATGTAAATACTAAAGTTGATGTTGTTATGTCAGATATGGCAGTAAATACGACAGGTATTAAGAATATAGACTCTATTCAAACAGGAGAGCTATGCAAGGAAGCCATGTTTTTTGCAAAAGATTTATTAAAAATTAATGGATACTTTATTTCAAAAATTTTTATGGGTGGAACATTTAACGAAATAGTCGCAGAAGGAAAAAAATATTTTAAAGAAGTTAAGGTTTTTAAACCAAAATCTAGCAGAAAAGACTCTAAAGAAAGTTTTATAATCTGTTGTAAACTTAGATAGAGACTTTAATTTCTAAAGGAATCGTATATAAAAGATTATGGATCCTATAAAAGAAGCACTTACCTTTGATGATGTTACTTTAGCTCCGAAATACTCGGAAATACTACCTTCTGAGGTGAATACAGATACCGAATTAACCAAAAACCTTAAACTTAAAATTCCTCTTTTATCATCGGCAATGGACACAGTTACAGAGAGTAAAATGGCAATTGCTATAGCAAAATCAGGAGGAATAGGAGTTATTCACAGAAATTTAGATATTAAAAACCAAATTCAAGAGCTTAAAAAAGTAAAAAAACATAAATTATTAGTAGGTGCAGCAGTTGGTGCTGGACCAAATGAATTTAAGAGAGCTGAGGCAATAGTTAAAGAAGGTGTAGATTTAATAGTAGTCGATACTGCTCACGGACATACTAAAAAAGTGGGAGAGATAATTAAATTTATAAAAAAATTTAAAAATAATAAAGTTGCACTATGTGCTGGAAATATAGCAACACCTGAAGCCGCTAAATTTTTGATTAAATTAGGTGTTGATATTATTAAAGTTGGAATTGGCCCTGGATCAATTTGCACAACAAGATTAGTTGCTGGAATTGGTGTTCCACAGCTAAGTGCAATATTATCAGTAAGAAATGGATTAAAAAATAAAAATATAAAGATAATTTCAGATGGAGGAATTAAATATTCAGGTGATCTTGCAAAAGCCTTTGCAGCAGGAGCTGATGCTATAATGATAGGATCATTATTTGCTGGCACTGATGAGGCTCCAGGAAAACTAATTAAAAAAAACGGAAAATTGTTTAAAAGCTTTCGTGGAATGGGTTCCGTAGGAGCAATGAACAAAGGGTCAGCAGACAGATATTTTCAAACAAAACAAAAAGACACATCAAAATACGTTCCCGAAGGTGTAGAGGGATTTGCAAAGTATAAAGGTGATGTAGAAAGTATTATATATAAATTGATTGGTGGATTAAGATCATCCATGGGTTATCTTGGTTCAAAAAATATTACAAAACTAAGAGTAAAACCAAACTTTGTTAAGATTACGAAAGCAGGATTTTATGAAAGTATGGTTCACAACGTAGATATGGTTAAAAATGATAATAAATATTAATGAATAAAATTCTTAAAATAATTACTCTGATATTCTTTTTAGTTTTTTTTGCCAATATGGCATCAAGCAAAGATAATTTTTTTGATGAAGCATTAAAAATGTATCAAGATAAAAAATATGATGATGCACGTTTTATGTTAGAACGAAACATAGTATTTAATCCAAAGGATGCTAAATCGTATCTATATTTAGCAAAGATTTATAATCATGAAGAAAATCAGAGGAAAGAAGAGTATAATTTAGATACAGCATTATTGATAGAGCCAAATAATGAAGAAGTTATTCTAATGTTAATGAAGATAGCTTTAAAGAAATCAAATTATTCAAAAGTTAAAGATCTTTCCAAAACCTTTGTAAAAGTTTGTATAAAATTATGTAATAAAAGTGATGAAATTCAAAAGTCTCTCATAAATATAGAACCAGAAAATGAGTCTTGATCAAAATCTTAATAAAATCTTAATCATAGATTTTGGTTCTCAATTTACACAATTAATTGCAAGAAGAATAAGAGAATTGGGTGTTTTTTCAGAGATTGTAAGTCATAAAAAAATAAAATTAAAGGATGTAGATCAAACTATAAAAGGAATAATTTTATCTGGTGGTCCATTAAATGTTTATCAAATTAACAAATATTCATTTGATAAAAAAATTATAAATTTAAATATTCCTATTTTAGGCATTTGTTTTGGCCATCAAATTCTTTCTAAACTTAATGGAGGAAGAGTAAGACAATCCAAACATCGAGAATTTGGACTTGCAAATATATATAAAAAAAATGAAAGCCTTTTAATTAGAAATTTTTTTAACAAACAAAAATTAAAAAAAGTTTGGATGAGTCATGCTGATCAAGTATCAAGACTTCCAAAAAATTTTAAAGTAATAGCTTCCAGTACTAATTCAAAATTTGCAATTGTTGAAAATAAATTAAAAAAATTTTATGGGATACAATTTCACCCAGAAGTTACACATACTAAAAATGGTAAAAAATTAATTAGTAATTTTATTTTTTTGATTTGCAAAATTAGACGTAATTGGTCTTCTAAAGATCAAAAAATTCAACTAATTAAAGAGGCTAAAGATCAAATTGGATCGGAAAAAGTTATTTGTGCTTTATCAGGTGGCGTTGACAGCAGTGTGGTAGCTCAATTACTAAATAAAGCGATTGGAAAAAAACTGTATTGTATTTTTGTTAATACGGGCCTTTTGAGAAAAGATGAAGAAGTGCAAGTAGTACAGACTTTCAAGAAAAGATTAAAAATGAATCTAATTTATGTTAATGCAGAAAAAGAATTTTTAAAAAAACTACATAATGTTTCTGATCCTGAAAAAAAGAGAAAAATTATTGGCAATCTTTTTATAAAAATATTTGAACGATATGCTAAAAAAATAAAAAATGTTAAATTTTTAGCTCAAGGAACTCTTTACCCAGATTTGATCGAAAGTAAATCTGTGACCGGAAGTCAAACATCTAAAATTAAATCACATCATAATGTTGGTGGGCTTCCAAAAAAGATGAAATTAAAACTTGTAGAACCCTTAAAATTTCTTTTTAAAGATGAAGTTAGAAAATTAGGTTTAGAATTAAATTTAAGTAAGGATATTATCTCAAGGCATCCTTTCCCAGGACCTGGTTTAGCAATTAGAATGCCAGGGATAATTACAAATGATAAAATTAAAATACTTAAAGAAGCTGATTCTTATTTTATACAAGCATTAAGAGATCATGGTCTTTATCACAAAATATGGCAAGCATATGCTGCTTTGTTACCTGTCAAAACAGTAGGTGTTATGGGTGATAATCGTACTTATGAGTATTTATGTCTTTTAAGAGCAATAACTTCTGAAGATGGAATGACAGCAGATTTTTATGAGTTCAAAAAGTCTTTCATGGAAACAATTTCTAATCAAATAGTGAATAGCATAAGAGGTATTAATAGAGTTGTTTATGATATTACCTCAAAACCACCTAGCACTATTGAATTAGAGTAGTTTTAAACTATAAATTAGTTTTATGAAATATTTGCATACCATGATCAGAGTTAAAGATATTGATGAGTCATTAAAATTTTTCTGTGGTGGGTTAGGCTTAAAAGAAACAAGGCGTATGGAAAATGAAAAGGGCAGATTCACACTGGTCTTTCTTGCAGCTCCAAATGATGAAAAAGCAGAAATTGAATTAACATACAATTGGGATGGCGATGAACTTGGTAAAGGTTCAAGAAATTTTGGCCATTTAGCTTATAGAGTTGATAATATTTATGAAACCTGCCAAAGATTAATGGATATGGGTTATACTATTAATAGACCACCTCGTGATGGCCATATGGCGTTTGTTAGATCTCCAGACAATATTTCAATTGAAATACTTCAAGAAGGAAATTTAGAACCTAAAGAACCTTGGGCTTCAATGGAAAATACCGGCTCGTGGTAAGTCGATGAAAAAGCAAATATTAGATATAATTAAAAAAAAAATAAATCAAAGATTGTTAGTTTAACTGCTTATTCAAAGAATATTGCTTCAATCTTGGATAACTTCTGCGATATAATTTTAGTAGGAGATTCACTTGGTTCAGTTTTATACAATTATAAATCTACAAGACAAGTAAGTTTAAAGACTATGATAGAGCATTCAAAAAGTGTGAGAATGGGTATTAAAAAAAGCTTAATGGTTGTTGATATGCCACATAACACATATCGAAATGCTAAAGAAGCACTTAAAAATGCAAAAAAAATAATTTCAATTACAAAATGTGATGCTGTTAAATTGGAAGGTGGGAAAAAAATTTATAATATTGTTCAAGCTTTAACTAAAAATAAAATACCAGTAATGGGTCACTTAGGATTACTGCCTCAATCAGATAAAACTTTTAAATACAAAGGAAAAAAAAGTTCTGAAAGAAATAAGATTTTAAATGATGCCAAATTATTAGAAAGTGCAGGTGTATTTTCAATTGTTCTTGAATGTGTAGAAACTACTCTAGCAAAAAAAGTAACAAGTCAGATTAACATTCCAACTATTGGAATAGGAGCTTCAAATAATTGTGATGGACAGATTTTGGTACTAGATGATTTGATTGGACTTAACCCAATAGATGTTAGGTTTGTTAAGAAATATAGCAACATTAGAAAAGAAATAAAAAAAGCAGTATTTAATTATTCTCAGGATGTGAGGCAAAAAAAGTTTCCACTAAAGAAACACTCTTATTAACTAAAAATATTTAATAAATTCTTCATTAATTTTTAAAATTTCTAGATCAACTAATCCACCAATTATTAACTGCAATCCTACAATAAGAATAAATATTAACCCCATATAAGCAATCCAGATATGTTTTTTTATGTAATTTGCCATGTAGGTTGCTAAGGCTCCAGTCAAAACGACCGATAAAACAAGGCCAAAAATCATAAAACCAAAATATTCTTTAGCCGCTGCAACAACCCCAATAACATTGTCAAAGCTAATCATAATATCTGCAAATAAAACTTTTCCAATACTACTTATGTAAGAGGGTTCTTTTGTTTTTTTAGTTTGTGATTTAATTTTTTTAATATCAACCAAATCTTTTCTTAAATCATTGACAATCCAAATTAATAATAATCCCCCTAATATTTTGATGAAATAAAATTTAAATAAGTAAGTAGCAAATATTGCAAAAAAAATTTTGAATACAAAAGCTCCTGCCACACCCCACAAAATAATTTGTTTCCTATTTTTGGGTACAAAGTTTGCTGCAATTGAACCAACTATAACTGCGTTATCAGCTGTTAAGATAATAGTGATAAAAATAATTTTAGTTAAAATAACAAGTTCTTCAATCAAGGTAAGTTAATATTATTTTAAATTTATAATAATTCAATAAAAAGTATAAAAAAAAAGGCGGCCAAATTAATGACCGCCTCTAATATTATCTAAAATTATTTTTGAGACCAAGTAGGCATTGGATACTGCAATTTACATGCAGCTAATTCAAATGGATAAACTGTACAATATTTACCACCTTGAACTTGCATCAAAATACCTCTAGTTTTTTCATTTTGACCGTCAGCACCAAATTTAATTCCTCTGTAAGGAACAATTAAAGAGTCTGATGACATATCTAAATTAACTAACGCTTGTCTAATTTTTTCAGGATCAGTTGATCCAGCATTATTAATTGCATTCGCTAACGCCATAAAGCCAGTAAAAGCTCTAGCTGGTACATCAGATAGATCTCTTCCACCTGAGTGAGTTTTGAAAAGGTCATTTACAGTACCAATCATTGGAATTGTAGTAGCCAAGTCAGTATTGAAAGGAGATCTTGTAATTACACCTTCAGCTTTACTTCCCATAGTAGCTATAAATTTTGGATCAGTATATCCAGCATTCTGTGCAACTAAAAGTTTAGGGTTATAATCAAGTTCTTTAGCAGTATTTAAAAACAAATAAGCATCAGCAGTATAAGATGATGGCAATAAAACATCAGGGTTTTTTGCTTTCAATCTCTGTACTTCAGAACTTAAAGATGTTGTTTTTGCTTTATAGCTAATTTTTTCAATAACTTTAAATCCTTGATCTTTAGCCATTTTATTTTGTGTTCCACCACTATCAGATCCCCACAAAGTATCTTCATGAATAATACCAAGTGTATTTAATTTGTTATTATTCTTTTTGTTGAAGTCATTCATAAATTCAAACATTAATTGAGTAAATTCACCATCGTGTGGAGTAACTCTAAAGAAATATTTAAATCCTCTTGTTGTTAATTTTGGAGATGTAGACTCACCATTAACCCAAGGTATACCAGCTCTTTCAGAAACTTGACTAGCTGCACCAGTAACTGATGAATAGTAAGCTCCAAACATTGCGTGAACTTTATCAGAATTTAACATTTTTTCTGTTTCACCAACTCCAATATCTGGTTTTCCACCATGGTCACCAACAACTATTGAAATTTTTCCACCACCCAAACCTTTTAGACCAGCATTTTTTGCTAAAGGCATTCCAGGAATATTGTGGCTATTATTAATAATATCTAAAGCAGTTTGTACTGCAGCAACCGCATCCTTACCCACTTGGGCTACAGGACCAGTTAATGGATACAGTACTCCAATTTTAACATCTTGCGCAGAACTTATTACAGGTGCACAAATTAATGATAAAAAAGTAAATACTGCAAGTATTAATTTTTTCATTTATTTCCCCTCATATTTGTTTTTGTTAATAATTAATTAAATACCATATATAAAATCAATTCAATGATATACTTTTGCAATTATATATAATGTTTATACGTATTCTAATTTATATTTATTCTAAATGACATCAGAGATTATTCTTCAAGCAATTGTTACCGGTCTAATGATGGGATTAATTTATGCCTTAATAGCTGCAGGACTGAGTTTAATTTTTGGTTTAATGGATATTGTGAATTTTGCTCACGGTGAACATTTAATGCTATCAATGTTTTCTTCATTTTGGCTGTGGTCATTATTTGGGATTGATCCTATTTTTTCAATTCCGATTACAATTTTATTGATGGCTGTATGTGGAATACTCACACACTATTTTTTAATTAGATACATCTTAAAAGCAAAAATGTTAATTCAAATTTGTGCTACTTTTGGATTATCAATATTCATAAGATCTATAGCTCAATTATTATGGACACCAGATTTTAGAAATATAGAAAAACCTTTATTAGAGGGTAGGCTTGAAATAGGATCTGTTTTTATTGGTCAACCACAATTAGTAGCAAGCTTAGTATGTTTGGTTGCTTTTATAGCTTTGTATTTATTTGTCACAAAAACTGAAACTGGTTTAGCTTTACAGGCTACAGCTCAAGATAGACACGCTGCTGAAATTTTAGGAATTCCTTCAAACAAAATGTTTGCAATTGGATGGGCAATCGGACTTGGATGTGTAGGTATAGCAGGAGGAATGATGGCTAACTATTTTTTCATTTTTACTGATGTAGGAATTAATTTTGCTTTATTTGCATTCGTTGCTGTAGCTCTAGGTGGTTTTGGAAGTATTATTGGCTGTTTATATGCAGGAATAATTATTGGTCTTGTAGAGTCATTAGGTGGCTTATTGATAGATCCATCTTTTAAACTTTTGTATGTCTTTGCAATATATTTATTAGTGGTAATTTATAAACCTCAAGGTTTATTTGGTAGATATTAATGAACGATAAATTATTAACCGCACAAGCAGAGCCACTTTGGAACACAGACAAAAAGATTATTTCATTAATTGCTGGTATAGTTTTATTATTATTTGCACTACCTCATTTTGGATTAAACTCTTTTTATCTCCATTTAATGATCATGATTTTCATGCATGCTGTTATGGCTCAATCTTGGAACGTAATAGCTGGATTTTCTGGCCAGATTAGTCTTGGACATGGTGCTTTCTTTGGCATAGGAGCTTATGCAACTTCATTTTTTTATGTTCAGTACGGTATTTCTCCTTGGATAAGCATATTTTTTGGAATAATTTTTTCAGGAGTTGCAGCAGTTTTAATTGGAATACCAATGCTTAGATTAAGTGGGCATTATTTTGCAATCGCAACGTTGCTGATAGGGATAAGTTTTCAAGTGGTTTTTCAAAGATGGGATTTAGTTGGTGCAGCATCTGGTTTATGGGTTCCAATGACATCTGGTGACTCTTGGTTAGCGCTTCAATTTCACACAAGTAAAATGCCTTACTATTATGTTTTTTTAGTATTTTTTTTAATCACTTTTTATTTGGTTTGGATCTTAAGTAGATCAAAATTAGGATTTAGATTAAGAGCTGTGAGAGATGATCCTCAAGCGGCATTAAGTTTGTGTATTAATGTTTCAAATTACAAAATTATTGTTTATGTAATATCAGCTATGATTATGGCTCCAATGGGAAGTTTGTTTGCTCAATATATTTTAATAATTGATCCCGATAGAGTTTTTAATATTGAAATATCAATTATTGTTTTGTTGATAACTGTCCTTGGTGGAATAGGTAATGTTTGGGGGCCATTACTTGGAGCAGCAATCTTGATTCCAATTTCAGAATATTCAAGAATATATTTAGGTGGTACAGGTGGTGCGGTAGATCTAATCCTTTATGGACTAATATTAATGTTAATTTGTGTCTTTAGACCAGATGGACTTATATCTTTTGTTCCAAAAAATATTTTAGAGAGAAAAAAACAAAGATGAAAATTTTATCTGTAGAAAATTTAAGCAGAGCTTTTGGTGGAATTAAAGCAAACAATAATATTTCTTTTGACGTTGAAGAAGGCTCTATACTTGGTGTAATTGGCCCAAATGGTGCAGGAAAATCTACTTTATTCGACTTAATCACAGGTTATACAAAAGCTGATACTGGTGAAGTTAAATTTTTTGAAAAAAATATTTTTGGATTAACTCCTGACAAAATAAGCAAACTAGGTATTGGAAGAACATTTCAAAAATTAAAACCATTTGCAGATCAAACATTGCTTGAAAATGTCATGATAGGTTCGTTTGTTAAAGAAAAAAATATTAAAAAAGCTAGAGATAAAGCTTTAGAAATAATTGATTTTGTTGACTTGATTGAGAAAAGACATCATTTTGCAAAAGAGCTTTCTACAGGACAAAGAAAAAGACTTGAGATGGCAAGGGCAATGGCAATAGAGCCAAAATTATTACTAATGGACGAAGTAACTGGTGGCGTTGACCAGAAAACTATACCTGGTCTCGTGGAACTTATCAAAAAACTTAAAAAGTCAGGAGTTACAATTGTTACGATTGAACATAATATAAATATCATTATGGAGATTTCAGATAATATCTTAGCTTTAGATCAAGGAGAAAGAATAGCCTATGGCTCTCCAAAAGAAATTCAAAATAATAAACAGGTTGTGGACTCTTATTTAGGAACATTCGATGCTGCTTGATATTAAAAATATTGATGTTTTATACGATGACTTCCAAGTAATTTGGGACGTATCTATAAATGTTAAGAAAGCAGAAATGGTTGCTCTTTTAGGGCCAAACGGTTCTGGAAAAAGTACAATTTTAAATACAATAAGTAATTTAGTACATCATAAGAATGGAAGTATACATTTTGATAACAATTTAATCTCCAAAGAACCTACGCATAAAAGAACTGCACTAGGCATATCTCATGTTCTTGAAAGAAGAAGAGTTTTTCCTCATTTGACTGTAATGCAAAATCTTTTACTTGGTGCTTGGCACCCTGCAGCTAAAAAGGAATTAGATAATTCGCTAAATAAAATTTATAAGATCTTTCCAAAACTTGAAGCTAGATCCAGCCAATTAGCGAGGACAATGTCTGGCGGTGAACAACAAATGTTGGCAATAGCTAGAGGTATGATGGGACTTCCAAAACTTTTAATGGTTGATGAACCTTTTTTAGGTTTATCACCTATGGTAATGAAAGATTTAATTAAAATTTTTAAAAATATTGTTAACGAAGGAATATCAATTTTGTTTGTTGAGCAAAATGTTAGATTAGCTCTTAGTATGGCCGATAGAGGTTATGTACTTGAAAGTGGAAGATTAGTTATTGATGGAAAATCAGAGGATCTAATTGATAACGATAAAGTTACAAAAGTTTTTTTAGGAAATTAATTATAAGGCTGCTAAATCATTATTTAGCTTATCAGTTATAAGCATTTTTCCAGGACTGTGTGTTATACAAAAATCTGGTTTCGAATCTTGTAAAACAGATTGTGGTGTTACTCCACAAGCCCAAAAAACTGGAATTTCATTATTCTTAAATGCTTTTGGTGGATCACCATATTCTGGATTCATTATGTCTTTTATACCAATTTCTGAAGGGTCACCCAAGTGTACAGGTGCACCATGAACAGCTGGAAATCTTGAGCTAATTTGGACTGATCTAATTGTATCTTTTGAATTCAATGGCCGCATAGATACTACAAGTTTTCCTGAAAACTGCCCAGCTGGTTCACAATCTATTGAAGTTCGATACATTGGTACAATAGTATTATTCTCTATATGCTGAATAGGTATTCCTGCTTCAATTAAAGGTAACTCAAAAGACATCGAGCATCCCAAAACAAATGTTGTTAAATCTTCATTCCAATATTTTTTTATATCATAAGGCTCATCAACAATTTTTCCTTTTTCCCATATTCTATATTGAGGTACATCTGTTCTTATATCGATATCTCCCAAATCTTTTAAAGATGGATCACCCTTAGTGCCAAAGCCTATTAGAGGACAAGGCTTTGGATTTTTTTGACAAAATGAAGCAAAATCCATTGCGTACTTACTTGGTAAAATACAAATATTTCCTTGTACATATTTGTTTGCTGATCCAGCTGTTTGTTCAGTATATTCGTTATTTCTGATAACTTTTCTTGCTTCTTTTGGATTTTGTATGTCAAGCATATGAATTAATATTTTGATGTTTTTGTTCCATCAATTATTTCTTTTAATTCACCATACTCTTCACAATTACAATTTTCCAATACATTTAATCTTTCTTTTGCAAGAGCAATTCTATTGGTTACAACGTAAAGTTCGCCCAAGTATTCATTAATTCCTTTATGATTTGGATCAATTTCTAAACCAAGTAAATAATATTTTTCTCCATTTTCATAATCACCCAGTTTTCTAGTTGTAAAACCCAGATAATTTAAGATGTCAGCTTGCAAAGGTTTTTTTTTATTGGATCTAATTAGAAGTTTTTGTGCTTTTTCATATCTTTTTTTTGCTTTTTCTAATTTTCCTTTTTTTTCATATTTTTTAGCCCATTTAATTGACTCAACTGCTTTAGAATAATCAGTCTTCACTTTTGCTGGTTTAGGATCTGATCCTGCTGAATGTGAGTATGTTGCAAATAAAAGTAAAGCAAGAATAGTAAATATATATTTTAACATTAAATAAATTTCTCCATTAAGTTTAAAGGTTTTAGTATAAGTCCATTATCAATCAAATTATCTTTGATTGATTTTGCTGTAGCTAATGAACTTTCGTTATCTCCATGTATGCATATAGAGTCTATTTCACAAGGTATCTGTTTTCCACTGTGACAATTAAGTGCCTGATTTTTAACCATATTTAGCACGTGTTTTTTTGCTTGTTCTGGGTCAGTTATTAATGCGTGAGGTTTTTTTCTAGAAACTAGATTTCCATCGTCCTCATAGTTTCTATCTGCAAAAATTTCACATGCAATTTTCATGTTGAATTTTTTTGCAGCTTCTTCCATTTTCGAACCAGTTGGAACAAGGTAAATTAAATCTTTGTTAATTCCTTTTATTGTTTTAGCTAAAGTGGTTGCTAATTCTATATCTTCACAGGCCATATTGTTAAGTGCACCATGAGGCTTAATGTGTGTAACATTTTCTTTATAATTGTCTGCAATTGTTTGTAAAATATCATATTGATCAATTATTAATTTTGTAATTTCACCTGAAGAAAGATTCATTCTTTGTCTGCCAAAATTTTCAGGGTCATTAAATGACGGATGTGCACCAATGCTTACTCCATTCTCCTTGGATATTTTGATAACTTGGTTCATAGACTCATCGTCTCCAGCATGAAAACCACAGGCAACATTAGCAGAATTTACTATCTCTAGTAAATTAGGATCATACTTATTAGAATGATGTTTAGATTTTTCACCTAAATCACAATTTATATTAATTTCCATAGTCTTAAATGTTGAAGTATAACATGACATGATAAAAAATATATCAAATCTTGGTGACGCAGCTCTTTACTGTGATTTTGGAACTGAGGTTAATAAACAAATTAACTCTGATGTAATTAAGTATTTTAATACAATTAAAGAAAAAAAAATTAAAGGAATTAATAATCTTACACCTTCTTATAATAAATTGATTATTTCTTATGATCTTCGTGTAACAAATTTTAGAGAAATCAAAGATAAAATTGAAAAACTTAATGTTGAAGAAACTTTAAAGATAACTAGCAAAAATTTAGAGGTGCCAGTTTGTTGTGATGCTTCATTTTCTTTAGACATGGAAAGATTAGAGAAGAAATTAAATTTAACTAAAGAAAAAATTTTAGAGAATTTTTTTAATAAAGAATTTTTTTGTTATATGACAGGATTTATAGCAGGCATGCCTTTTTTAGGTGATTTAGATGAAAATATGAGAGTTCAACGGTTGGAAACTCCAAGAGTAAAAGTGCCAAAAGGATCTGTTGGAATAACAGAACAATTTGCTGATATTTATACATTTGAAAGCCCTGGTGGGTGGAACATCATCGGAAATACTCCGTTAGAAGTATTTGATAGTTCAAAAGAAAAAGATCCTAATTTAATTAACCCAGGTGATACTGTTAAATTTAAACAAATAACATTTGAAGAATATAAAAATTATAATGAGTAACAATTATTTTGAAATAATAAGAGCTGGTATAAACACAACATTTCAAGACATGGGAAGAAATAATTTATACCATATTGGTATTCCTTTCAGTGGAGCCATGGATAATAGAAATTATCTATTAGCTAATAGACTAGTTGGTAATAAATTAGACTTACCAGTTATCGAGTTTGCATATCAAGGTCCTTTATTAAAGTATAGTGGAGACAATATTACCATAGCTGTAGCTGGAGATGTAATCTTTAAAATAAGAAAAAAGGATAACGAAATAGAGGGTAATTGTTATGAAAATTATCTAATAGAAAATGGAGATGAGATTGACATTCTATCAACTAACAAATCTGTTTATGGCTATTTGGCTGTTAGTGGGGAGTTTGATTTAAAATTACAATGGGGTAGCTGCTCAATAAATACAAAAGCCAACATTGGTTCTAACGAGGGTAAAAAATTAGAGAATAATCAAAAATTAATCATTTCAAAGATAAGTACAAATCAACAAAAAAATAAAACTAATTATTTAAACTCAAAAGTAGAAAATATAAGAGTTATAAAAGGAACTAATTTCGATTATTTTTCTGAAGAAGGAAAAAAAAATTTTTTTGAAAAAGAATTTACAGTATCAAAATTATCTGATCGAATGGGCATGAGATTAAATGGCCCTGAAATAGAAAACATTGTTAATACAAATATTAAATCTGAAGGTTTGTTGAAGGGGGTAATACAAGTTCCAGCAGATGGTAATCCAATTATAATGCTATCAGACCATGGAACGATAGGGGGTTATCCAAAAATAGGAGTTGTTGCTAGTGTTGATTATGACAGATTGGTTCAAATATCGCCTGGGTCAAAAATAAAATTTAAAGAAATAGAATTATCTGATGCAGAAACTTTGTTTAAGTTGTATGAAATGGAAACTCAAAATTTAATTTCACAAATCTAATGAATATAATTACAAAATTACCAGGACCTTTATTAGTATTTTTAGGTGCTTGCTGTTTAAGTTTTGGTGGACTTATAGTTAAGTCATTTGAAGGTTCAACTTTATGGCAAATTTTATTCTGGAGATCCTTATTTTTTTCTCTGACAGTTCTAGCTTTTTTAATAATCAGTTATAAGAAGAAAACTTTTAAAGCATTTAAAGATTCTGGTTTACCAGGGTTTATTGGTGGAATTATTTTATCTTTTGGTTTCTGTGGATATGTATTTGCAATGTATAACACGACGGTTGCTAATACGAATTTCATTATATCACTTCAAATTTTATTTCTCGCAATATTTGGTTATTTTTTTCTTAAGGAAAAAATTTCTGCAATTACGTTAACATCAATTATTTTAGCAATATCAGGCGTTTTGTTGATGGTGGGAAATTCATTAACACCAGGTGAGCTTTCAGGAAATCTTGCAGCATTTACAATGCCTATCACCTTTGCAGTTTTAATTATTATTGTGAGAAAATTTCCAACAGTTGATATGGTGCCAGCACAATTTGTAGCAGGTATATGTTCATGCTTTATTGGTTTTTTACTTTCAACAAAAATAATGATTTCACCGCATGATATTTTTCTAGGTTTTCTAGGTGGCTGTTTTCAAGTTGGATTAGGATTTATATTTATTACAAGTGGAGCAAGAACCACACCTTCAGCCATGGTCGGAATAATAATGTTATCTGAATCTGTTTTGGGACCAATTTGGGCCTTTATATTTGTTAGTGAAAGACCATCTATGTTTGGGTTGATAGGAGGAGCTATAATTATTTTTGCTGTATTAGTTCAATTTTACTCACTATTAAGTACGCGTAAAAAAAGTATTTCTCATTGACCATCTGTAAATAGTTGATAAATTGATAATTAACGGGAGAGATTACAAATTTTGTAACACCGAAGGAGCAACCACCCAGGAAACTCTCAGGTAAAAAGGACCGTAACATATTAACTCTGGAAAGAGATTAAATTCTCGCCGAAGGAGCAAAACTCTCAGGCAAATATACAGATGGGTACAACGAGTTAGTATGGAAATAAAAAAAACATCTTTAAACAAACTTCATCAAGATAACAAAGCTAAATTTGTAGAATTTGCAGGCTATGAAATGCCAATACAATACAGCAAAGGTATTGTTGAAGAGCATAAATTTACAAGAACACACTCAGGCATTTTTGATGTTTCGCATATGGGGCAATTATTTATTTATGGTGATGATAGTTTAACCGCAGATTTAGAAAAAATTTTTCCATTAAATTTAAAAGACTTAAAAGTAAATTCATCAAAATATAGTTTTTTAATGAATGAAAATGCTGGAATTTATGATGATTTGATTATTACAAAAATAGATGGTGGTTATCTAATAATATTAAATGCTGCTTGCAAGGATAATGACTTTAAAATTATATCTAAATTACTTAACGATAAATATAGGATGAATTTAGAAGAAAATAGATCTTTAATAGCAATACAAGGACCTAAGTCTGTAGAGATTTTAGATACAATTCTTAATGGAGCAAAAGACCTAAATTTTATGACAGGAAATTGGTTTTATTACAAAGATCAAAAATTATTTGTAACTAGATCAGGTTATACTGGTGAAGATGGCTTTGAAGTATCTATCTCCAATGATTTTGCCGAAGAGTTTACAAAAAAATTACTTGAAAATGGAGCTCAGCTTATAGGACTTGGCGCTAGGGATACATTGAGATTAGAGGCGGGACTGTGTTTATATGGTCAAGAATTGGGTTTGGATAAAACTCCAATCGAAGCCAATCTTAAATGGGCAATATCGAAAGAAAGAATAACAAATGGTGGGTTTATAGGTTCAGATAAAATTATAAATCAAATTAATGAGGGTACTCCGCAAATTAGAGTTGGAATTAAACCAGAAGGAAGATTAATTGCGAGGGAGAAAACAAAAATTTTCAATGAAGATGAGTTGGTTGTTGGTGAAGTAACTAGTGGTACCTTTGGACCAAGCTTGAATGGACCAGTTGCAATGGGTTATGTTGAAAAAGAATTTTCTCAAAAAGATACAAAAGTTTTTCTTGAGGTAAGAGGAAAAAAATATCCAGCAAATATTTGTGGATTACCATTTTATAAAAAAAGTTATGTGAAAGGAGCAACTAAATGAGTGAAGTTAAATATTCTAAAGAACATGAGTGGATAAAAATAGAAGGTGATGTTGGCACAATAGGTATTACCCAACATGCAACTGAAATGTTGGGAGATATTGTATTTGTAGAATTACCTGACGTAGGTACTTCTGTTGAAAAAGATGGAAATGCGGGTGTAGTAGAATCAACTAAAGCTGCAAGCGATGTTTACACACCTATATCAGGTGAAGTAATGGAAAATAATCAATCAATAGTTGACGATCCTGGTAAAATTAATTCAGATCCAGAAAATGAAGCTTGGTTTTTCAAATTGAAAATTAAAGATAAAAATGAACTAGATAGTTTAATGAACAAAGATGAATACGACAAATTTGCAAAAGAAAGTGGGAATTAAATGTTAAAAAATGCTCAAAAAGATTTTATTCAAAGACACATAGGCCCCTCTACTGAAGAGCAAAATGTTATGCTTAAAGAGTTGGGGTATAAAAATCTAGATGAGTTAATAAAAAATACTGTACCAGAAAAAATTTTATTAAAAGATGATTTAGAGATAGGAGATCCAAATTCTGAATATAAAGCACTTAGAAAATTAAAAAATATTTCAAAAAAAAATAAAGTTTATTCTAGCTTTATAGGAATGGGATATTACGGAACCTACACTCCTTACGTTATATTAAGAAATATTTTAGAAAATCCAGGGTGGTATACTTCTTACACACCATATCAGCCTGAAGTTGCTCAAGGTAGACTTGAGATGTTAATGAATTTTCAACAGATGATTATTGATTTTACAGGCATGGATATAGCTAATGCTTCACTTTTAGATGAAGGAACAGCCGCAGCAGAGGCTATGGGTTTAAGCTATAGAATATCTAAGACAGACTCAAATAAAGTTTTTGTATCAAAAAATTGTCACCCACAAACAATTGAAGTCATTAAAACAAGAGCCGAACCTTTAGGGGTAGAAATAATTATTGGTGATGAGGAGACTGATATCAAAGATGAGATTATCTGCGGTATAATTAGTTATCCTGGTACATTAGGAGATATTAAAGATCCTAGTGAAGCAATAAGTAAAATACATAAAAAAAATGGTAAAGCAGTTTTAGTTTGTGATTTGCTAGCTCTTGCAAAATTAAAAACACCTGCAGAATTAGGAGCAGATATTGCCGTAGGAAGTTCACAAAGATTTGGCATTCCAATGGGTTATGGTGGTCCACACGCAGCATTTTTTGCTACAAAAGATGAATACAAAAGATCGATGCCAGGTAGAATAGTTGGAGTTTCAGTAGATAGACATGGTAAAAAAGCTTATAGATTAGCTCTTCAAACCAGAGAGCAACATATTAGAAGAGATAAAGCTACAAGTAATATTTGTACTGCTCAAGCTTTGTTGGCAATTGTTTCTGCAGCTTATGCAGTTTATCATGGCCCTAAAGGAATTAAAAAAATTTCAGAAAGTGTTTCTCAGTTAACAAAAAATTTTGCTGATAAGCTGAAACAATCTGGATATGAACTTTATTCAGATCATTTTTTTGACACTGTAACTGTAAAAACTTTAGATAAGACTGATAAGATTTATAAAAATGCTTTAGATGAAGGTGTTAACATCAGAAAAGTAAATTCAGAGATGCTTGCAGTTTCTTTTGATGAAAGAAAAAATCTATACAGAGCTAATCAATTGCTGAAAATTTTTAATTGTTCTGAAACAATTAAAGAATCTATGAATGAGAGCTTATCTAATATTCCTAAAAATTTATTAAGAAGTTCAACTTACCTAGATCATCCAGTTTTTAATAGTTATCATTCAGAAACTGAAATGCTTAGATATTTAAAAAAACTAGAAGATGCAGACATCGCTTTAAATAGATCAATGATAGCTTTAGGTTCATGCACAATGAAGTTGAATGCAGTATCTGAGATGATACCAGTAACTTGGAAAGAGTTTTCACAACCACACCCTTTTTCTCCAGTAGAACAAATGGATGGTTATAGAGAACTTTTTACTGATTTAAAAAATTGGCTTAGATCAATTACTGGTTTTTCAGGTGTATCACTGCAGCCAAATGCTGGAGCCCAAGGCGAATTTGCTGGATTAATGGTAATTCGTAAATTTCATGAAAAAAATAATGAAGCTAATCGTAATGTTTGTTTAATTCCAAGTTCTGCTCATGGCACTAATCCTGCGAGTGCGCAAATGGTTGGGATGAAAGTCGTTGTGGTTAAATGTGACGATCATGGAAATGTAGACTTTGAAGATTTAAAGAAAAAAGCTGAAGAACATAAAGATAATTTAGCAGCATTAATGGTTACATATCCTTCAACACATGGAGTTTTTGAGGAGAAAATAACTGATATTTGTGAACTTATTCATGAAAATGGTGGACAAGTTTATATGGATGGAGCAAATCTAAATGCATTAGTAGGTATTGCAAAACCAGGAAAATTTGGCCCAGATGTTTGTCATATAAATTTACACAAAACATTCTGTATTCCACATGGTGGAGGAGGACCAGGCATGGGACCAATAGCTTGCAAAAAACATTTAGAAACCTTCTTACCAAAACATTCAGTGATTAAAGATTGTGGACCTACAACAGGAATTGGCGCTGTTTCAGCTGCCCCTTGGGGAAGCTCAAGCATTTTATCAATCTCATGGATGTATATAAAAATGATGGGTTCCGAAGGTTTAAAGAAAGCATCACAAGTTGCTATATTAAATGCAAATTATATTGCTCACAAATTAAAAGACTCATTTCCAATTTTGTACAAAGGCAAAAGTGGGAATGTTGCCCATGAATGCATTATTGATATTAGAAAAATAAAAGCTGATACAGGTGTTACAGAGGAAGATATAGCTAAGCGTTTAATAGATTTTGGTTACCATGCACCAACAATGTCATGGCCTGTTGCTGGAACTATGATGATTGAACCAACTGAAAGTGAAAGTTTAAGTGAGATAAATAGATTTTGCTCAACTCTTCAAAAAATTAAACAAGAAATCGATAAAATACATTCAGGTGAATATGATAAATTGGACAATCCAGTAAAGAATGCGCCACATACTCATCTTGAATTAGCCTCCAACAAGTGGGAACATAAATATGAAAGAGAGGAAGCAGCTTATCCATCTGAATTTTTAAAGACAGTCAAATATTGGCCACCAGTTGGAAGAGTAGATAATGTTTATGGAGATAAAAACCTATTTTGTACATGTCCATCAATGGATGAGTATGAAGATACTGCTGCATAAAAATTATTAAATGAAAATTGCAGTAGTAGGTTCGGGAATATCAGGATTAAGCTCAGCTTACTATTTATCAAAAAAACATAAAGTTGATTTGTTTGAAAAGCAAGATCGTTTTGGTGGTCATTCTTATACATTAGATGTTGAATATAATGACAAAGAAAAAGTTGCCGTTGATATTGGTTTTATGGTTTTTAATAAAATCACATACCCAAATTTAATTAATTTTTTTAAAGAAAATGAGATTGAAATTGAAGAAAGTGACATGTCATTTTCAGTTAATGTTAAAGAAACTAATATTGAATATTGTGGAAAAGGTTTAAATGGTATTTTTTCAAACAAGTTAAATTTGTTTAATTATAAATTTGTAAAAATGTTTTTTGAAATAATTAATTTTTACAAAAGGTGTGAAAAATTAGATCCTAATACACTTGAAAATAACATTACACTTGGAGAATATTTGCAAAAAATCAAAAAAACTAATTTCTTCATAGATTATCACATAATACCAATGGTTTCAGCAATATGGTCAATGCCACCATACGAGGCATCGCAAATGCCATTATCATTCTTTTTAAATTTTTTTAAAAATCATGGATTGTTTAAACTTAAAAACAGACCTCAATGGTTCACTGTATCAAATAGAAGTAAAACTTATGTTAATAAAATTTTATCTAATATAAGTGGAGAATATTATAAAAATTATGAAATTAATAAAATCGTAAGAAGTGATAACAGGGTAAAGGTTTATTATGGATCAGAACATGAATTTTTTACCTATGACAAAGTTGTGCTAGCTTCTCATGCTGATGAGAGTTTAAAGATTATCTCGGATGCTTCTGATCAAGAAAAACAAATATTAAATAATTTTAAATATAGAAAAAACATTGCAATAATTCATTCTGATGAAAGCTCAATGCCAAATAATAAAAAAGCATGGTGTTCATGGAATTCATCATTAGATCCAAACAATAAAGAGAATTCATCAGTTACTTATTGGTTAAATCAGTTGCAAAATTTAAAGATTAATCAAAATATTTTTTTAACAATAAATCCTTTTTTTAAAATTGACCCTAATAAGATTTATAATGAGATAGATTTTACACATCCCTATTATGATGAAAATGCATTAAAAAATCAGTCAAAATTAAATTCTATTCAGAATGTTAACAATACTTTATTTGCAGGAAGTTATTTTGGTTACGGATTTCATGAAGATGGCATAAAATCTTCAATTGAAATGCTTAAAACCTTAAATGATTAATTCATCGATATATAATGGGCAGGTAATACACAAAAGGTTTAAACCAAAGATTCATTATTTTAAATATAATGTTTTTTCATTATTAATAGATCTTTCTGAATTGGAAACACTGCATAATAAAGTTAATTTTTTTTCATATAATAAGATTAATTTAATCAGCTTTTATGACAAAGATCATGGTGAAAGAAATGGATCTTCATTGGTAGAATGGGTACATAATAATTTAAAAAAAAATAATATTTCTACTGACAATATAAAAATTAAGATTTTATGTTATCCAAGAATTTTTGGTTTTGTTTTCAATCCTTTAAGTGTGTTTTATGTTTATGATTTAAAAGATCAATTAATTTCAATTTTATATGAAGTTAAAAATACATTTGGCGAACAACATACTTATATATTTCGAGTAGAAAAAGATGCTAATTTAATACAAAATAATTGCTCTAAAAAATTTCATGTATCTCCATTTATTGAAATGAATTGTAATTATTTTTTTCGACTATTGAAACCAGGGAATAAAATATCAGTTATAATTGATCAGTATGACGCTCAAGATAAAATTTTATATGCCTCACAAGATGGAATTAGGTCAGATTTTAATACAAAATGTTTAATTAAATCATATTTAAAACATCCAATGATGACTTTTAAGATCATCCTAGCGATACATTATGAAGCGTTTAAATTATGGACAAAAGGAATTAAGTTCATAAAAAAAAAAATTAAAACTAACAATAATATAACAATTGAAAATTAATGTTACTTTACAGCGTTGCAGATAAAATAGTTTTTAGTATTCTTAAAAGAATAAATGTTGGATCTTTAGAAATCTCAACTTTTTCTGGTGAAATATTAAAATTTGGTAATCCAAATGATAAACTAAAAGCTAATTTAAAAATTAAAACTCCTGCATTAAATTATAATTTAATCAAAGGAGGAAGTGTTGGATTTGCTGAATGCTATATGAGAGATGAATTTGAAACTGATAATTTATCTGATTTAATTGAATTAACTGCAAGAAATATTAATATTGTACATAAATTTGCTGGTTTATTAGATTTAAAGTTTTTAAATTTTATTAAAAACAGATTTATTAAAAATACAAAAAATAGAAGTAAGGAAAATATTGCTAAACATTATGATCTTGGAAACGATTTTTTCTCTCTTTGGCTAGACAAAACTCTCACATATTCAAGTGCAATATTTGATGATCAAAATAAAAATTTGTCTGATGCGCAAAATAACAAGTACCAAAAATTAATTAATTTAATTCAGCCCAACAATGGGGATAAAGTTTTAGAAATTGGTTGTGGTTGGGGTGGTTTTGCAGAGTATCTAGGTAAAAATTATGATGTTAAACTGGATTGTATTACTATCTCAAAGAGACAATTTGAATATGCAAAAGAAAGAATTCATAATTGTGGTTTGAATGAAAAGGTTAATATAGAAATTAAAGATTATCGAGACTTAAAAGGAAAATATGACTCCATAGCATCAATTGAAATGATTGAAGCTGTGGGTCAAAATTACTTAGAGAGCTATTTCAAAACAATCAAACATAATCTCTCTGATGGAGGCATGGCTGCTATTCAAGCTATTACCATAGATGATAGTTTGTTTGATAGGTATAAAAATAAACAAGATTTCATTCAAAAATATATTTTTCCAGGAGGGTTTTTACCTAATAAAAATACTATTAATAAACTTGTGTCTAATAATGGATTAACTGTGAACTCGTATCTTTCTTATGCGGATCATTATGCGGATACATTAGCTTTATGGAGAGATGAATTTAATAAAAAATGGGATTTGATTAAAAACCAAGGTTTTGATTTAACTTTTAAACGAATGTGGGAGTTTTACCTTTCGTATTGTGAAGCCGGTTTTAAATCAAAAAATATTGATTTAATTCAATTTTCACTTCAAAATAAATAATACATAGAGGAGATACAAATGCGTCATTTAAATGTTATTAGATCTATTTCATTGATAATTTCATTATTCTTAATTACAAGTTGTTCAAATAATAGCGCAATGAAACCAGAAGATTTTAAAAATAAAGAACCAAGATTAATAATTGAAGAATATTTAACAGGAAATGTTAAAGCTTGGGGCGTTCTCCAGAATAGATCTGGTAAAGTAACAAGACAATTCTCTGCTGACTTAGATGGAACTTGGGATGGCAAGCAATTAATTTTAAAAGAAAAATTTAATTGGGATGATGGAGAAGTGCAAAATAGAGAATGGACTATCAACAAGATAGATGAAAATAATTATGAAGGTACTGCAGGAGATGTTGTTGGTAAAGCAATAGGATACTCTTATGGACCTGCATTTAAATTTGAATATGTTCTTTTAGTTCCTGTCAAAGGCAAAGAAATGAAGATCACATTTGACGATTGGATTTTTAAACAAGATGACAGAGTTGCTATTAATAGAGCTACTATGACAAAGTTTGGTTTTAAAGTCGCAGAGTTAACGGTTGTGTTTGTAAAAGATTAATTATTTTTTTTGATATTTTGTCATTCTACCAATTAAACCAAAATAAACTTTACTAGGTAAAAAACTTAAAAGTTTTAATGTAATTGTCAGTGCTTTAGGAAAATGTATTTCAAATAAATTTTTGTTAATTAAACCATTATAAATTTGATCTGCAGCATATTCTGGTGTTTTTAAAAATGGCATTTTAAAATCATTTTTATCTGTCATTGGTGTCTTAATAAAACCTGGAGAAACTAAGCAAACACGCACATTATATCTTTTAAAATCAAAATATAAGCTTTCGGCTAAATTATTTAGAGCAGATTTGGATGGCCCATAACCTGTAGAGTTTGGTAATCCTCTGTATCCAGCTATAGATGAAACTATCGTAATAATACCGTTTTTTTTATTTCTGAAATACTCTTCAACTGCTTTAATACTGTTTACCGTTCCAAAAAAATTTATTTTAAATACATCTTCTATTTGTTCTACATCTATATCTTTTTCTTTTTTAGGGTTCCATGTGCCAGTTGAAAAAAAACATATATCTATATTTTCAAACTTATTTTTAATTTCATTAAATACTTCTTTGCATTTTAATTTATTTGTCACATCAAGTGGAAAAGCATAAATATTTTCATATGTATTTGAAAGCTCGTTTAATAATTCTACTCTTCTTGCTGATACCGCTACATTCCAACCCTTGCTTGCAAATTTAATTGCTAAAGCTCTACCAATTCCAGTACTTCCGCCAGTTATCCAAATAGTTTTTTTGTTCATTTTTTGTTAAGTATTACTAACATGATTAAAAATAAATTATTAACATTTATACTGTTTCTTCTCATTACTTTTTCAGCTTTCTTAATTGGAGGTTTGGCCACAATTAATTTTATGAATCCTTGGTATTCATTATTGAATAAGCCAATATTTAATCCACCAGACTGGGTATTTGGTCCTGTTTGGACTATTTTGTACTTTATGATGACTATTTCAATATGGCTTTATTGGCACACAAAAAATAGAGAAATGAATACGATTTATATTTATTTTATACACTTAGTTTTTAATGCAACTTGGAGTATAACTTTTTTTGCATTACATAACATGATTTTGGCCTTAGTTGTATTAATCATATTAATAGTATTAATTATCAATCTTATTATTAGATTTAAGCGTGTCAACTTGACTAGCTCATATATAATGATTCCTTATATACTTTGGTGCACCTTTGCTTTAGTTTTAAATTTTAGTTTAATAATATTAAATTAAACATGGATGACGTTGTAATAATTGGTGGTGGAATAATAGGAGCAGCAAGTGCTTATTTTTTATCTAAAGAAGGTAGAAAAGTAAAAGTAATAGAAAGAGATCCGACTTATAAAACAGCTTCATTTCCATTATCTTTAGGAGGTTTCAGAAGACAGTTTTTTCAAAAGGAAAATATTTTACTTGGTAAATTTGCTAAAGAATTTATTTTTCAAATTCCAGATCTGTTAAAAACTGAAAAAAATCCAAACCCTACTGCAAGTATGGTAACTAATGGATATTTATTAATGTTTGGTCCTGAACATGCTGAAGAACAATATAGGGCTTTAGAAAATCATAAAGAGTGTGAAGCTGGAACAAAAAATATTAAAGGCTCGGAATTATCTAAAGTTTTTCCATATATAAACAGCGAAGGTATCGAAACAGCAACTTATACCGATAATCAAAGCGAGGGATGGATTGATCCATTCATGTTTCATAGTGCACTTAAAAGCAAGGCAATAGAACTTGGAGCTGAGTTTATCAAAGGTGAAGTAAAAAGTATTTCTGAAATTAAGGCTAAAACAATAGTATCAGCAGCAGGATGTTGGACTAAAGAACTGTTAGAAGATATTCCAGTAGTCCCACAAAAACATACAGTTTTTAGAGTTAAATGCCCAAAATATATAAAAGAAATGCCTTTATCAGGTGATTTAACAACGGGGGTTTATTGGAGACCAGAAGGTGGAGAATATTTAGCTGGGTCACCAAATTCAGTATTTGATGCTACAGATTTAGAGCCAGCCTGGAATGATTTTGAAGAACTAGTATGGCCTGCATTAGCACAAAGAATACCAGCATTTGAAGAATTAAAACTTACAGGTGGTTGGGCAGGCTTTTATGACTGTAATAAACTAGATAATAACGCAGTTGTAGGCAAACATCCTAAGTTTGATAATGTTTACATTGCATCTGGTTTTACAGGAAGAGGATTAATGCAAGCACCAGGAATTGGTAGAGCATTAACTGAATTAATTACAACGGGCTCTTACCAGACAATTGATATCAGTGACTTTGCAGTTGAAAGAGTGCTAGGAAATAGTGCTAGACCTGAACCTTACGTTTTATAATTTTAGGTTCCACAAAAAGTTTGGTAATTTTGGTTTTTAGATGGTGTTTGAAATTTTTCAATATTAACTTGTTTTGTATAAGGTTTTTTTAGAATAGATAATAAATCATATATTGGTTTTAGATCATTATTATTTGCAGCCTCTAAAGCTTCCTCTACTTTATGATTTCGAGGAATAACAAAAGGATTGTTTTTTTTCATAAGTTCTAAAGAATTTTCTTTATTTCCACCATTGATTAAAATTCTTTTTTCCCAATTCTTAGACCAGTCTATAAAATCTTTATCTTCGTATATTTGATCTTGAATAGAACTAATGTTCATTAAATAGCAAAAAGTATTAGTATAATCTGCTTGATTTGATTGCATCCAATTTAATAAATTATTGATTAGTTCTAAATCATCTTTGTCTTCACCAAATAAACCAAGTTTATCCCTCATCATATTTAGCCATTTTATTTCATAAATATTTTGAAAATTATCAATGATTTCAGTTGCTATCTTAATTGCCTGATCTTCATTTTTATCAATTAAAGGTATTAAACACTCAGCTAATCTTGCTAAATTCCATTTGGTAATAGGTGGTTGATTTGAAAATGAGTATCTACCAAATTTATCTATAGAGCTAAAAACTGTTTTTGGATCATAATGATCTATAAATGCACATGGACCATAATCAATAGTTTCACCTGATAGAGTCATATTATCTGTATTCATTACTCCATGAATGAAACCTACACGCATCCAATTGATAACAAGTTGACATTGTTTTTCCATTACGAGACTTAATAAATCTAAAGCTTTATTTTTAGAAGATTGAATTTCTGGGTAATGTCTTTCAACTGTGTAATCTAATAGAGTGGTTAAATCATTTACATTTTGTTTGGCTGCAATATATTGGAAAGTTCCAACTCTTATATGACTGGATGCTACTCTAGTTAATATTGCACCCGGTAATAAATTTTCTCTTACCACTTTTTCTCCAGTACTAACCACAGTCAAACTCCTTGTGGTAGGAATGTTCAAAGCATGAATTGCTTCACTGATAATATACTCTCTAAGCATTGGTCCCAAAACTGCACGACCATCACCACTTCTTGAAAAAGAAGTTCTA
Organism: Candidatus Pelagibacter bacterium nBUS_28; assembly: GCF_051200915.1. Lineage (GTDB taxonomy): Bacteria > Pseudomonadota > Alphaproteobacteria > Pelagibacterales > Pelagibacteraceae > Pelagibacter. The sequence continues at coordinate 971,561 of NZ_CP172844.1, read as the reverse complement.
CCAGAACCCTTGAACTGTATGTCAAAACGTTTGGTATTATTGACTAAATGCTCACCTAGAAGAACTGCTCTTCCATCACCAAGCATTGTAAAATGACCAAATTGATGACCAGCATATGCTTGAGCAATTGTGTTTGTATCATTTGGTAAAACATTTCCTGAAAATAGTTTTGCTAAATCTTTATTATCTATTTTTGAAAAATCTAATTTTAAGTCTTCTGCTAGTTCCTCGTTCAAAATTACTAAATTTGGATCGTGTACAGGAGTAGGTTTTATTTCTTCTCTAAATGTTTTAGATAGTTTTAAATATGTATTATCAAAATGCCAACCGATGGTCATTTTGATTAACTAACTTCTGCTTGATTTTTTTTAGGTTTAACTTCGGTTTTAAATTGATTTGAAATTTTTTGAACTTCAACAGAAGAAACTTTATATTCAGCGCACATAGTTTCCTCATCTTTACCATGACCTGTAACCATATTGACCATATGTTCTGGAAAATGAAATGTCGTAAACACAATTCCTTCTTTGACCTTATCTGTTACTTCTACTTTTAAAGCTACCTCACCTCTTCCAGAGTATAGTCTTCCAATATCACCAGTATTAATATCTCGATGTGCTGCATCTTTAGGGTGAATTAAAAGAACATCTTCATCAACAATATTTATGTTTTTAGTTCTTCTTGTCATTGTAGCAGCATTATAGTGCTGAAGAACTCTGCTTGTTGTTAAAATTAAAGGATAATCTTTTTTGTTATCCTCAATTTCTGTCGACTCTTTCCAATCAAAATTCTTAAGCTGTCCTTTTCCTAATTTAAATGTTTCAGTATGAAGAATTTGTGTATCAGTTCCATCTTCTTGAACTGGCCATTGTAATCCTAACTTACCAAGTCTTTCTCTTGTCACTCCTTTAAAGAAAGGAACAACATCTGCAATTTCCGATAAAACTTGATCAGCATTATATGTAGGTTGATCAAAACCTAGTTTTTGCATCATTTCTGTCACAATTAATCCATCAGGTTTTGTTCCTGGTAAAGGTTCAACAGCTCTATTTACTCTTTGAATTCTTCTTTCAGTATTTGTAAATGTACCATCTTTTTCCAAGAAAGTTGTACCAGGCAAAACAACTGTCGCAAGTTTTGCTGTTTCACTCATAAAAATTTCTTGAACAACTAAAAGCTCTAAAGAATTCATCGCTTCAACTACGTGTGCACTATTAGGATCAGTTTGAACAATATCTTCTCCAATAATCCATAGACCTTTTAATTCTTTATCAATTGCTGCTTCAAACATTTGTGGAATTTTTAATCCAGGTTTAGTCGGATGTGTTACTCCATATTTTTCTGTGTAGAATTTTTGATTGTTTGCATCTGCTACCTCAAAATAACCAGCACCTTGGTGTGGTTGACAACCCATATCAGCTGCACCCTGGACATTGTTTTGACCTCTAAGAGGGTTTACTCCAACACCTCTTCTTCCAATATTTCCAGTAATCATTGCAAGATCTGCTATTAGCATTACAGTTTTTGAGCCTTGTTGGTGTTCTGTTACCCCTAAACCATGGAATTCCATAGAATTATGTGCTGTTGCATAAGCAATTGCTGCTTCTTTAACAAGCTGTTTATCTACACCTGCAACTTTTGCTAAATGATCAACATCTTGTCTTTCAATCTCTTTAATAAAATTATCAAAACCTTCGGTTCTATCTCTTACAAAATCTACGTTGTGTAGTTTTGATTTAATGATGAAATGCAACATCATATTGAGAACCGCAACATTGGTTCCAGGTCTAAGTTTGATGTGATAATCTGCAAGTTTAGCAAGCTCAGTAGTAATTGGATCTAGTACAATTAATTTCTTGCCCTTCATTACTTGTTGTTTAATTTTTGCACCTGTCACTGGGTGTGCGTTAGTAGGGTTGGCGCCTATTACTAAAAACAAATCAGCAAAATAAATATCCTCTGTAGAATTAGTTGCAGCTCCTGTTCCAAATGTTTGTTGCATACCCCATGCTGTTGGTGAATGACAAATTCTTGCACAACAATCTACACTGTTAGTTCCAACAGCAGCTCGTATCATTTTTTGAAAAACATAGTTTTCTTCATTAGTACATCTCGCTGAAGAAATTCCTGCAAACGCATCAGGACCATTATCATTAGTAATTCTACTCATTTCTTTTTTGATAAAGTCATAAGCTTCATCCCACGATGCTTCTTCAAATTTTCCATTTCTTTTGATTAATGGAGTTTTTAATCTGTCAGGGTGATCATAAAAACTAAAAGCGTATCTTCCTTTAATACAAGTATGTCCTGCATTTACTTCTGTTTCTTTTGGAGTATCTATAGCAACAACTTTGTTATCTTTGATTGATGCTTCTAAATTACACCCAACTCCACAATAAGAACAAGTTGTTCTAACTTTTTCATCTACATCAGCAGATTTTGATTTAAAAACATCAGAGATTGCATCTGTTGGGCAAGTATGTGCACAAGCTCCACAAGATACACAAGAGCTATCACCAAACATCATGTCATTGTCTGTTGTAATTTTAGATTCAAATCCTCTACCACTCATTGTTAAAACAAAAGAACCTTGTATTTCATCACACGCTCTAACGCATCTTCCACAGTTAATACAATTATCTAAGTTCATTCTCATGTAATCATGAGAAGTGTCTCTTGGAATTCCTTTGTGCTGCTTTGGACTGTTATATCTATGATCCGAAATACCCAAATCATTAGCAACTGTTTGAAGTTCACAATTATTATTTACTTCACAATTATCACATTCCATAGGGTGATCTGTTAAAACTAATTCAACAATATTCTTTCTAAGACTTGTTATTGCTTCATTGGATGTAAAGATATGTTGGTTTTCAGCAACTGGAGTATGACAAGATGCAACCATTCTTGTTGGGCCATCTTTTTCTAAAGCAACTTCAACCGAACAAACACGACAAGCACCATAAGGAGCTAAATTTGGATCATCACAAAGAGTTGGAACTTTTTTTTCTCCAACATAACTTTTAACAAATTTTAATATAGATGTGTGATTAGCACCAATTTCATATGGTTTACCATCGATATAAGCTATTTTTCTTTTTTCAGAACTCATTAATTATCTTTCACCATATCATTTTTCATTTCGTCTCCAAAGTACTTAAGAATATTCATAATTGGAGTAGGGATAGCCCCACATAAAGCACACAAACAGCCTTTTTGCATTGTTACAAGCAATTCGTTAAGTAATTTAAGGGGTATTTTAGCAGTTCCTTTCTTTGCTTGATCAAACATTTCTTTACCTCTGTATGAACCAAGTCTTCCAGGGAAACATTTTCCACATGATTCTTCTGCTGAAAATTCAAACAAATGATGAATATATTCAGACATTGAAAAATCTTTTGGAATACTTACAACACTAGCGTGCCCTAACATAAAACCTTTGGCAGTAAATTCTTGAAAATCTAAATTTAAATTATCAATTTCACTTAATGGTACAACACCACCTAATGGACCACCAACTTGAAAAGCTTTAATTGGTTCTTTGTACCCTCCACCAATTTCATTAAATATTTTTTTCATTGGTGTTCCCATATCAATTTCATAAACACCAGGATTATTAAAAAAACTATCAAGACAAACAAGTTTTGTTCCTGCAGACTTTTTATTTCCTATTGCTGAAAATTTTTCAGGACCATTTATTAAAATACCAGTTGCAGCTGCTAAAGTTTCTACGTTATTAACAACCGTTGGTTTCTTATACAAACCTTCTGTAACTGGAAATGGAGGTCTTACATCTACTTCAGCACGTCTTCCTTCAATAGATGCAATCAAAGCAGTTTCTTCTCCACAAATGTAAGCACCTTGACCAATACAAATACCTAGATCGAAAGAAAAATCCGTTCCTAAAATATTATCACCTAATAGATTTAATTTTTTAAGATCATTGATACAGCCATTGATAGCTTCTATAGATTTTGGATATTCTCCTCTTATATATAAAACACCTTCATCACTTCCAATGACCATTCCACATAACACCATACCAAAAATAACTTTTAGTGGTTGATCTTCTAATAGGTATCTATCTGAAAATGCACCTGAGTCACCTTCATCAGCATTACATAAAACATATTTTTTATCTCCTTTTGCTTTACTGCAAAAATCCCATTTCATTCCTGTTGGGAATCCAGCACCACCTCTTCCGGTAAGATTTGATTCTAATAGAGACTTAATAATTTCTTGTTTGTCTGTTTTTAAAAATTTATTTAATTGATCTTTAAATTGATCAGTAGATGATAACTTATCATCCATTAAAAAACTCGTTGTTGCATAGCTTTTTGAAAAAAACTTATCTTGTTTGATTTCTTCACCTTTTAAAATTTGATCAATTTTTTCTATGTCTTTTCCTGCATAGTTTTCACCATCATAATGAAATGCATTATTTTCATAGCAATGCCCTAGGCAAAACATTTCTCCAACTTTATCGTCACCTAATTTTTCTTTCAAAGTATCTTTTAATTTTTCTTGTGTACCAGCACACATGCAAGCACTTCCATTACAAACAAATGCTTTTTTTTCTCTGTGTGAAGGTCTTAAAAATTCGTAGAAACTCTCAGCGCCATGAAGAGTTGAAACTCCTAAATTATGTTCTTTAGCAATTTCTTTAATATCTTTAGGATTATTGCTTAATGTATTTTCAGAGATTTGCTTAAAAAGATTGTCTTTTAAGCCTATTCTTCCTGATAAATTACTAATGTTTTTTGACACAATTACCCTTTTTTTTAATTAGCTCACAATAACTTTTTTGTTATTTGTGTAAATGTTAAAACTTTCCCTCTTTACGAAACCTATAAGGGTAATGTCAAATTTATTCGCTAAATCTATAGCAAGACTAGTTGGCGCACCAACACCTATCATAATTCCAATATCTGTCATCAATACCTTTTGAACAAGTTCAAAATTTAGCCTTCCAGAGCAAGTTATGAATTGAGTTAAGGGATTAATTTGCCCATTAACTAAAGTACAACCAATAAGCTTATCTAAAGCGTTGTGACGACCCACATCCTCTTTAACAGAGATCAAATCACCGTTGTTGTTAAACAAGCCACTCGCATGAATGCCACCAGTTTTACTGAATTCAGATTGATTTTCTCGAAGGATGTTAGGGGATTTAATTATTACTTCTTTAGATATTTTAGGCTGATCTGGATTTGTCTTATTTTGTTTTATAATCTCTAATGCATCTAATGAAGACTTGCCACAGACACCACATGAGGAGTTTGACATAAAATCTTTTTTAATTTTTGAGATGTCAATATTTTCTGAATTATTTAAAGTTGCTAAAATTTTATTTTGAATGTTGTATTGACCAACCTTATCACCAAAACTTTCTACAGTATCAATATCTTTAACATCTTTTATTAATTGTTCGTTGAAAAGAAAACCTCGTACTAAATCTTTATCATCACCAGGAGTTCTCATCGTAATAGATAATATTTTTGAAACCCAATTATTGTTTTCTTTAAATTTTAATGAAATCTCTAAGGGTTCTTCAATAGAAACTAAATCCTCAAAATTTTCAAATTTATTAGAATTAAATTTTAAAACTTTATACTTAGAGTTCATAAGTTATTTTAAGGGATAATTTTTTTTAAGAATAAATTTATTAATTAAAGTAGCTAATAATAAAATTATAATACAACCAAAAATTATTGGGCTAATCAAATATTCATAAGAAACACTTCCAATAATTACTATAATTGGATTTCCACCTGCTGGGGGATGAACTACATTTAATAAAATCATTAATGAAACCCCGGCACCTACTGCAAGAGCGATGTTCATATAAATTGGTAAAGGTATATAGTTTACAAAAATTATCCCAACTAATGCTGTTAACAGATGGCCAAAGAAAACATTTTTTGGTTGAGCAAATGGACTTTCTGGAAAACCAAATAATAAAACCATAGAAGAACCAAATGAACCAGCAAGAAAATACCCTAGTGTACTTTTATAAGTAAGAACAGTTAAGACACTGATTGTAAAAGCTGAAAAAAAACCTGCAATCAATGCTTTCTGTAATAGTGGTTTAGTAATTTTAATCATTAAGTTTTTAAAGCCTTTAAAACTGTTCTAAGTGGAAGCAATAAACAATCTTTTCTTGCAATATTCTTTTTATCAAAAATTTCTTTAAAATCTTTCCAATGTTTTTCTAAAATAGTCTTTACATCCGTAAATAAATTTTCACTTGATAATGCAAAAGACTTAATTTCTTCTACATTTTTATCTTTTATTTTTCTTGAGAGTAAACTGACTGAGGCTTGGCAATAAACACAAGATTTACATTGATAACCCATATCTTTTACAATATCGTCTTTAACAACTAGGCTAATTTCCATCTCATCACCACATAAAGGATTTTTGTGTTTTGATTTATGTGTAAAATTTTCTAGGATTTTATTGTTATCAGTATGAGACGCTATTTCTAAAATTCTAAGATCCATTATATTTCTTTAATTAAAGTCTTAATGTTTTATATTTTGTAAATGGATCATAGCAAGATTTTAGGTGTAGTTCTAGCAGGCGGAAAGTCCCTAAGATTTGGGGAAGATAAGTCCCAAGTAAAATTAAAAGATAAATCACTAATAGATTATGTTTTATCTGAAGTTATAGATGAATTTAAAGAGCTATTAATTATATCCAATAATTCAATAAAATTTCAAAAATCAGAGAAGATTTCAGTCATTAAAGATTTTAAAAATAATTTAGGGCCACTAGGAGGTGTTTTGACAGCAATGAAGTGGATAAAAGATAATAATAAAAATTACCAATGGATATCTACTTTTCCAACTGACACTCCATTTTTTAAAAAAAAAATATTAAAAGATTTTTATGACAAAGTAAGTCTTCAAAAAAGTAAGCTTTTTTTTATTAAATCCAATAATACGAGACACAATATATTTGGTCTATGGTCTATTGATTTAATTGATAAATTGGAGGGTGATTTAAATAAAGGAAATAGAAAAGTCGAAGATTGGGCAGATAGTGTTGGGGTGGAAATAATTAATATGAAATTTGATAAAAATGATCCATTTTTTAATATAAATACTAAAGAGGACCTTGAAGAAGCTAAAGTAAATTTATTAAATGATTAATTACCAAATAGCAAAAAAAATTTTAAAAAAAAGTATCATCAAAATCAAAGATGAGAAAATTAAAAGTGTTAACTCTTTAAATAGAGTTGCTTCAGCAAATATTTATTCACGCATTGATTACCCATCAGGGAACAATGCAGCTTTTGATGGTTTTGCAATTAATTCAAAAGATACAAAAAATATAAATAAAAAAATAAACCAAAAATTTAAAATCATAGGATCCATTGCAGCAGGAGCAAGACCCTTTAAGAAAATTGTAAAAAGGTTTGATGCAGTTGAAATTATGACAGGAGGTATCATTCCAAAAGGTTTTGATACCATCATCCCAATTGAAAAAATTGTTTTTTCTCCAAGTATTAAAAATAGAAAATATATTTTAATTAATAAAAAAGTGGATAAATTTAATCATGTTAGGTTTAAAGGATCTGATTATAAAAAAAATGAAATTGTACTTGAGAAAAATTCGATCATTCAACCTAATCATATATTAACATTTAAAACCCTTGGAATTAAAAACATAAGTGTTAAAAAAAAAATAAATATTTTATTTTTTTCAACTGGAAATGAAATATCTAACCAAGATAATACCCCTGATTGGAAAGTTAGAAATTCTAACTGTCATTATATTAAAAATTTAGATCAAAATTTCTTATTTAATTTTAAGAATGGGGGCATCTTAAGAGATAGTCATCAAAAAGTTTTTAAAACCAAAATAACTAAGATGTTAAAATCTAGTACTGATATTATTATTACTTCAGGTGCAGTTTCAGCAGGTAAATTTGATTTTGTGCCAGATGTTATTAGATCTTTTAAATTATCAAATATTTTTAAAGGTGTTGCAATCAGACCTGGCAAGCCAGTTTTGTTTGCAAGGATTAAAGATAAACAAAAAGTAATTTTTGGATTACCTGGCAATCCAATGTCTTCTGCAGCTTGTTTTAGATTTTTTGTTTATCCTTACATTGCAAATGTGATGGGTATTAGTGAGGAAAAACCTATTAGCGCTATTTTAAAAAATGATTTTATTAAAAAGAAGAATTTCACAAGATTTGCTAAGAGTAAATTAAACACAACTAAAAATGGAAAAATCGAAGTTGAAATTTTAAAAGGACAAGAGTCCTTTAGAATTAAATCATTTGTTAAATCAAATATTTGGGCGGTATTACCAGCTGGTAGATCTAAGTTTAAAAAAGGTCAGATTGTTGATTGTTTTTTTCCAAATCACATTAATCAATCCTTAATCTGATAAATGTCATTTTTGTTGTAGTTAAAACTTTTTACAATTAAACATTTGGATATGATTGAGCTTAAAAATCCTAGAATAGCAGTACCGGTGGTTTTGTTTGCTGGCCTTGTATGGTCTTTTGGTCCTTTAGTCGTTAGATATATGAATGATCCTCAATTAATTCCTTGGCAGTATATCTTTGGGAGAGGCCTTACAATATTTATTCTTTTGAATTTATATTTGTTTTTTGAAGAAGGAAAAAATTTTTATAAAAATTATTTTAGAATTGGTTTATCTGGCTTAATAGGAGGGTCAGGCTTAGGTGTTGCAATGATTTCTTTTATGTTTTCTATAACCAATACTAGTGCAGCAATTACTTTATTATGTTTGGCAGCTATGCCTTTTTTTACTGCATTATTAGCTTTTTTATTTTTAAGAGAAAAAATTTCTTTAAATGTATGGATATCAATAATTATTGCGACAGTTGGTATAGGAATAATGGCCATAGGTAATAGCTCTGAAACTTCTTTAATTGGATTTGTCTTTGGTATGACTTCATCTGTTGGTTTTGCAGTTTTCTCTGTATCACTTAGATGGCGTAAAGATACACCAAAGTTTACAACAACTGCATTTGCAGGCTTATTCTGTGTAGTTTTTTCAACAATAATGATTTTTTATAAAGATTTAAATTTCTTTTCAACAAGCTACAACAGTTCATTATTTTCTTTACATGGAACATTAGTTTGTTTGGGATTAATTTTGTACTCAATCGGTTCAAAAGCTATCCCAGCAGCAGAATTAACTTTGTTATCTTTGACTGAGGTAATTGGAGGAATTTTTTGGGTTTGGTTACCTTTATTTGGTATTAACGAGATACCAACAACTAATACTATTATTGGTGGTTTTTTTCTTTTTATATCTCTTACATATTACAGTTTAGTAATGAGATGGAATAAAAGATATATTGGATTAAATTAATTTTATGGAAAGACCAGATTTTTTTTCACTAAAAAATGGGGAGAGAGTTAAACTTCCTTTCTCAAATTCTGAATACGACAGAAGAGTAAATAATTTGAGAAAAATAATGGATAAGAATAATCTTGATATGGTTATTTTAACTTCAATGCATAATATTGCGTATTATACAGGTTTTATTTATTGTTCATTTGGTAGACCTTATGGTTGTATTGTTACTAAAAATAAAATTTCAACAATTTCAGCTAATATAGATGCAAGTCAACCTTGGAGAAGATCTCATTGTGATAATGTTATTTATACAGATTGGAAAAGAGACAATTTTTTAAAAGCTATAGTTTCAATTATTGGCAGAGACGATCCTCCAAAAACAATTGGACTTGAAAATGATCATGTGACTCTAGATATGAGAGAGAAAATAGGATCTATTTTTACTTTTTCTGTTTTTAGTGATGTTTCAAAAGATTTAATGGAACTTAGAATGATTAAATCAAATGAGGAAATTGAAATTATTAAAAATGGAGCAAGAATTGCTGATCTAGGTGGGGAAGAAATAGTTAAGAATATCAGAGAAGGAAATACAGAAATTGAAATTTCTATAGCTGGACGTGACTGTATGGAGCGAGAAATTGTTAAAACTTATCCTGATGCCGAATATATGGATACGTGGGTTTGGTTTCAATCGGGTATTAACACCGATGGTGCACACAATCCAAAAACTAATAAAAAGTTATTTAAAGGAGATATTTTATCACTTAATACTTTTCCAATGATTTCTGGATATTATACAGCATTAGAAAGAACATTATTTTTAGATCATGCTGATGATGAAAGTCTTAAAGCTTGGGAGGCAAATGTTAAAGTTCACAAACGTGGTTTAGAATTAATTAAGCCAGGTGTTAAATGTTCTGATATTTGTCACGAACTTAACGAATTATTTGCTGAACTTGGATACTTGCAATACCGAACATTTGGCTACGGGCATTCGTTTGGAGTTCTTTCACATTTTTATGGAAGAGAAGCTGGACTAGAACTAAGAGAAGATATTGACACAGTGCTTGAGGAAAATATGGTTGTTTCAATGGAGCCTATGATTATGATTCCAGAAGGAAATCCTGGAGCTGGAGGATATAGAGAGCACGATATATTAGTGATCGGTAAAGATAGTGCAGAGAATATTACAAAATTTCCTTTCGGGCCTGAGCATAATATAATAAAAAACTAATATATTTTATGACTGATAAAACTATCGTTAATAGTTGGAATGAATGGGATCCATTAAAGCATGTAATTGTTGGTAGAGCGGATGGAACTTGTATACCGGCTCCTGAACCAGCACTTGATGCTAAAGTTCCTGAGGATAGTGACATGCGTGGTCAATTTGGCCCAAGAACTAAAGACACAGTTGATAAAGCAAACCAACTACTGGATGATTTTTCAAATATGCTCATTAAAAGAGGAGTTAAAGTAGATCGTCCTACTCCAATTGATTTTAATAATAAAACTTCGACACCTGATTGGGAAGCTGAAACGATGTTTGGTTGTATGCCTCCAAGAGATGTTTTGCTTACAGTTGGAAATGAAATTTTAGAGGCAACAATGAGTTACCGTTGTAGATGGTTTGAATATCTTTGTTACCGACCTTTGCTTCAAGAATATTATAACCAAGATCCAAATATGAGGCACGAGTCTGCACCAAAACCAAGGCTTACAGATAAAGATTATCGAAAAGATTATTTGTCAGATAAAATCGGCATTCAAAAAAGATTAGAGTGGACTGAAGATAAATTTTTTGTAACTACTGAAGAAGAGCCATTATTTGATGCAGCGGATGTGCTTAGATTTGGAAAAGATCTAGTAGTTCAGCATGGTTTTACAACAAATTTAAAAGGAATTGATTGGTTAAAAAGGCACTATAAAGATCACAGAGTTCATGCTGTTAATTTTCCTGGTGATCCTTACCCAATTCATATTGACGCAACATTTACTCCAATTAAAGAAGGGTTAATAATTAATAACCCACAAAGAAAGTTGCCTAAGGAGCAAAGAAAATTATTTGAAAACAATGGTTGGGAAATATTAGATAGTGCTCAACCAGCGCATAATGAGCCACCTCCTTTATGTTATTCGTCTACTTGGTTATCAATGAATGTGTTAGTTCTTGATCCTAAAACAGTTTGTGTTGAAAAAAGTGAAGTTTATCAGCAAGAGCAATTAGATAAATTGGGAATGGAAGTTCTCCCTGTAGAATTAAGGGATGCTTATGCATTTGGAGGAGGCTTACATTGCTGTACAGCAGATGTTTATAGAGAAGGAACTCTAAAAGATTACTTTCCAAAACAATAAAATGGCTAAAATTAAAACAAAAAGGGAGCGGGTAAAATTTGCTTCAGATAATGTTGCAGGTGCTTGCCCAGAAGTTCTTGATGCAATTATTAAAGCAAATGATGGTGACAGTACACCATATGGCAATGATCAAATATCAACTGAGTTACAAGACAAGTTTTCTGAATTATTTGAAAAAGAAGTGATAGTTTTTCCAACTGCGTCAGGAACTGCTGCTAATGCATTAGCTTTATCGACTATGACACCATCATTCGGAAACATTTATTGCCATAAGTTATCCCATATAAATACAGATGAATGTGGAGCTCCTGAATTTTATACGGGAGGTGGAAAACTTGTTGCCTTACAAGGTATTGATGGAAAAATAACAGCTGATGAATTAGATCAATCCATTGGTGGAAAAGGAATTGTTCATCATACTCAACCTTCATCAGTTAGTATTACTCAAGTGTGTGAAACTGGAGAAATATATCAATTGGATGAAATTAAAAAGATTTCAGAAATTACTCATAAACATAATCTAAATATGCATATGGATGGAGCAAGATTTGCAAATGCTTTAGTTTCTCTTGATGCAACTCCTGCCGAGATGACTTGGAAATCAGGTATTGATGTATTGTCATTTGGAGCAACAAAAAATGGCTGTCTTGCAGCAGAAGCAATAATTTTCTTTAATAAAGACTTGGTTGGTAATGTTGCATTTTTAATGAAAAGAGCAGGGCACCTATTATCTAAAATGCGTTTTGTTTCAGCACAATTAGATGCCTATATTTCAAATGATGTCTGGCTTAGAAATGCAAAGCATGCAAATAAGATGGGAAAAAAATTAAGTGATGGATTAGCCCTACATCCAGATATTAAACTTTCATATCCAACAGAAGCCAATGAAGTTTTTGCAAAATTTCCAAGAAATATGATCGAACATTTAAATTCAGAAGGTTATAAAATGAATGAAGACGAATTAGATGGAAAATCAACAAGATTAGTCACTGCTTGGAATACTCAAGATAGTGATGTTGATCAATTGTTAGAAGTTTTAAAGAAATCTAACTAGGGTTTTGTTTTAAAAATTCAATATATTTTACAACTTCATCGAATTTTTCATCAGGAATATCTTTGTAGCTCGCATCAAAATTATCTTTGACACAAATTGCAACATGAGCGTAGGGGTTTCTTCCTCTGGGATGATTTGGATGGTCAGGTAGCTGTCCCCGTAAATAATCGCCAGCTTCCTGTATGATTTTCCACAGTTTACTTGCGTTTTCTTTATTCACACTGATCCATTTTTTGTTTCATCTCTTTTGATACAAGTTTGATACAAGTTATCCTATAAAATCCTACATCTAAATTCAATAAGCCTGAGGCGTGGCTATTTTTAAACGAAAGTTTAACTAATTTAGATCTTTTAGGTTTTTTAATAACCACCATTGGTGTTTATATTGCTGCAAAAGATTAAAGATATTTAATTAGAATGCTTTTGAATAATAAATATATAAATTTGTTTGTGTCATATTTTCATAAGCTAATTCTTGATACTGAATAATAGAAGAAAATCTATTATTTGAAGATAAATCATAATCAAAACCTAGGGAAACTACTGGACGAGTTTTTTTTAAGTTTGCATCAAGATTTACTGTTGGAAGACCTGACATACCCGTGGGTGCTAACTTAGAAATTGTATGATAAACATCATGTTCTATTCCTAAAGTAGCATGAAGGTTAAGTGCTGGTGTTAAATTTGCATCAATTCTTGTACCTAATAAAACGGTAAGCGCTTTATCATTAATTTTATTATAAGTAAGTGGGCTAACAGGTCCTACTTCTGTATAACTATCTTGTTTTTTGACTGCGTATCTTGATGCAAAATAGGGAGTATAATTAATTTTATTTTTTTTTGAAATTACATAACGTGTTTCAATTGTATTACTAATTGCTTTTGTTAGTGTTTTTCCTGTTCCCTCTTCTGAATTTTCTCCTGCTTCACGGGTGATTGTAGCATTTTTTTCTTGATACGCGTTTGCATATTTTACTTGAAATCCTAAGCCAGAGCTTTTTTGATTCCAAACAATTAAACTTCCAAGAAGTGGAGTATTATCTGAAAGTTTTAAATTTTTTGATGTGTCGTGTTTAGTATTGGTGTGATAGAAACCTCCTATCCTCAGTTGATCAGAAAATCTCTTTCCACCTACTAGTACTAATCCATCTGTTGTTGAACTTGGATTTGTAACTTTAGAACGTCTGCCTCCTAATGATAGACATGTATCATTATTATTGCCAAAAAAATCACAATCATAAGTATTCATATGAGCAAAGTTTGCATCTGTTACTGATTTAAGACTATTCATAGACTCAAGAGTGGGTGTTTTAGGCAACGTAGAAGCTGGTGGAACTGCACTTTCTATAGCGGAAATAATTAAATCCCAATCATCATCATTATTAGTATCATCTAATTTCCAATAATATTTATTTGCTCCTTCAAATTTATTACCTGTTGTGCAGTCTGTATCACTAGTGCATGATACTAAATCACTTTCTGTTAAGCCGCTAATTACGTCGCTATAAGTCGTATTTACTGATGAACCAGTTAGTGTTGAGGTGCTATGTACACCGAAAGTTGTCGTTCCTGATTTATTGCTAAAAACTATTTTACCATAATCAGAAGTGCTATTAACAATTACGTTGTAATTTGTAGGAAGCTTATATCCATAAGTCAGCGCATCATTGCCTCCTTGAGAGTTAATCAATGTTGTAATAGTTCCAGATTGACCTGAGTCATTAGCATTATTAATATCCAAATCAGCACCTGTTATCGTTCCAGTATTGTTAATTGTTCCAATAGTTGCTCCTAATATATTTTTAATACCATCTGCATTAGTAGAATCTGTAATATTGCCTGAGTTATTTATTGTGGTGATTGCCCCTTCATTTTTAATTGCAGCATTACTGTCATCTCCTGTAATATCACCTGAGTTAGTAATTGTTCCGATAGCTCCGGTTGCGTTAAGGTAAATTGCACCATTACCATCAATAGCAGAAATAATTCCAGAATTATTTATAGTATTAATTACACCACCACTTACAGAAGAAATTGCCTGACCGCTACCACCGCTAGTTTTGGTGGTAGAAATAGTTCCTGTATTTTCTATGGTACCTATTGTAGCGTTAAAATTTCTAATTGCTTTTCCATCAGCTCCCCGTGCCTTAATTGTGCCGGCATTTTTGATTGTTGTAATTATACCGCGACCTGAATTCATAATGGTTTCGTTTTCAGCTTGTATCGTTGCGCCACTTTTATTTTCTATTAAAGTAATTGTGGGCACTGATGAATCATTTGATGCGTTTCTAATTGCTTGTTCTTTACTAGATCTAATCATCCCTGCATTTGTGATTGTTTCAATGGTATTGAAATTTTGAATAGTATATTTTTGTTTTGACCATATATCACCGGTAGCAGTATTTTCAATTTTGTTAATTGTTCCATTTTTCGTATTTGCAATTGCAACTTTACTGTTTGAATAAATTTGTCCACTATTAACTATATCTCCAATGGTAGATCCATTAAAAATTGGATAACCAGCTCCATTGGTAGTGGATTGCTTAGTCTCTATTCTTCCATTATTAGTAATTGTTGTAATGCTGCCTGAGCCCGCTGCATGTTGAATTCCGTATCTATCAAGGCCATCTGCAGTGTCGTAACCTATACCTGCATCGCTATTAATAGTAATAGTAGTATTAGTGCCGTTTGTAGTGACTATTCCCTTTTCATCATCACTTGAACGTCCTTTAATTGTAGCACCATCAATAGTAATGTTAGAACCATCACCCGTTACTACTATTTGTCTACAATCTGAAGTGTAAGTTACAGTCGTGCCATTAACATCGGCACAATCAGCAGCATAAGTTTTTTTAGGAAAAAAAATTATTAATAATGTAATAAGAAAAATTAAACTTACACAGATGTAAGTTTTATAATAATTTAATATCAATTTAAATACATACATTAAATAAATATTCCTTGTGGCCTATTTATTCTTTAGGAAGATCACCAACCTAAAATCATGTAGTGACAAAATTTGTCAAAAAAATTATAAAAAATTTATAAAAAAAATAATTAATTTTTAATACTTAATGTGCTCATTATGGGTCAAATAGTTGAATAAATTTAGAGTTTAGATAATCAAGCTATTTAAGTTTAAATCCCGAACCATGAGTCTATTTGCTTTAAAATAGCTATTTGATTTATCTCTTTTGATACAAGTTTGGGATCAAGTTTTTTAATTAAATTGATGAGTCTTTAAGCAATTTATTTTAAGCTAACTTTTTAATATCCGCATAAGTACTGTAGAATAGTGTAGCTTAATGTGGAAAAGGTTGAACCTCTATTCCCCCAAATAATGGCCAGCTTCCTGAATAATTTTCCAGAGTTTGCTTGCGTTTTCTTTGTTTATACAACCTAAAATTTTGTTTTATCTCAATCTGGTATAGTTCAGGGTATAGTATCCTATAAAATCCTACAACCCAGAACCAAGATCCCTAAAGTTTTTTCATTTTAAATCAATCAACAGGCTTAAGCTTAGGATTGATATTTCTGTCTACTTTTTTAATTGATTTTCCTCTTCTTATTTCATCATAAAAAACAACTTGAGTTCGCATTTTGCCATTTTTGAGCTCTTTATACTTACTAATTAAATTACGATATATACCATGTTTAAAATATATTCCTTCTGGTTTAAAAAAAATTGGAGATTTTAATATTTCCACTTTTTTAATACCATTTACCCAAGCATCTATTCTTTTATTTTTAAAATCTAAACAAAAAGAAATATCCGTCCAAACGTCTTTCATTTTTCTTAGTGGTTTTAATGTAGTATATACTGATTTATCAATAACGTCTGTTGCTGAACCGCTAAGTTCGTGCCAATTAAAAAACAGATATCCTTTATGTGCATCAATTTGAATCAAAGGTGGAAAAGAAGCTAGGCCACCTGATGCTGTGCCTGTTGGACCACCAATTTGATGAACTTGGCCTAAAGTAGTGCTGGCTGGAGCTACATCAAAAAAATCTTTAGATAACATTAAACTAAATCCATAACATTGTTTTCCTTTTGGAGCCTGTCTTGGTTCTGTTGAAAACTCAACTCTTTCTCGATCAGTTTCACAATCACTCCAAAAATCATCTCTAAAACAATCACCATCTCTAAGTTCAAATCGCTGAAAATAGTTTCCAGCACGTGCTTTTGTTTTATCTTGAATGTATTGAAAGTTGTAATCATTATGATCCATAAAGTTTTTATGAAACTTAAATCCACTCTTCTTAGTTTTCAAACCAAATTTTCCCTCTTCATCTTTAAATGTTCCAGACATAGCTATAGTAGGAATTAATAATAAACCCATAACTAAAATTCCTAAAAGTTTTTTCACAATCCAAGACTAACAAACCCTGAACCACGAGTCTATTTGCTTTAAAAATGGCTATTTGATTTATCTCTTTTGTTTCAAGTCTGTTATCAAGTTTTTTAATTAAATTGATGAGTCTTTAAGCGATTTATCTCAAGCTAACTTTTTAATATCCGCATAAGTACTGTAAAATAATGTAGCTTAATATGGATTGGTTGAACCTCTAATCCCGTAAATAATCGCCAGCTTCCTGTATCATTTCCACAGTTTACTTGCGTTTTCTTTGTTCATAACCCTTTAAATACTGATTTATCTCAATCAAGTATAGTTTACACTCTACAAATCTCAATTTCATTAACTATTTTTACAGTTTGCCAGATCTAGTTTGGTTCTAAAAAAGACTCTGTTCATCTTTCAATATGGCATGAGACTTTATCTCACCTCTGGTAATTTTAAACTACCAACCATGGACTACGCTTGATCTCCTTAGATTAATTGCATCAACTTTAAAGCGCTGTTTTAATTTATTGAAAAGTGTGAACTCTTGGTATGTGTTAAATTTTTCAAACTTAGAAAGTTTGTTAAATACTCTCAAGACTACTTTCTTGTCAGTGCATTTTCTTAAATGACGTTCAAGCCCCATGATATTTCCTTTTTCGACCATGTAAGACGCAAGGTCAAAGTAATTAGAGCTTGGTTGATTGGGACAACGTGAAGCAACTTCAGATAATGTAAAACTTAAAGCTCTTCTTGTTCCTAAATCAATTAATTTTCGATAATCATAAACATTTGAAATAAATTCTTCTATATTCAAGCTTTCAAGTGACATCTTTTCAATATTTTCTATGTGCTTGCTAAGATTTTTGTACATATCAAGAAAATTAAACTCAATAGATTTAAGATTAGTTCGCTGAATAAGATCTTTACATTTAACGCTCGGCTCAAGATAAAGTGGCTTCTCTGTAATTTTAATAACTAAAGCACAGTGATAGTTTTCACTTAAATTTAAGTTCCCCATATGAGAAAGCTCTGCGCTCCAGATGTAAGTGGAAGAGATACTGGGGTAAACATCTAAACGTTTTATTCCAATTTTTTTCAGCACACCTTCTTGTTTTAGATTAGGAAAAATTTTTTTCGCCAACTTTTGACCCACATAGGCCAAAAAAGAGTGACTTTTTGGAAAAATACTTATTGGTGGATATGTATTTTTAAAAGTATTAATTGGAGTCCAAACTGTTATTGAATTTTTACATTCTTTTCTTCTATCAGTATGAATCCCACTTTGTTCTGTTTTGTCATTTGGCAAATGAAACAGAATATAAGGCAATGTTACATAATATTTTGAATATTCAAGTTTTGTTTCAAGAATATCTCCAACAAGAAGCTTAGTGAACTCCATTGCTTTAGAAGAAAATCTCAGAGACGAACGAATGCAAGATTTTGCTAGTTCCTCTTTATAAGGTTTGATATTGTTAATATAATCCTGTGAATTTGTTATGGAAATAAATTCTTTTACTAGTTCTTCTTTTTTTTCTGCTACTTTTGAATGTGCATACAAAGTATCTTTAATATGCATCATCTCAAGCCAACCATCACGATTCATACTAAATCTCCCTGTATCATTTTCCACAATTTACTTGCGTTTTCTTTATTCATACAATTTTAATTCCTGTTTTAACTCCAAATTAATCCCTAAAATTTATAAATTCAATTGGCAGACCAATATCAATTGTTTTAATTGCAGCTATAGCATCCTGGAGATCATCTCTTTTTTTTCCATCCACCCTTAACTCTTCTCCTTGAATTTTGATTTGAATTTTAAGTTTAAGTTTTTTTATATCTCCAATTATTTTTTTTGCATTTTCTTGGTTTATTCCCTCTTTTAATTCACTCACTTGACGAATGGTGCCACCAGAGGCACCTTCTGAGTTTTTAACACTCAATACTCTTGGATCTACTTTTCTTCTTATAAGGTGAGTCTCTAAAAGTTCACTTACTTGCTTAAGTTTTAACTCATCTGTAGCTATTGTTGTAATAGTTTTATCTTTTCGTTCTATTGAAATATTAAGACCTTTAAAATCATATCGATTACTAATTTCTCTTAAACAATTGGCAAGAGCATTATCAAATTCTTGATAGTTGACTTTACTGATTACATCAAATGAAGGCATAATTTTTTATTAATTTATATAATAATACATTTTTTATTAAAATAAATTAAAGATAAGATAATCATCAAAAATGAAAAAAGTTAAAATTCACATAAGAAATAACCATTGGAAAGAGGGTTTTTTACCTTGTGACCCAGAAGGTGAAAAACATAGCGCAATTACAAAAGAAGAATTTGAAAAAGGGCTTAGTCAATATCCAGAAATAAAAGATAAGATTGAATATTTAGTGGATTGGGATGAAGATAATTATATTTCTTCAATGAAAGAAGCAGATGTTTTGTTAGGTTGGCAATTTCCAACAAATAATATTAGAGAAATAGCACCAAACCTTAAATGGATCCATGTTAGTTCAGCAGGTGTCAATCACTTGTCTCCTTTTAATTGGATGAAAGATGATTTAATTTTAACTAATAGCAGTGGAGTACATTCTAAAAAAGCAGGTGAGTTTGGGTTAATGAGTATCTTAATGCTTCAAAACCAAATGACAAAAATAGTTACTAACCAAAAAAATAAAAAATTTATCACTTTGCTTAGTAAACCCATTGAAGGTTTTGAAGTTGTGGTAGTTGGAACAGGTTCTTTAGGCGGCTCCATGATAAAGCATATTAGCAAACTTGGAGCTGAAGTAATTGGTGTTAATCGAAAAGGAAATAATGTTGAGGGTTGTTCAAAAGTAATTACTTTTGATAAAATAGATGAAGTATTACCTGTGGCTGATTTTTTATATCTTGCTGTCCCTGAAACTGAAGAAACAAAAGGATTAATAAATAAAGAAAGACTGGATAGTCTTAAACCTACGTGTGGAATTGTTAATATTGGAAGACAATCTGTTTTAGATTATGAAGCTTTAAAAATTAAACTAGAAAAAAATGAAATAGCTGGTGCTATTTTAGATGTATTTGCGCATGAACCCATTCCAAAAAACTCTACTTTTTGGGACACACCAAATTTGATTATTACTCCACATATTTCATCAGACAGCCAAGGCAACTATATTGAGATGGTATTAAAAATATTTTTCAAAAATCTTAAACTCTTTATAGAAAATAAGGAGCTAATTAATCAAATTGATCGAAAATTAGGTTATTAGATTATGACATAGAGACAATATGTTTAATTACAATAATTTCTAACAAATATAAATTCTATACTTATGAAAAAAATATTAATTCTTATTACTATATTATTTAGCTTTAGTGCGAGTGGAATAAGTAAAGAAACCACCTTTACCAATAAGATATTTGAAAAATCTCAATTAGATGGAAAAACTGTTATAATTCACTCATGGAATAAGACTTGCTCTACTTGTGCTAAACAAGTGAAAATATTAGATAAAGCAAAACAAGATTTTAAAGATGTTATTTTTTTGAGTTTTGAACAAACTAAAGATAAAGAAATTGCCAAATTTTTAAGTATTGATTACTGGACTACAATTGTTGTTTATAGAGATAATAAGGAAGTATCTCGTTCAATTGGTCAAACAAATAAAGAAAAGATTTATTCTCAAATCAATTCACTATAACAATTTTAATACTAAAAGCTTCCAGGTTTGTTTTCTTCAACAACAGGCTTCGTTACAGTTTTAATTGGATCTTCGATAGGCTCTGTAGATGGGTTTAGCTCAATACCTGCAGGAGTAATTGATTGAGGCATCGCAACAAACTGTGAGTCTGGGTTTTCAACAACAGGTCTTACTCTAGATCTGTAAACTCCATAGATACCAATTAATGAGTGAAAAAATAATAAAAAGATAAAAAATCCATTGGGACCAACCATACCCATAAAGATAGAACATAAAAAAGGTCCACCCATGGCTCCCATTCCAAATGTAAACTGTAAACTAGCTCCAGCAGCAACAAATTTTTCTTTTGGAATAAAGTCATTAGTGTGAGCTAAAATTAAAGAGAACATTGGAAGACTACAAAAAGAAAACAAAATTAAAAAAACATAAAACCAAAATTTACTAGTTGCTAAATCTCCTGGTAGATACATTTGTCTTGACGATAAAATTGCACAAAAAGCAAAAAAAGCAGCAGCAAAGGTTACAATAATGATCACTTTTCTTCGATCAAACATATCTGACAACTTTCCAATTGGCCACTGTGATATTGCACCAGAAATAGCGAGCATAAATGTAACTAATGAAATTTGAAAAATAGAAAAGTTCATAGTTGCTGCGTATACTGCAAGTAATGTAAATAATGCAGATTGGATAGTTCCATAAAAAAAGGAACTTACCATTCCAAATGGAGATGAAATAAATACTTCTTGTAAAGACATTTTTGCTATTTTCTTAAATGTTGGAGCTTTTCTTTTTGTAAGTAAAATTGGTATAAGAGCGGCTGAAGTTATGACTGAAATTAATATAAAAGGTTCAAAGTTAAGTGGATCACTAAAGTTAAGTAGAAACATTCCAAGTCCCATAGCGCCATACAAGATAACCATATAAACCGATAAAACACTTCCTCTATTTTTGTTACTTGCTCTATCGTTTAACCAACTTTCGGCAACAGTATAAATAGAAACCATGCTAATTCCTGTAAGTACTCTTAATAGAAACCATGCAAACGGACTTACATATACTGCATGAATTAAAACTACCAATGAAGCTATTGATGCAAATGCTGCAAAAACTCTGATGTGTCCTACACGAGAAATAATTTGAGGAATAGTTTTAGCGCCAATAAAGTATCCAACAAAATAACCTGACATCATAAATCCAGTCGCAGTTAAGCTAAATTCTTCTTTGACTGCTCTAACCCCAAGTAGTGATCCTTGAAATCCGTAGGCAAGCATAAGTGCTCCCATTCCTAAAAATAAAGCCCACGAATTTTTTAAAACCTTTTCCATCTGAATCGGTATCTATTTCTGATTTGTGGCCAAATCAAGTTAATTGCAATTCAAGAACTATGATTTTTTAAGCTTAAGATACGAGTGAATTGCAATAGTTAAAATGATAATTGAACCTCCTTGTATTGTCTCCAGGCTAGGCTGTTCTTTAATCACCATCCACACCCAAAAAGGTCCTATGATTGTCTCTAATAAGAAGAATAAATTTACCTCTTCAGCAGGGATAAATCTTGGAGCAATAGTTACTAGCACAAAAGGAATAGCAACACACATTATGCTCATTAAAGGAACTATTATTAAATCTCGCTCAATTAAGGTGTATGTTTCGATAAAAAACATTGCAAATATTGCAACAAATAGTTTTCCTACTACTGCAGCGGGAAGTAAGTTTTTTTTCTTAGCTGATCTAATAGTGACTGCATTAATTGCAAGCCCAAGGGCTGTAATAAAGCCTAAAATATCTCCATAAATATTACCTAATTGAAGAGAGTCAAAAAATATATAAACAGCTGCTAAAAATGTTACTCCAATTGCAATCCAGGTTTTTCTATCAGGTATTTCTTTTAAAAAAATTCCACCAAGTATTGCTGATAACATAGGAGCAAGTGCTATCATAACTAATGTATTGGCAACGTTTGTATTTTGTATAGATACAACAAAAGTAATATTAGTTATCGAAAAAGTAGTTATAAAAATTAGACCGTGATAACCACTATTAAAAAGCATCTTAAAAAAATTTAATTTATATACGATCAGCATTCCTATTAAGACTAAACAAAAAGGGATAAATCCTCGATAAAAAACTAAACCCCAGGTATCAACATTAGATAATCTAATAAATAGGCTATCTGGCGTAATAAACATTACCGCAACAAAAGCTAAAAAAGACCCTTTTTGTTGATCTGATAAATTGTTCATACTTTTAATTCTTTCCAAAAAGTTTTTGCAAGATTAATTCCTGACAAATCATATAGTGTTTTTAATCCAGTAGGGGAAGTTACGTTAATATCTCCATTTAATTTTTGATCAATAAAATCAATACCTGCAAAAAAAATATTTTCTTTTTTAAGATCATTAGCGATTAATTTTGAGATCTTATTTTCTTTAGTTGTTAATTTAATATTAATTGGTTTTGCACCTTTGCTCATATTACTTAAAAAAGAACCTTGTTTTGGAACTCGAGATATTGCACCACACACTTTACCATTGATAATAAATACTCTTTTATCTCCTTTGCTTATCTTGGGTAAAAACTTTTGACACATAATATGATCGTGTTTTTTTATAAATTGATTGATTAATTTCATATTAAATCTATTTAATAGATAAATATCATTTCCACTATAGCTATGAATGGGTTTTAAAATTACTTTTTTATGTCTTTTAAAAAATTTTTTAATCTCATTAATATTTTGAGTGAAAATAGTACTTGGCATATACTTTTGATATCTAACTGAATATAATTTCTCAGAAATATTTCTTATTGAGGTTGGATTATTTAAAATTTTAACTTTATTTTTAATAGTATCTAAAATGTGGGTTGCTGAAATGTATTCAAGATTGAATGGAGGATCTTGTCGAATTAGAATAAATTTACATTTAGCAAGTTCTAATTTTTGTTTTTTTAATATTTTAAAAAATTTTTTATTTTTGTAATTAAATTTGATAAAAAACCCTGATGCAATTACTTTTGAGTTAATTATTGATAAGTTTTTTGGATCGTAATAGAATATCCTGTAGTTTTTTTTTTGAATTTCATTAGCAAGAAAAACACTGGTATCTGTTAAAGAGTTTAATTTTGAGGGGTGGTTTCCTTGAATAGCAACAATTTTACTTATCATATAATTCACTTAAATCTTCATTATTAGAAAATTTACTAATCATATGATCTGCGTTAGTTGTTTTATTATCAATCACTTTTTGCAAGTGATTTAAAAATACTGTTTCGTTTTTACCATGCTTGTTATGTATTTCTCTATTTTCTAGACCTTTTTTTGATAAATTTAATAGAGTTGATGACCAATAAAGAAGATCTTTACCCATTAATTGAGTATTAAAGCCTTTCTTAGGAGCTTCAAAATAAGCATTAATAATTTTATCTGCATCCCAACCAGAAACTAGTTCATGAACTTCATCTAAATTTCCATATAACATCCCAATATTAAAAGCAGGACCTGCACACAAACAATCCCATCCACATGTATCCATAGATCTAAGCTCAATATATTTTTTTAGTCTATTTTCGGTAAAGATTGTACTTAAGTGAGTAGTTAAGTCATTTTCAGTGGGTAATCGGTTAGATATTTCATTAATTTTACCGTCCATAAAATCTTTAAAAATATATTTTTGCCCAGAAATATAAGTATCTTTGTTTTGAATGAATAAAATCGGAAAATTCATTACAAATTCAGCATATTTTTCAAAATTTAATCCCTCAAAAAATAATTTAGGTAGACCACCTCTAGAAGTGTTTTGCCAAACCTTTGATCGATAAGATAAATATCCACTATTTTTTTTTTCAACTATTGAAGAGTTTGCAAATAAAGCAATTGAAATTGGAACAATAGAGTTAATTATTTTAAATTTTTTTATAAAGTCTTTTTCAGAATTGTAATCAATATTTAATTGGGTTCCACAAGTTCGATACATCATATCTAAACTCAATTCACCTCCTAAAGGCATATCTTTAGTCATCAGTTCATATCTTTGTTTAGGATTATTTGGAATTTCATCTAATTTTGATATTGGATCAAATCCAGCGCTAACTATATTAATATCTAATTTTTTAGTAACTTGCCTTAACTCAAATAAATAATCTTGTGACTCTGCACAAGCATCATGAATATGTTTAAGTTTTTCCCCTGATAATTCTATCTGGTTTCCAGGTTCTAAAGTAATATTTTTACCTTCTTTATTTAATCCAATTATATTTTCTTTTTCTAAAATTGGATTCCAGCCAAATTCTAAAAGAGCTGCAAACATATCTTTTATTTTTGAATAATTAATTCTTTTATTGTCTTGATTGTTGAATAGAAATTTTTCATGCTCAATTCCTATCCTAAAATCTTTTGTCTTTTTTATACCAGATTTAAAATATTCAATTATTTGTTCTTTAGAATTAATCATCGATATTTAGATAGTATCTTATTTCAAAAATTAAAGATAATAATAAGGAGTTTTAGAGAAAATTTTTCTAACCATTGGGGAAAACTCATCTAAACTCATACTTTTATAATTTGGATCAAAAGAAGATTGATCATACTTTTCGCAAAAGTTAATAGTTGCCTGATAATGTTCATGATCTTTAAATTTTTCTCTAGCATTTCTGTCTCCTCCTAAATGATGAGCACTGTAAAAAGTTTGAAATAATCCATGATGTTGAATAATCCAATAAGTTCTCTCAGAAACATAAGGTCTTAGTATTGAAGCTGCATACTGAGAATGGTTCATTGGAGCTAAATCATCTCCGATATCATGCAATAAAGTCGCTACAACCATTTCTTCACTTTCATCATTTTTATAAGCTCGAGTTGCCGCTTGTAAAGAATGTTCTAGCCTTGTTATTTGATAACCTTCTAGTGTGGTTGTTTGAGAAGCTAAATATTTTATTATTCTGTCAGCAGTCTGTCTTTCAAAACTTTTTTCATATTTATCTAAAAGTTGGTAATCTTCTTTAGTACCATTCTTCATTTCTGTGAAATTTACTTTTTTCATTACTAGTTATTCGAAGCAGTACTTAATAAAGATAATTGAGTAATTTTATTATCTCCAAGTTCGTCAATAGGTTTAACTGGATAGTCTCCTGTAAAATAATGATCAGTTAGTTGAGGATAGGTTTCGTTTCTATTTTCAAAGCCGATAGCTTTATATAATCCATTGAGAGATAAAAATTTTAATGATTTTGCTCCAATATATTCACAAATTTCATCATTCGATTTATTGGCAGCTAATAATTCTTTTTTTGTTGGAGTATCAACTCCATAAAAATCAGGAAATCTAATTTCAGGGCATGCAATTTTAACATGAACTTCTTTTGCTCCTGCATCATATAACATTTTAACAATTTTATGAGAAGTAGTCCCTCTAACAAGCGAGTCGTCTATTAATATAATTTTTTTATCTTTAATTGTGGTTTTGTTAGCATTTAATTTCAATTTAACTCCTAGACTTCTGATTTTTTGACTAGGTTCAATAAAAGTTCGTCCGACATAATGATTTCTTATTAAACCATGCTCATAATTCATTTTTAAATGTTGAGCAAACCCAAGTGCTGCAGCATTACCACTGTCTGGAACAGGAACAACTATATCTGCCTCAATATCGTTTTCTTTTGCAAGTTCAGCTCCAATATTTTTTCTATGCTCGTAAGCAGTTCTATTTTCAAGAATACTGTCAGGTCTTGCAAAATAAATATATTCAAAAACACATGGTCTCACTTTTTTAGGAGGGAAGGGTTTGATACTTTCTAACTTATCATTTTCTATTAAAACAATCTCTCCATTTTCTACATCTCTTACAAATTTTGCACCAATTATATCTAGTGCACATGTTTCCGATGCTAGAACATAGCTATTACCTAATTTTCCAATCACTAGTGGTCTAATACCATAAGGATCTCTAACTCCAATTAATGAATTTTGTGTCAACATAACTAAAGCATAACCACCCTGAATTTGAAAAATTGCATCAACCACTTTATCAATTGTTTTAGTTCTTTTTGATTTAGCAATTAATTGAACAATTGTTTCAGTATCAGAGGTCGAGTAAAAAATAGCTCCATCTTCAACTAATTTTTTTCTTAGAGAAATTGAGTTTGTTAAATTTCCGTTGTGTGCAACTCCAATTCCTCCTGCATTCGTGTCCGCAAAAAAAGGCTGAATATTTCTTAAAGTATTTTCACCCGTTGTACTGTATCTGTTATGACCAATTGCATGGCTTCCTTTAAGTTTTTGAAGTACTTTTTCTTTGTTGAAATTATCGCCAACTAAACCAAATCTTTTCTCAGAATAATATTTTTCACCATCAAAAGTGACTATTCCACAACCTTCTTGACCTCGGTGCTGAAGCGCATGAAGTCCTAGTGCTGTTAATGCGGAGGCATCTTTTGCATTACTTACACCAAAAATACCACATTCTTCTTTTAATTTTGGATCAAATTTCTTCAATTTTTTCTTTAGAATCTTGATATGTTTTTTCATTAGGAAATTCTTTTATGAAATAATTACTACCTTTTTCAAGGTAAGGAAAGACGTATGATTGATCCCTATTTATAGGCCATTTATCGTGATTGTAGACAATATGAAACCCAGAGAAGATACAAACTGAAATTATATAAGCTCTTATAAAACCAAAAAAGAATCCAAATGTAGTATCCAACCCACCAATGCCAGTATAGTTAACTGCTTTGCTTATCCCTTTGTTAACAAGTAGTACTAAAAAAATTACTATTACAAATATAATAATCCCAAGACCAATATCTAAAACGTATTCATTATCAATAATATTACTAACATAAGGTTTAATTTTTGGAAATATGATCAGGGTAACAACATAGGCAAGTAACCATTTCGCCATTGACAATATACTCAAGACAAATCCTTTTTTATAGCAACTTATAAGAGATAAAATAGTTATGATTAAATAAATTAGATCAATAATAGATATTGCATCATAAAAATCTTTTAAAACATCTGACATTTAAAATTATTTTCCAAAAGGTTTTACTGTTAAGATTAAAGCAGGCAATAAAGTTAAAACAGATATCATTGCAAACAACATTGCAATACCTGTAAATACTCCAAAGTAAATTGTTGGGATAAATTTTGATAAAACTAAAATTGAAAAACCAAAAACAATAGTGATGGATGTATTTAATATAGCAACTCCTACTGTTGAGTGACATTTTTTTAGAGTTTTGCTGTAATCCTTAATCTTACTGAACTCCTCCTTAAATCTATAAATATAATGAATACTATTATCTACTGCTATTCCAATAGTTATAGCTGCAATAGTAATAGTCATCATATCTAATGGAATACCAAGAAGACCAATAATCCCTAAAATAAAAAATGCTGCAATAAAATTTGGAACAACACCAATTAAGGATAGTTTAATATTTCTAAATAAAATTATAAACATTGAAAAAATTCCAATCATTACTAATCCTAATGTTAGAATTTGAGATTTAAACAAGCTTTGTAATAAATTGTTAAATAAGATTAAAACACCAGCTAATTTATATTCACCTTCTTCTAATCCAATTTTATTTTTTAAATCAAAATTTATTTTATTAATTAAGTCGTTTCTTCTTAAGTTTTCTTGTGAGTCAATAATTCTTATACTTATTCTAGCCTCATTATCTTCTATGGATATATATGGATCAATTATTTCAGTTTTAATGCTTTCTGGAATTTTAGAATACAACACACCCATCTCTAGAGTACCAAGAGGTTTATTATTGTTGAGTTGTGTCGCTACTTCAATGATTGATGAAAAAGATAGAACTTTGCCAACTTGAGGAAGATTGTCTAAATAATTGTGAACTGAAGCTATTTTATCGATTTTATCTTTAGTAAACCAATATTTTTCACTATTTTCATCTTCATCATCACCCCAATCATCAAATTCATCATCCTCTGTTACTGTTTTTTTATTTTCAGTTGTAGGAAACTTTAAGATAACCTCAAGTGGGGTAGTGCCACCTAATTCTTCATCAATAAGTCTCATTCCTTTATAAATCTCAGTATTTTTACTAAAGTAATTAATAAAGCTATTCTCTACTTCAAGTTTACTAATTCCAATTATACTTAAAATAATAATAATTCCAGTTACTCCAAAAATTGTATTTTTGTTATTCAAAGAAAATAAACCTAAAAAATTTGTGATTTTTGAATCTTGTTCTTTGATAAGGCCTATATTTTTTGTTGGAGCAAAATTTAAAAGAGTTGGTAGGAGTGTGAAGGTAATGATAAATGATGTAATTAATCCAAAAGTCATCATCCAACCAAAGTCAATAATCGGTTTAATCCCACTAAAGATTAAAGATAGAAAAGCAAACACAGTAGTAAAGACAGTATATAAAATAGGCCAAAACATTTTATTTGTGGTTACAGAGATGATTTCAAAATTATTTTTAGCAGGAAAATCTTTTTTTAATTGAAGAAAACGAGTGCTCATATGAATATTCATCGCCATTGTTAATATGAGCATTAATGCAATGAAGTTTGAAGAAATGACTGTTACCTTCCAACCAAGAATTCCAAGTAAACCCATCATAATCACAACCGAGAATAAGCAGCTACTAATTGGAACAATGATCCAAATTAATTTTCTAAAAACAAACCATAAAGTTACAATAATGAATAAAAGAACTCCTAAACCAAAAACTACAATATCACTTTTTATAAATGTCATCATGTCATCAGCTATCATTGGAATTCCCCCAAGATAAATTTTGCCCACATCTCCATAACTTTTGATAACTTGTCTTATCTCTAATATATTTTGATGATTTTGTTTTTTAATTTTATCTTTGTAAGATTCTATTTCTGATTTTGATAAATTTTCAAAATTTTCTAATTTTTTATTCTCTTTTATATAAACAATAATTCCACTCGTATTTCCATTTTCACTAATTACAAAATTTCTAAAAACAGGACTGTTTAGAATTTCTTTAAATCCACGATTTTTATCAACCCCTTCATCTTTTAAAGTTTTAAAGCTTTCCAGTCTTTCCTGTAAGGCCGCGTCTGAATTATTTAAAAGAGGTACATCTAAAAGTGTAATTACACTATGTACCCAATTTAGACTTTGAATTTTATATTTTAAACTTAAAAGATTATTAATTGAATTATCAGTTACCATCCCTTCATTTGGAGTATAAGTAAGAATTAAGAAGTCTTTTGAACCGTACCTATCTGTCACTTCTTTTAAGTATGCTAAATCAGGATCACCCTCTATTAACAGTGTTTCAGACGATGCATCCAATCTAAAATCCTTCGAATAATAGCCAAAACTTAATATCGCAATAATAAGTAAAACAAATACTAATTTTGGATTTTTAAGAACTTTATTTTGATACAATTGAGCAAACATTAGCTCTTTTATATTGGAATTTAATTAATTTGAGTATCTTTAAATTTAGTAAATCTCTCTTCAAACTCAAGAGTTACATTACCAATTGGGCCGTGTCGTTGTTTACCGATTATAATTTGAGCTAAGTGAGCAACTTCATTCATTTTTGCTTGCCATTCTGCATGTTCGACTGTGGCTTCTCTTGGTTCTTTTCTTGATAGATAATATCCTTCTCTATAAACAAACATTACAACATCTGCATCTTGTTCAATAGAACCAGATTCTCTTAAATCAGATAGTTGCGGTTTGTGATCATCTCTTTGTTCAACTTGTCTTGAAAGTTGTGATAATGCTAAAACTGGAACACCAAGTTCTTTGGCAATTGCTTTCAATCCCTGAGTAATTTGAGAGATTTCTTGTACTCTTCCATCCTTGTTAAAAGTAGTTCCCCTCATTAACTGTATATAATCAACCACAACCATATCAAGGCCATGCTGCCTCTTAATTCTTCTTGCTCTGTTACTCATAGCTGCAATACTAATTGCAGGAGTCTCGTCTATAAATAAAGGTAGATCAGCTATATTTTTTGAAGTTTCTAAAAATTTATCAAATTGTTCATCAGAAATTCTTCCTCGTCTTATATCGTTTGAACTAATTCTTGCTTGTTCAGAAATAATTCTTGTAGATAATTGTTCAGATGACATCTCAAGTGAAAAAAAAGCTATAGAAGATTTTTTACCACTTTCTTGCAGTTTATGAGCAGCATTGAATGCAATGTTTGTTGCAAGTGATGTCTTACCCATTGAAGGACGACCAGCTATAATTACCAAATCTGACTGATGAAGACCACCAAGCTTATCATCTAAATCTCTAAGTCCTGTTGGAACACCAACAATACCTTCTTCATTTTTATAAGCAGCAGATGCCATTTCAATAGTTTGTTTCATAGCTGCATCAAACTTAACAAGATTAGAATTAAAGGAACCTTTTTCTGCCAAATCAAATAAAGATTTTTCTGTGTTTTCAATAATATTTTGTCCAGTAGTATCTAGCTCACTTAATTTTGCACTATCCATTGTTTGTTCAGATATTTTAACTAATTCACGTCTTACAAACATATCATAAATAATTTTTGAATATTCTAATGCTTGACGTACTGATGTAGAAAATTTAGTAATTTTAACCAAATATTCTGGGACATTTAAATCATCTTTTTCATCTTCAAAATAATTTTTTAAAGTAATAGGATTTGCAAGCATCCCCTTGTAAATTAAAGTATCTACAGCATCAAAAATTTTTTGGTGCATTGGATCGTAAAAATTTATACCAGAAATAATTGTGCTAATTTCATCGAAAATTTCGTTATTGACCAACAGTGACCCAATTACAGCTTGTTCAGCTTCAATGTTGTTAGGTAATTCTTTAAATTGATCCTTAACAATACTTAAATTATTTTCCATAATTAAAATTTATAGAATTATCTTATAAATAAAATTATTAATAATTGCTGGGGAAAAGAATGTATAATTATTGGATCGTATCAGCTGAAGAAACGTTAATTAAAATTTCAGCATCAACTTCAGAGTGTAAAGATACTTTTACTTTAAATTTTCCTAAAGATTTAATCTCTTCAACTGGTTGTATCATCGAAGGCTTAATATCAATTTTATTTTCTTCTTGAATTAATTTTGCAATTTCAGTTGGTTTAACTGAGCCATATAACTCATTGTTTTCAGTGCTTAGTTTTTTTACTGAGTATTCTTTAGCATTAATTTGTTCTGAAATTTGTGTAGCTTTTTTTTTCTTTTCACTATCTTTTTTTGATAATTCTGATTTTATTTTTTCAACTTCTGAAATGTTTTCTTTTGAAGCATATAAAGCTTTTTTGTTAGCAATTAAAAAATTTCTCGCATAACCTCTTTTAACTTCTATCACTTCACCGATAGAACCAATTCTTTTTACGTTTTCTAGTAAAATTACTTTCATATTATATTAACGCTAAATTTCTAGCTCTTTTAATTGAAAGAGATAATTCTCTTTGTTTCTTTTGTGAAACATTTGTAATTCTTGATGGTAAAATTTTTCCATTTTCAGACATATATTTTTTTAAAAGTCTTACATTCTTGTAATCAACAGCAGGAGCACCTTTTGCTGATAGTGGGCAAGTTTTTTTGAATTTATATTTATTTGGTTGAAAAATACTTAATTTAGCAAAATTACTTTGTTTACCTTTTTTATTTCCACTTTGTCTCTTAGGCATAATTAGTTTTTATAACTTTCTCTTTTGTCATCATCTTCTCTTTTGGAAAAGTAATTTGCCTCAAGATCAAATTTTTTTACTCTAACGGTTAAATATCTTAATAATTTTTTATCTATAGCCTCATTTTTTTCTAACTCATTAATAACATTACCTTTACCTTTGATTTTAAAGTGAATGTAACTACCTTTTTTATTTTTTTTGATTAAATAAGACAAGTTCAACAAACCCCAATTTTCAGTTTTAACAATTTCACCTTCATTTTTCTCAACAATTTTAGAATATTTTTCTGTTAATTGTTTAATTTCACTTGGCGATGTGTCCTGTCTAGCAATTATTGTGTGTTCGTATAAATTCATTTAAGTTCTTTAATAAAAAGTGAGGATATACTATTATAAATGTTCAATTACAATAGTTAAAAAGGCAAAATTAATAGTTTTTTTTTATATGTTTTCAGTAATTTTTCCAGGTCAAGGTTCACAAATGGTTGGTATGGGAAAAGAATTCTATGACAACTTTGATCTTGTTAAAAATCTCTTCAAAGAAGCTGATGATACACTGAATTTCTCAATATCTAAGCTGATATTAGAAGGGCCAAAAGATGTGCTAGATTTAACAGCGAATACACAACCAGCAATATTTTTAATTAGCTATTCAATTTATAATGTAATTAAAAAAGAATTTAATATCGATTTAAGTAAAGCAAAATATTTTGCAGGACATTCATTGGGTGAATACTCTGCTTTATCTTGTGCTGGTTACTTAAATTTTTCAGATACCTTAAAAATTTTAAGAATAAGAGGAGATGCCATGCAAAACTCAGTACCTAAAGGAGAGGGTGGTATGGTTGCAGTATTAGGCTCAACTGTTGAAATAGTTGAAAAAATCCTAAAAGATAATGAAAAAAGTTTAAGTGTTGAAATAGCAAATGATAATTCTGAGGGTCAGATCGTATTAAGTGGTAAAATGGATGATGTAGATAAATTTATTTTACTTTTAAAAGAAAATTCTATTAAAAATATAAAGTTACCAGTCAGTGCACCTTTTCACTGTAGTTTAATGAATAAAGCGACAAATATAATGAATGATGAATTAAATAAAATAAACTTTATAGAAGGTAAGAATAAATTAATTTCAAATGTTACTGCTAATGAAATATCAAATACTAATGAGCTTAAAGATTTATTAATAAAACAAATAGAAAATAGAGTAAGATGGAGAGAGAGTGTAGTTAATATGATTGGCAATGGTGTAAATCATTTTATTGAAATTGGCCCAGGTAAAGTTTTATCAGGTTTAGTTAAAAGAATTAGTAAAGAAGTAAAAATAGATACTATTAACAATCAAACAAATATTGAAGGTTTGCAATTATGAGTAGTTTAGAAAATAAAAATATTATTGTAACTGGTGCATCGGGCGGAATAGGCAATGCCATAATTAAAAAACTAAGTGAAGCAGGAGCAAATATTTTAGCTTCTGGTACTAGAATTGAAAAACTAGAAGAGCTTAAAAAAAATTTTGAAGGTATTAAAATATTAAAATTTGACATATCTCAAAGTGATAAAATTGAAGAGTTTATTGAAAATGCTACAGGTGAGTTAGGTGGAAGTTTAGATGGTATAATTAATAATGCAGGAATAACTCAAGATAATCTTGCAATTCGAATGAGCTTAGATGAATGGCAAAAAGTTATAAATATCAATTTAACCTCAACTTTCTTAATGAGTAAATTTGCAATTAAAAAAATGCTTAAAAATAAGTCTGGAAAAATTGTGAATATTACATCAGTTGTTGGTCACACTGGTAACTTGGGACAAGCCAACTACACAGCATCAAAAGCCGGGATAGTTGCTATGTCAAAAAGTTTGGCAACAGAATATGCAAAGAAAAATATTAATATAAATTGTATTTCACCAGGATTTATTAAAACAGCAATGACAGATAAAATTGATGATAAATTCAAAGAAGTTATTATATCAAAAATACCATCAGCTCGCCTTGGAGAACCAGAGGATATAGCAAATGCTGTATTATTTTTAAGTTCAAATCTGTCTAATTATATAAATGGCGAAACATTGCATGTTAATGGAGGCATGTATATGGCTTGACAAAATAGCTTTTTAAACTATTAAGAATTTATAACTAAAAAGGATCAATATGTCAGAAGACGTTTCAAGCAAAGTAAAAAAAATTGTAGCTGATCACTTAGGTATCGACGAAGCAAAAGTAACTGAGGAGTCTAGTTTTATAGATGATCTCGGTGCGGACAGCTTAGATACAGTTGAATTAGTGATGGCTTTTGAAGAAGAATTTGGATCTGAAATTTCAGATAGCGAAGCTGAGAAAATTTTAACTGTTGGTGATGCGGTTAAGTTTATCGAAGGAAAAGCGAACTAATATTTTAAATGCCCTCAGAAAATGATGGCGTAATGATTGTTTTATCCTCTCCTTCAGGAGCGGGTAAAACTACATTAGTTAAAATGTTATCTGAAAAAGATAACTATGAAACCTCAATTTCACATACAACCCGCCAACCAAGACCTAACGAAGTAAACGACAAAGATTATTATTTTGTCAATGAAAATGAGTTTAATAGGTTAATCAAAAATCAGGAATTTCTTGAATATGCAAAAGTATTTAGCAATTTTTATGGAACAACTAGAACACCTGTAATTGACAAATTAAATAAAGGTAAAAATGTTTTATTTGATATTGATTGGCAAGGTGCAGATCAGATTAAAAATAAAAAGTTAGATTACAAGCTTATAACATTTTTTATTTTGCCTCCAAGTAAAGAAGTCTTATTTGAAAGATTATCGAATAGAGATATGAAAGATAAATTAATTGCTGAAGAAAGAATGAAGCAATTTGGAAGAGATGTATTGCATTGGATAAATTATGATTATGTAGTGATTAATGATGAATTAAAAAGTTGTTATTCTAAAATTACCAATTTAATTAATGCAGAAATTTTAGACGGGTCTAAAGATTATGATTTGGAATATATTCGAAATCACATTGAAAAATTAACTTCTTAATCTTTCATATTCAATAGTTAATTTATAATAAGTATCAAAATCTAAATTTTGAGGTCTTAAATTTAAGTCTAAATTGAATTTATCAAGTAAATCAGTATTTCCATTAAATATTTGATTAAATGGTTTTTTTAACATCTTTCTTCTGTGATTAAAAAATACTCTTGTAATTTTTTCTAAATTTAACGGATCTTTAATATTGGCAAAGTTTTTTTTAGGAGTAAAATGAATTAAAGTGCTTTGTATTTTAGGTCTAGGTGAAAAACTTTCAGGTGAAATATCACAAATTTTATTTACGTTTAGTCTCCAATTTGCTAAAATTGACAATCTTCCGTAAGCAGATGTATTAAATTGAGCTATAATTCTATCTGCTACTTCTTTTTGAAACATTAAAATAAGGTCAGAAAACCAATAATTATTCTTTAAATTTACAATCCATGTACTTAAAATTTCTGTTGAAATATTGTAGGGCAAATTTCCAAATACCACGATTTTATTTTTTGAAAGTGAGGTTGTATCAAATTTAAGAATATCTTCGTTAAAAATCATGACTCTTTCATCAACTGTTTCTCTTAAAGATTCTGCTAAAAAATTATCTTTTTCAACAAGATACATTTTGCTTGGATTATTTTTTAAAATTTCTTTGGTTAAATTGCCAGTACCGGGACCAACTTCTAAAATTTCATTATCAGTAATTGATACAGTGCTTACTATTCTACTGATTACATTTTTGTCGATTAAAAAATTTTGCCCTAAACTTTTTTTTGCTCTAAACACTTAAAAATCTAAAAATTTTATTGAGTTATGTAAGCTTAAATGGTTAGATTCATTTTTACCAAGCATTGACTCATTAGGACCGTGATCTGGGGAAACTCTTATAAAAGGTAGGCCTATAGTTATATTTATTGCCTCATATTCAAATAGTGTTTTAATTGGAGCAAGTACTTGGTCATGATACATGCCAATTATTAGATCAAATTTTTTTCTATTATCTTTTAAAAAAATAGTATCCCCTGCTAAAGGACCTTGAATATCATATTTAAGTTTTTTCAATTTTTTAATAGCAGGATAGATAATACTTTTATCTTCATTAAAACTATCAATAGTCTCACAGTGTGGATTTAGTCCTGTGACACCAATTTTAATTTTTTTACCAAATTTTGTTTTCCAAAATTTATTTATAAGCACTACTTTTTTAATTAATTCTAATTTATTAATTTTTTTAGAAACATATTTAATTGGAAGGTGAGTGGTTAAAGGACAAACAGAAAGCTTTTTATTATAAATTATCATTGCAAAGTCTTTGGTATTAGTTTTTTTTGCTAAAAATTCTGTAATTCCATTAAATTTATTTTTTAAAAAAGTTTTCTTAGAAATGGGCCCGTTGATTAGTTTGTTACTAATATTATTTTGGATTAATTTTATAGCTATTTTAAAGCAAGAAGAAATGTATTCATTTGATTTGGGTGTAATTTCATCAAATGCTTTGGTTTGTTTAAAATCTACATTTATTAAATTTATTTTCTTTAAATTATTTTTCTTTTTAATTAGATCATCTTCATTAATAAGATTTAAATTAATTTTTTCCCCTAAAACTTTTGCCTGTTTTAAAATTAACTGTTCTGATGCTATTAAAATAATATGAGATCTAATTTTTTTTTTTATAACTTTAAAAAAAATTTCAAAAAAAATACTATTTGGTTCTCCAGCAACTATTATAATTGGCTTATAGTTCATCAATTTCTACATTTTTTTTAATCTTATTAAAGTACATTTTCGAGTATTGATTTAACTGATTATTTTTTTCATAGTTCTTAATTTTCTTCAATTCTTTCTCAATATCAATTTCAATTTTTTCATTTCTTATATCGTTAACTTGTAAAATTAAAAAACCACCTGGTACAACAATAGGTTTTGTAAATCCATTTATTTGTAAATCATTTATTTCTTTTTTAATATTTTCATTTAAAGAGCTTTCGCTTATCCAATTTAGTTTTCCTCCTAGGTTAGCTGTTGGTGACACACTATATTTAAGAGCTGCAAAATCAAAACCCTTTTTATTTATTACATTAGTGATTTCTAAAAATTTATTATCCAAATCATTTAAACTAGGAACCCCAAAAGAAATTTCTGAAAGTAAATAAGATTTTAAAAACTTGTTATTTTTATTAATTCTGGTTCTTATTTTTTTTTCATCAATTTTAATTTTTGTTGAAAATTTAATAAAAATCAGTTCATTCCACAATGATTCAATTTCTAATTTATTTTTAACACTTTCAAAATCAACCTCATTAGCTGCTAAATATGCTTTAAAATCATCTAAATTATCTATACCTATTTTAGAATAAACATTTTGTAAAATTTGTTCTAAAAAATTTTGTGGTATTTTAGGATTATTAAAATTTTTTTTAATTTCAATTTTCTTAATTTTTTCTTGTATTATTGATCTTTTAGATAGTTTAATGAGATCTTCTTTTTTTGAATTTTTTAAACTAGGATTTAGTGCAATCAAGTATTTATATTCATTACTTATATCTAAGCTTGTAATTATTTGATTATCAATTTTTACTACTATCTTATTTTCTATACTTAACGTGTGGTTGTTGCTTAAGATTATAGTAATTAAGATTATTAAAATTTTAATTTTAAACATCTATCTAAACCAATTCTTCAATCCTGTTGATCCAGGTACTTTTTTGTAAATTTCTCTTTCATAAGTAGTCAGAGGAATTAATGTTATAGTAAAAAATAAATCTTCAGTTGGAACTAAATCTTTATCTTGGTAAAATGTTTTATTAAATTTTAAGGCTGCTGTTAAACAATCATTTTTGTATTCATAAATTAGGTTATAATATTCAGTCAAATTAATTTTTTTATTTCTTCTTGTAGAAAATTTTAAAGAAGAATTATTATTAAAATTATATTCAGTTGTATTTGAAAGTAAATGAGTTGAACCCAGTTCATTTCTTGTCTCAATAAAATTAAATGATGTTACAAAATTATTTATTGAAATTTCAGTTGAAATTGAACTTGAATTTATAGTTTTCAAATTGTTATCTAATGAAAAATCATAAGCTAAATCAACATTATCAAATAATGAACTATTAATTGACCCAAAGAGATTTGAGTTTTTTCTATTGATTGTTGAGCTTATTGGAATATCATTTTCAATTTGATCTCTAACAACAGTTGCTAATTTAAGTTCCAAATATTTATCTTTTATATCTTCATCTCTTTTGTTTTTATCATCTAGAAGATTTTCTTCTAATATGTCGTACTTATAGTTTAAACCCAATGTAAGAGAT
Source organism: Candidatus Pelagibacter bacterium nBUS_28 (assembly GCF_051200915.1). Classification (GTDB taxonomy): domain Bacteria; phylum Pseudomonadota; class Alphaproteobacteria; order Pelagibacterales; family Pelagibacteraceae; genus Pelagibacter. The sequence continues at coordinate 932,773 of NZ_CP172844.1, read as the reverse complement.
CTCCCGGCCTCAAAATCATTTGAAAGCCCAAGTCTGTTTATATCAAATACATTATCAGTATTAATTGATGGTGATAAATTGCTGTAATTATCCATATTATTTCCAGGGTTAACTCTAAGAGAAATTCTAGGTGTTAGTATTTCTCGAGTTGTATTTTTTTCTGATTTTAATAATGGTAAAGAAGTATCCATTGCTAAAATAGTCATTCCATCTATTTGTATATTTGATGTATATATTGCATCGTTTTTAGCAACTACATTTAAGTTTTTAAAATAAATGTCAAAATTATTTTTAAATCCTAAATTTGATATAAAATCTGGAGAACTATAACTTAGATTATTTTGAATAGTGCTAATTAAATTGTTTGTATTTTTAAGTGAACTACTTCCTCCTGAAGAAAAATTGAGTGCACCTATGAATTTATCTGTGATTGTAGAAGTAATATTTTTTGCAAAATCATAATATGGTAATGTATATTGATATCTATCACTTTTTTTTTCACCTAAATTTTCATAAATAGTAGCACCAGTTGTAAAGTTTTGATCCTCTTTCTCAAAGTAGAATTTTATGTTTGAATTCATTGTTGTTTGGCTTTCTGGCATTACAGGTGTGTTAAATAGATTGTTTTGAAAAACTTTAAGATATGTATCATTAGTAACTTTTTCAATTTGAGCATCAAATTTACTTTCTAAATAATTTGGAATTTTTAAATCACTTGTGTAATTTAAAAATATATGATTTGCATTTTTAGTTTTATTATCTGTAGACGATTTATAATCTCTTAAAAATGCAAAATCAGCTATCAAAGAAGAATTTTTCTCTTTTTTTCTAAACTCACTTTGTAAAATATATTTTTCATTTTCAAATTTGGTAAATTTTTCAAAAAACGTTGGCTTAAATGTTAAATCTTTATTAGGTCCTAAAGTTTTAAAATAAGGAATATATACTGATGAGCCTAAGGTTTCAGAATTATTGAATTGAGGTTGTAAAAATCCACTTCTTCTTTTTACCGATGGATCTGGATGAAAAAACTTTGGAAAATATAATATAGGCACATCATAAATTTTAAGGATTGCATTTTTATAAATCATATCCTTTTTAATTTTGTCATGTGTTATTGTTTCCGCTTTAATGCTCCAAGGCGGGCAATTATCATTAATCTTACAACTAGTAAAAATTGCATTATTAATGATAGTTTTTTTTTGATCACTTAATGAAGATGAGCCATATATTCTTGGATCTTGATTTTCATCACCAAACACACTTTTATGTGTTTTAATTTTGGTGTCTTTAGCTAAATGACTTTTATCTTTAAAATTAAAAAATCCTTCTGAAAAAAAATATTGATCAGTTTTTTCATCATTTACTTTTGCTAAAACTTCTATACGCTTACCCTTAAGTAGCTCTTTAGAAATATTATAAGAAAAGTTTTTCAGTTTATAAATATTACCATTATCATCCTCTACTGATGAATTTTTTTGAGAAAATAAATTATTAGAATTCCTATGATAAAAAACATTCTCTGAATTAAATTTATATTTATTTTGAATTAAAGCTTTAGTTTTACCTTTAGTAAAAATTTTCTCCTCATTTTTAAAATAGGAGATTTCATCTGCATATATATTTGTTTCTTTTTCAAGATCAGTAACTACAGCATTTTTTCTTGCCACAAAAATATTAGTGATTTTATCATATTCTAGACTCGATGCTGTAATTGAATTATTTTCATTTACTGCCTTGGAATTACCTGTTGTAAATATCTTTTCTTGATTTTTAAAATAGATTGCTTTGTCACTGGTTACATTGATATTTTTAATTTTATCCAAATACCTTACGTTGCCATTTGTTTCTAAAATATTTGTTATTTTGTTATAAGAAAAATTTTCTGCAGTTATTGTGCTGCCATCATTAGAAGTTGCCGTGCCACCTTTATATCCATAAATTTGATTTCCATTTTCTAAAATTTCAACTTCAGTAATATCAAATATAAAGGGTTCATTTGCATTTATACTTTTTGTTGCAATAAGAAAATAAAATAAGATGAATAAATATTTTTTAAGGCTATTTCTCATTTATATTAACTAACATAATTAAATTTATTAAGCTTAAGAATATAATTGGCGTCCATATCGATACCATTAAAGGAAGTTTTTCGGTCGAGCCCATTACATTAAAAAAATTATTTATATAATAAATTATAACTGAAAAAAATAATCCAATAATTATCTTTAAGGTTTTACTGCTAGATCTTTTAGCATTTAGCATTATAATTGATGATAGGACGGTCATTATCACTAAGAATAAAGGATATGTTGCAACTTTGTAAATTTGCATATCAACATCTACAGTCGAATAATTTAATAATCTATAGTTATTTCTTAAATCAATAAGTTTTATTAAAGATAAAGATGATAAATTTGAAAATAAACTTTCAATTCTTTTTTGATTAAAATTAGATTTAAATTTTATCAAATCACTCTTTTGACTTGTATTGTTTTTAAAGATTGTGGCATCATAAATTAACCACTCATTATGTTTAATATCAATCTTATCACTTTTTAAACTCCTAATTAAATTAAAGTCCTCATCAAAAGTTGTTATAAAAGTATCAGTTAAAAAATTTTTATCAATTTTTGATGAATTTATGATGCTTGTTTGTTTATTGACAACATCTTTTATCCACAACCCATTTTTATTTATAACTGCTAAGTAAACTTTATCTTTTGAAAACTGATTTTTAACTTGTAGATAGTAATGTTGCAAGTTAGATGAAAATGAATAGAAAACAGTTATAGTCAGAAGTCCAATAAAAAAACTAACTACACTCAGAGTATTAATTATTTTAATATTTTTAAGACCTGAATATTTAAAAATATTTATTTCATCATTACTAAATAATCTAAGAAAAAAAAATTGTGTTGAAATTAAAAAGATAAAAGGAAACATTTCAAAAATTATTGAAGGAGAGCTCATTAATGATAGATAAATAGGATATAGTGAATTCACTTCTTTATTACTAAAAAACTCAATTTCTTTTAGAATATTCAAGATAAATACAAGACTAGTCATTACAAAGAAAACATTAAGAAACGATTTTATAAATCCATTAACTAAAAATTTTGTATGTGTTTTCATTTTAAAACTTGTTGGTAGATATTTTTAATTTGTAAAAAAATATTGAGTAAATAATTAATGTTAAGATTATTGGTAAAATTAAGATAGAAATATTTTTTATCAAGTTATTCGTAATATAGCCTAGTGAACTTTCAGATAAAATAATTATTCCAAAACCAAGAAAAAAAATTGAAAACTTGTTTTTATTATATTTAAGATTTTCTTTTGAGGTTAAAATTAATAATAATGAAATTAAGATTAAAACTGGCAAATAAAAAGGACTTATCAGTCGTTTAAATATTTCTTTATAGATATTTCTAGGGAAACTTTTGTTGCAATTTATTATTTTATAATTTTTTTTTTCAAGAAAAGACTCCATGCATTTTATTAATAATATTGTTGATTGTTCTTGAATTTTTTTATGTGTCACTAAATGCGAGTCCATATTGGTAAAGCCAAAATCTGACTTTGAAAAATCAAAGTTAGTAATATTTTCACCATTTTGTGTTAAAGTTTTTCCATCATACAGAACTAAAACTTTTTTATTACCTTTTGTTTCAAAAACTCCTTTTTTTGCAAATGTAATTTGAAATCCTTTTTTTTCATTATTTTTTTTAATATAAATATTTTTAAATTCTTCATCATCATTTTTATCTTCAGTAAAAATTGTTAGTCCTTTTACTGTATCATTAAATTTTTTTGGTTTTATTAAACCTTCAAAATAATCTATTCCAGAATTTCTTAATTTTGATCTTGCCAATTCCTGAGAATTTGGAACAATAAATGACAACAGTAAAATTTGGAACATCATAATTATTATTGAAATCCAGAAAAAAAAATTCACCAAACTTAGTTTACTAACTCCATGGTTCCAAAAAATAATTAATTCATTATTAGTCTCGTATTTAATAAAAGTGTAAGAAAAGCTAAAAAAAAGGGCAAACGGTAGAATTCTGCTTATAATTTTAGGAAAGTTAAGTAAAGTATAGATGAAATAAACATTATAATTTCTTCCGTCTTCAATCATAATATCTAAAAAGTTTACTGCCTGAAAAACCCAAATGATTGTACTGATTCCGAATAGAGCTAAAAAGAAAAATGTTAAACAATCAAGTAACAGCTTCCTAAATATAATTTTTTTCATTGAATTTCTTAAATTTTACCAATATATAGCATTCTACTCGTAAGGAGTGTATTTAAATTTATGACAATTCAGATCAATTATAAAACAAGAAGTACAAAAAAAGTTTCATCAAATCTTGTCTTGTTTGTTGACGAAAAATTCAACATTAGTGGTTTAAAAGAATATATTTCAAATTCTGAATTTTCTTATATCTCAGACTTATTAAAAAATAGCGATTTAAAAAAGGATTTACTTGTCTTTGAAATTAACTCTAAAAAATCAATATTTTTAGCATCTATTAAGAAAGACATTAAAACTTCAGATATAGAGAACTTGGGAGCTAAATTTCACAGTTATATAAATTATGATAAGAAAAATGAATATTATGTAAATTCAGACACCGCTAGTAGTAAAATAAAAAATTTTGTAGGTTATTTTTTACATGGAATAAAACTGAAATCCTATGAATTTAATATCTATAAATCCAAAAAAAATAAAAAACTTGTTCTTATAAATATTCTTGGAAATAAAAATATTATATCCTCACAAGATCAATTAAGATTTAGAGGATTAGAAGAAGGAACTTTTTTTGCAAGAGATCTAGTTTCTGAACCAGGTAACATTCTACACCCTGATGAATATGCAAAAAGAATAAATTCACTTAAAAAATTTGGATTAAAGATTAATATTTATGATGAAAAAAAATTAAAAAAACTAGGAATGAATGCTTTACTTGGAGTAGGCCAGGGTAGTATTAGAGGATCCTATCTTGTTACAATGGAGTGGAATGGAGTAAAAAATAAATCTAAACCTTTGGCGTTCGTTGGAAAGGGTGTTTGTTTTGATACAGGTGGTATTTCACTAAAGCCTGCTAAATTTATGGAAGATATGACTTATGATATGGCTGGTTCAGCTACAGTAGTTGGGTTAATGAAAAACTTAGCTGTAAGAAAAGCTAAAATCAATGCTGTTGGTGTTGTAGGGCTTGTAGAAAATATGCCAGGTGGTAATGCACAAAGACCAGGTGATATTGTTAAATCTTATAGTGGCAAAACAATTGAAATATTAAATACAGATGCAGAAGGTAGATTAGTTTTAGCAGACGCACTTACCTTCACAGAAAAAAAATTTAAGCCCAGATTTATGGTTGACTTAGCAACACTTACTGGTGCAATTATAGTTTCTCTTGGATCAGAGTATGCTGGCCTTTTTTCAAACGATGATAAGCTATCAAATCAATTGATAAAAGCTGGAAATAAAGTTGAGGAAAAATTGTGGAGAATGCCATTACATAAAAATTTTGATAAATTAATAAACTCTAAGAATGCGGATATGCAAAATATTAATTATGTTGGTGGAGCAGGGTCAACTACAGCAGCTCAATTTTTACAAAGATTTGTTTTAAACAAAACACCTTGGGCACACTTAGATATAGCTGGTATGGCTTTTTCAAAATATGGAGGAGCGTTAAATTCAGGTGGTGCAACAGGTTATGGTGTAAGATTATTAAATAAACTAATAGAGGATGATTATGAGTAGTATTGAACAAACATTATCAATTATAAAACCAGATGCTGTTGAAAGAAATTTAGATAGTGAAATAAAGGAAATGTTTAAAAATAAAGGATTTTCAATTCTAAAAGAAAAAAAGATTCAAATTGAAAAATCAGAAGCTGAAAAATTTTATAAAGTTCATGAGATAAAACCATTTTATAATGATCTTTGTGCCTATCTATCTTCTGGGCCAATTGTAGTCATGGTTCTTGAAAAAGAAAATGCAGTATTAGGTAATAGAGAATTAATGGGTGCAACTAATCCAAAAGATGCTGAAGAAGGAACTATCAGAAAAAAATATGGAATTTCTATTGATAAAAATTCTGTACATGGATCTGACAGTGTTGAAAATGCAAAAATTGAAATAGATTTCTTTTTTAAAGACTAAGTGCTTTTATTATTGCAGCCGGATAAAGTTTATGTTCTTGGATTAAAATCCTTTTTGCAAGTGTTTCAGGAGTGTCAAATTTATTAATTTTCACTTTTTTTTGATTAATAATTTTACCAGAATCAAGTTTAGAGTTTACAAAGTGCACGGTGCATCCAGAATATTTATCCTTATTTTTAATTGCTTTTTCATAAGTATTTAATCCTTTATATTTTGGAAGAAGGGAAGGGTGAATATTAATAATTTTTCCTTTAAAATTCTTAATAAAACTTCTTGATAAAATTTTCATAAAACCTGCAAGACAAATAAAATGAATATCATTTTTTTTTAATTCATAGATAACTTTTTTCTCAGATAAAGTATTTTTAAAATCAAATACTTTTTTTTTAATTTTATAAATATTTGCAAATTGCAAGCCTTTTGCTTTATAATTATTAGAAATAATCATTTTAATAATTATTGGTGATTTTTTAAGTTTTGAAAATTTGATAAGAGAATTTAAATTACTGCCTGTCCCTGAAATAAAAACTGCTATATTTATTCTATTAGATCCAGTTAACAGAGCCATTTAGTCTAACTTTTTCTTTAAAATTTTTAGTAATTTTTCCTATTACATAAGGTTTATAATTATTTGTAAAATAACTTTTAATTTGATTTAACTTTTTTGGGTTAATGATTAAACAAAAACCAACACCACAATTGAAAGTTTTAAGCATTTCTTTATCTGATATTCCTTTTTTATGAAGCCATTTGAAAATTTTAGATATTCTTATTAAGTCTAAATTTATTTCAGCTGTGAAATTATCTGGAATAACTCTTTGAATATTATCAGCTAATCCCCCTCCAGTAATATTGGCACATCCATTAATCAAATTTTTATCTATTAATTTTAAAACTTCATTTACATAGATCTTAGTTGGTTTGATTAGCTCTTTTTTTAAAAAAATATTTTTTTTAATATCTATTTTTTTCTGTTTAAGAAGATAACGTACTAAAGAGTATCCATTTGAATGAAGACCACTTGAAGGTATAGCTAAAATTAAATCATTATTTTTAATTTTATTTTTACTTAAAATTTTTTTTTTACTAACTATCCCAACCGCAAAACCTGCAATATCAAATTTACCTTTTTCATATGTGCCTGGCATTTCAGCTGTTTCACCACCAACCAATTCACATTTAGACAATTTACATCCTTTTACGATACCTTTAATGATTGATTTTAATTTTTTTAAATCAATTTTATTTATAGAAATATAATCTAAAAATAGTAGAGGCTTTGCACCTTGAACAATTAAATCGTTTACACTCATTGCAACTAAATCAATTCCAATAGAGTCATATTTATTAAGCATGTTTGCGATTTCAATTTTTGTGCCAACACCATCTGTGCAGGCAACAATTTTAGGTTGTTTTATGTGATTTGGAATGTCTGATATTGAACCAAAACCACCAATATTTGAAAACTTTTTTTTGCCCTTTTTTCTTGATGAAACAGATGAAATGAAATTAACAAATTTATCAGCAGCATTTATGTTAACTCCACTTTTTTTATAGGTTATTAATTTATTATTCATTAATATGTTTTATGAAATTTAATATTAAACTTTTTAATTATAAAAGATTATATATTCATTTTTGCTTACTTGCTTTGTTAAATATTTTTTTTTCCACAGGAAATATTCAAGCAAAGACTTTCTCAATCAATGATTTAGAAATATCTACTCCTTTTGAGACTAATTTTGATAAAAACAAGATAATTGATGAAGGTTTTGCACAAGCATTTAATAGGTTGGTTTTATCAATATTGCAAACACAAGATCAAAAAAAACTAAGTAAAACACCAATTGGTTTAATTAAAAGTATGATTGAAACTTTTTCAATCCAAGAAGAAAAATTTATTAATGAAGTTTATTATTTATCTTTAAATGTATCATTTAATAAAAAAAAAATATTAAATTTAATGGAAAAAAAAAATATTTTTCCATCTCTTCCAGTTGAAAAAAAAATATTTTTTTTACCAATTATAGTGGATAAAAATAAAGATGAAATTTCAATTTTTTCTGAAAATTATATTTTTAATAATTGGAATTCTAATAATCAAAAATATCATTTATTAAGATATGTTTTACCTACTGAAGATCTAGACGATTTCAATTTAATAAAAAGATATTCAAAAATCCTGGAAAGTTATAATTTTAGTGAAATTATAAAAAAATATAATCTTGATGATTATATTATATCAATCATCTATAAAGAAAATAATGCAATTAAAGTTTTAAGTAAAATAAACTTTAATCAAGAAGAAGATCTTAAAAATATCAGTTTTCAAAATCTTAATATAGATAATTATAAAGAAGCAGATAAATTGATTGAAAGTTTAAAAAGTATTTATGAAAATTATTGGAAGAGTAAAAATGAAATTAATACTTCGGTAAAGATATCTTTAACTATTTCAATTAATAACAGTGACAATTCAGAAATTTCAAAATTTGAAGAAATATTAGACAATACTGATTTGATATACGATTATCATATTTATAAATTTAACAATAAAGATAATTATTATAAAGTTATATTTAATGGATCACCTGATTACTTTCTTAAAATTATGAAAAATAAAAATTATGAATTTGATATTCGAAATCAAATTTGGATAGTTAGATGAGTGATTTAAATCAATTAATATTAAATTTTGATTATGATCAAAATTTTAAAGATCAAGATTTTTATGTTTCAAAAAGCAATGAATTTGCATTCAAACTATTAAATAGCTGGCCCAAGTGGGAAAAAAACTTTGTAAATTTAATTGGAAAAAATTTTTCTGGTAAAACTCATTTAGTAAATATTTTTTTATCCAAGTTTAAAGGAATTAAGATTGAGGCCAAAGAAATTGATAATGAATTTCTAAAAAAGATTAAGGTTTTTGAAAATATAATCATTGAAAATTTTAATGATAAAATTGATGAAAATTTGTTATTTACTTTATTGAATATTGTTGACCAGGATAACAAATATCTAATTTTAACTTCAAAAAACTCCATTGTTGATTATTCCTTTAAGTTAAACGATTTAAATTCAAGGTCCAAAAATTTTTTATTATGCAATATCGAAAAACCCGAGGATGATCTCATGTTTGCCCTGATATTAAAAAATTTATCAGATCGCCAAATATCTATAGATAAGAAATTAGTTGATTATATCGTCAAAAGAATTGATAGATCGTATGGCAAAATTTTTGATTTCATATATAAAATCGACAAAATTAGTTTAAAACGAAAAAAACCAATCGATTTTAAAATTATAAAAGAAGCCCTAGGAGAATAATTGAATAAATATAGATCACATAATTGTAATGAATTAAGAAAAGATGATTTAGATAAAAACATTTCAATCTCTGGGTGGATTAATAAAAAAAGAGATCACGGGAACCTTTTATTTATTGACTTACGAGATAACTACGGAATTACCCAGTGTATTATAGATAAAGAAAATAAAAATTTTTTAGATTTAGAAAAAATTCAACTTGAAACCGTTATAAAAGTGAGTGGAAAGGTTGTTAGCCGTTCTGATGAGACGATTAATAAAGAGATTGAGACTGGTGAAATTGAAGTTGTTATAAATGAATTTGAAATATTGGGGACTTGCAAAGAATTACCAATGCCAGTTTTTAGCGACCAAGAATATGCTGAAGAAATAAGATTAAAATATAGATTTTTAGATTTAAGAAGAAAAAAAATTCATGAAAATATAATCTTAAGATCAAAAGTGATTTCGTATATTAGAAATGAAATGACTAAACTTGGTTTTTTAGAATTTCAAACACCAATTTTAACCTCATCAAGTCCAGAAGGTGCAAGAGATTTTTTAGTTCCAAGTAGACTTAACCCTGGAAAATTTTATGCATTACCACAAGCGCCTCAGCAATTTAAACAATTAATAATGGTTTCTGGTTTTGATAAATATTTTCAAATTGCTCCTTGCTTTAGAGATGAAGATGCTAGAGCCGATAGAAGTCCAGGGGAATTTTATCAATTAGATTTAGAGATGTCTTTTGTGGAACAAGAAGATGTTTTTAATGTTGTTGAAACTTTAATGGTTAATACTTTTAAGAAATTCTCAAATAAAAAACTATTGTACGATAAATTTCCAAAAATTTCATATGCCGATGCAATGTTAAATTATGGAAGTGACAAGCCTGATTTAAGAAACCCATTACTTATAAATGATATTACAGAAATATTTAAAAGAGAAGATGTATCGTTTGAGATATTTAAAAAACTTGTAAAATCTGGCTCAAAAGTCAGATGTATTTCAACTAAAAATACAAAAGATAAACCAAGAAGCTTTTTTGACAATATTGATAAATGGGCGAAAGAACAAGGTGCTTCTGGATTAGCATATTTTACTTTTGAAAAAAAAGATCAACTTTCAGCTAAAGGACCGATTGGAAAGTTTTTTTCACATGAAGCTTTAGAAGAAATTATGAAACAAACTAACTCAGAAGTAGGTGATAGTATTTTCATGGCATGTGGAAAGCAAAATGATCTAGAAAAAATTACCTCACTCGCTAGAGATAAAATAGCCAAAGATCTAGATTTAATTGACGATGATGTTTTTGCATTTTGTTGGATTGTTGATTATCCAATGTTTGAAAAAGATGAGGTAACTAATAAAATTGAGTTTAGTCATAATCCATTTTCTATGCCACAAGGAAATTTAACTGAAGAAAATTTTAAAAAACCTTTAGATATATTGGCTTATCAATACGATATTGTCTGTAATGGTATTGAACTTTCTTCTGGTGCTATAAGAAACCACAAGCCAGAACTTATGTATAAACTTTTTTCAATAGCCGGCTATGATAAGAAACAAGTAGATGAAAAATTTAGTGGTATGATTAATGCATTAAGTTATGGAGCCCCACCTCATGGAGGAATAGCCCCTGGTATTGATAGAATAGTAATGTTGCTAGCGAATGAAAAAAATATTAGAGAGGTAACAATGTTCCCTATGAATCAAAATGCTCAAGACTTAATGATGAAAGCTCCATCTGACGTGAGCGAAGACCAATTAAAAGAACTTGGTATCGATATAAAAAATAAGAAATAAAATTATTTTTTACCTTTTAAACTTATCTTAACGTCTGAAAGATCTACTAAATTTTTCTTGTAATTATTTCTTACAAAACCTTTGCTGGTTATATCTTTTACAATTTTTAACAATTGGTTTTGGTCTTCAGATTGATTTTCTTCATTTGTAGCTGACTCGGTACCACCAATTGAAGGTGTATGAGCTAGATCTTCTCTATTTTGATATGATATTGCTAATTCTCTAAAAATATAATCTAGTATTGAACTTGCACTTAGTATTCTGTCATTACCATGCACTTTTCCAGAAGGTTCAAACTTTGTTCCAACAAATGCACTTATGAATTCATCAAGTGGCACACCATATTGAAGTCCTAATGAGACGGCTATCGCAAAATTATTCATTAGAGCTTTTACTAACTCTCCTTCTTTGCTTGTATCAATAAAAATTTCTCCTATTTTTCCATCCTCGTACTCACCAGTATGTAAGTAAACTTTATGATCTCCAATAGTAGCTTTTTGGATATAACCTTTTCTTCTATCTGGCATTCCAAATCTTTTACCACCTCTTTCAGATGATTTATTGAAGTTTGCAATAATGTTTTCTTTGTTTTCTGTGCTAGCTTGGTTTACTTCAGCCACGACTTCTACCTTTTTATTTTTAATGACTTTATTGTTATTTGGATCAAGACTTTTTGTTTTACGATTATCAAGCTTTACGTCTAGTACCTCGAATTTTCCATCATCTCTTTTTTCAAGATTTTTTAACTCTGTTTCATTTATATCATCCAAGTAATGATTAACTTTAAACGTACATGTGTAGTAAGTCTCAACTAAATATTTTGCCATTTAACTCCAATTTAAATTTTAATTTGAATATTGAATCAATTAATTTATATACAAATTCATATTTTAGTCTAATTTAAATTATACAATTTTTAATTGAATAAATAAAAAATTTTTATGTTGACACTTTTAAAAAAAATTTTCACTTGGTGGAATCAAGATACCTTTGGTACTAGATTAAAAACAATTTTTTTTGGAAAATTAGTTGGTAGTGATGAGCTTGGTAACAGATATTATGAAAGTAAAAATGGAAAGAGATGGATTATTTATGCAAATACCATTGATGCCTCTAAAATACCAGTGGAATGGTACTCTTGGATTCATTTTACACCTAATAAAATAGAAAAAACGCATGAACTTAAAAAATATGATTGGCAAAAACCTCATCAATCTAATTTAACTGGCACTAATAAAGCGTATTATCCAAACAAAGATAAAGATGGAATCAAAAAGAAATATTCTAGTTGGAAATAATAAAATTAATTTTTATCTTTTTATTTTAGTTTATTTTTTTTTAATAAATCACTCATTTGCTAAAGATAATACAGAAGGTGTTTTTACAGATTTAAAAATTTTAGATAAAATTAGTTCAAAAAATACCTTGGTAAAATTGAAAAATGAAGAGTTAACAATATTTAAAGATCTCTCTATAAAAAGTTTAAAGTGTAAAAATTCAGAATTTGACGATAATCCTGAAATTACTGCCTACATACAAGTTAAAGATCTAACTGATGAAAATAATAATGAGGTATTTGTATTTAACGGCTGGATGTTTTCATCAAGTCCATCAATTACTCCATTTGATCATCCAGTATACGATGTTTGGCTTATTAAATGCTATTAGACTATTGTATCTTTATCTAGCCAACTTACATTAAAATCAGAATTAATAAATTTTTTATGACTAAGAAGCTTTTTATGTAAAGGAATAGTTGTAGTAATTCCCTCTATTACAAACTCATCTAGAGATCTATTCATTCTTTGAATTGCCTCAGTTCTATTTCTTCCATGACAGATTAGTTTGCAGACCATGCTATCGTAATAAGGAGTAACTTTGTATCCTTGAAAAATAGCTCCATCTACTCTTGTCCTAAAACCAGATGGCTGATGGCACATACCTATTGTTCCAGGAGATGGTTGAAAGTTTTTACTTGCATCTTCCGCATTTATTCTACATTCAATTGCATGTCCTCTTGGGTTTATATCACTCTGTTTTAGGGCTGTTTCGCCTGAAAAGGCAATCCAAATTTGTTCCTTAATAATATCAATACCAGTTACCATTTCTGTTACGGGATGTTCGACCTGTACTCTTGTATTCATTTCAAGAAAATAAAATTTACCATCTTCATAAATAAATTCTACAGTCCCAGCACCCATATAGCCAATTTTTGCAACCATTTTTACTGTTCTTTCAAATAAATCTTTTCTAATTTCATCATTAAGAATAGGGCTTGGTGTTTCCTCAATTAATTTTTGATGTCTTCTTTGAACAGAACAGTCTCTTTCGTGAAGATGAACAACATTATTTTTACCTGCTAAGATTTGAACTTCTATATGTCTTGGATTTTGAAAAAACTTTTCAATATAAACTTCATCATTACCAAAGTATTTCTGTGCTTCTGATTTTGCAGTAGAAAACAAAGTTTCAAATTCCTCTTCTTTGTATACAATTTTCATACCTTTTCCACCACCACCACCTGATGCTTTGATTAAGACAGGAAATCCAATTCTTTTACATAGTTCTTTAGCTTGAGCTACATCAGTAACACCTCCCTCAGATCCCTCAATTACTGGTAAACCATTCTCTTTAGCAATTCTCTTTGCTTGAATTTTATCTCCCATCATTTCTATATGTTTTGATGATGCGCCAATAAAATTTATTTTATTTTCTTCAAGAATTTTTGCAAAACTAGCATTTTCAGATAAAAATCCATAACCCGGATGTACAGCGTCCGCATTAGTAAGTTCTACTGCTGACATTAAATTAGGAATATTTAAATAACTATTAGCAGGTTGGTGAGACCCTATACAAACACTTTCATCTGCCATTCTCACATGCATGCTTTCTCTATCAACATCAGAATGAACAGCTACTGTTGAAATTCCCCATTCTTTGCACGCTCTAATAATTCTAACTGCAATTTCCCCACGGTTTGCAATTAAGATTTTTTTAAACATTTGTTTACTCTAGAATAATAATAGTTTGGCCAAACTCGACAGGGTGACCATCTTCAACACAAATTTCTTTCACAACACCATCAGCAGTTGATGGCACATGATTCATTGTTTTCATCGCTTCAACAATCATAATGGTATCACCTTTTTTAATTTTTTTTCCAATCTCAACAAATTTCTTTGCTCCGGGTTCTGGCGCGTGGTAAGCTGTTCCGATAATTGGTGAAGTAATTTCGGTACCAGATTTAATATTAGTTTTTTCAGAAACATTTTCATTTCTAGCGTTAATATTTGCTGAAGTTACAGCTGGTTGATTGCTAATCGTTACATTATTTTTTGAAATCTTAATCTTGGTATCTTTTTCCGTAATTTCTATTTCAGTGAGATTAAATTCTTCTAAATAGTCACTTAATTCTTTAATTATGCTTTTATCTATTTTCATTTTTTAAAATCTTTTCTATTGAAATTATGGCCAAAATATAACCTTCAACACCTAATCCAAAAATTCCTCCTGTAGCTACATCGCTTATTAGAGATTTATGTCTAAATTCCTCTCTTTTATATATGTTTGATATATGTAACTCAATTATTGGTTTTTTGAATAGATCAAGCGCATCTCTAATTGCAACTGAAGTGTGTGTAAATCCTGCAGCATTAATTATCATCCCGTCATATTTGTTTCTAGCATCTTGAATTAAATCTACTAACTCTCCTTCAATATTTGATTGAGCAAATTCCAATTCAATACCAATTTTGTTAGACTCTTTTAAACAGTTTTCTTTTAATTGTGCAAAAGTAGTTGAGCCATATTGTGATTGTTCTCTTTCACCTAATAGATTAAGATTTGGACCATTAATAATAATAATTTTATTATTCATTCAATTCTTATATACGATGAAAAAAATAAAAAAAATAAAAATTAAAGTGAATGGTAAATTTAAGTCTGTACCAGAAAATTATAAGATTTCAGATTTAGTAAAAGATCTTAAAATTCCTTTAAAAAAAGTGGCAATTGAACTCAATCAAGAGATAATGGATAAAAAGAAAATTAGTAAAATTGCTCTAAAAAAAGATGATAAAATGGAGATAGTTCATTTTATTGGGGGAGGTTAAATGAAAAATGATAAAATAGTTATAGCAAATAAAAAATTTAATTCTCGATTAATCGTAGGTACCGGAAAATATAAAAGCATGTCTGAGTGTGCAAAGGCTATTAAACTTTCTGGAGCAGAAATTGTAACCGTTGCTGTTAGAAGAGTAAATATAACCGATAAAAAAAAACCTCTTCTTATGGATTATATTGACCCAAAGAAAATCACTTATTTACCAAATACAGCAGGATGTTTTACTTCAGAAGAAGCTTTAAGAACACTTAGACTCGCAAGAGAGATCGGTGGTTGGAAATTAGTTAAACTGGAAGTTTTAGGCGATAAACAAAACTTGTTTCCCGATATGATTGAAACTTTAAAATCTACAGAGGTTTTGGCTAAAGAAGGTTTTAAAGTTATGGTTTATTGTAATGATGATCCGCTCATGGCAAAACGTCTAGAAAACTCAGGTGCAGATGCGATAATGCCGTTAGCTGCTCCTATTGGTTCTGGTTTAGGCATTCAAAATAAAACAAATATTCAAATTATCAGAAATCAAACCAAATTACCTCTCATCATTGATGCAGGCTTAGGTCAAGCATCAGATGCAACTATTGCAATGGAGTTAGGTTGTGATGGTGTTTTAGTTAACACTGCAATTGCTAAAGCAAAAAAACCATATGATATGGCTCTTGCCTTTAAGAATGCGGTAATTGCTGGAAGACAATCTTTTTTAGCAGGACGTATTAATAAATATTTATACGGAAATGCATCTTCACCAAAAATAGGAATTATTAAATAGTTGCTGTTTTTTTTACAAACTTCTTTTTAAAGTAAGGTTTCTTTTTAAAAGGTTTTTTGTGAAATTTTTTAGCCTCTTTTTTATCAGTAATTTTATCCTCTTTAATTTGTATTTCTAAATTTTTTAATTTTTTAAAATGTTCAATTAACTCAATTGTTTTTTTTGATTTGTTTTGAATATTAATAATATACTCTGGAATAATCAGTGTAGGGTCACTAATAATATCTATTGTCATTTTATTTTTCTTTTCAAAATAAGTTAAATCATCAACAAAATTTTCTTTTAAAAAATCTGAGATTTTTTCACAAACTCTAAGCTCAACAAATTTAGCTTTATTTATAACTGCATTTAACTCTACTGTTTTAAGTAATTTTTGAGCAAATGACTCATCTGTAAGTGTTACTTTCCATTTTATTGCGCTTTCTCTTAATCTTTGTCTAGACATTTCAAGAAGACCGAAATTACTTATTCTCCCAATTTGAATTCTAGCTCTGTCTGTTCTACATTTTTCTTTTAATTTTCTCTCCACCAATCTTCTATTTCCATAACTAAGCATATCAATAAAGTCGATTATTATTAGACCAGATAAATCTCTAATTTTTATTTGTCTTGCTATTTCTTCAGCTGCCTCAATATTTGTATCTAGTGCAGTGCTTTCAACATTTTTACCCTTAATAGAGCTACCAGAGTTTATATCAATTGATACAAGTGCTTCAGTAGGGTTTATTACCAAATATCCTCCTGATTTTAGTTTTATCTCGGAGTCAAATATTTGGTTTAATTTTTGTTCAATTTTTTCTTCAATAAATAATGGAACTTTTCCTCTATATTTTTTTACTTTCTTAACACTTGAAGGCATGATCATTTTCATAAATGTTTGTGCTTTTTTATAACCTTCATTGCCTTCAACTATTATATTTTGAGTAGTATCATCAAACATATCTCTTAAAGTTCTTTTTATAATTTCACTCTCTTGGTGAATTAATGATGGAGCTATAGAATTAATTGCAGTATCTTTAATTTGACTCCATGTTTTGATAAGAGTTTCTAAATCATTATTAATTTCGTTTTTGGTTTTATTACTTCCAGCAGTTCTTACAATCAAACCCATCTCTTTCGGGATCTCAATTTCATTCAAAATAGTTCTTATTTTTTTTCTGTCAGCTGGATTAAATATTTTACGAGATATTCCACCCCCTTTTGGAGTATTAGGCATTAAAACAATATATTTTCCAGCAATTGAGATAAATGTACTAAGTGCTGCACCTTTTTGTCCTCGTTCATCCTTGATGACCTGCACTAAGATAACTTGATTTGGTTTTATAACTTCCTGTATTTTATATCTTTTAAATTTAAACTTAGTTTCTTTCTTTTTATCTTTTTCCTCAGTTAAATTTTCCTTATCTTCAGAGTCATTTTCGCTTTCCTCTATTGGCTCTTTTTCAATGTTAATTGGATCATCTATTTCAAGTTTTCCCTCAGCTATATTTTCCTCTTCTTTAGCTTCAACTTCTTTAGAAAGTTCTTCTCGAGCTTTTTCTTCCTCTTCTTTAATTTTATCTAAATCTGCTTTTGGTATTTGATAGTAATCAGACTGAATGTCATTAAAAGATAGAAAGCCATGTCGTTCTCGCCCAAAATCAATAAATGCTGCCTGAAGAGATGGTTCTATTCTACTGACTTTACCTAGATATATATTATTTTTTATTAAATTATTCTTTAAACCTTCGTATTCGTAGTCTTCAATATTGTCATCTGATTTAAGAACAACTCTAGTTTCATTAGGATGCGATGCATCGATATATAAATTTTTTTCCATAATAATTTGATTGATTGATTCATTTAGTATTTTAAGTGTTTATAAAATTTTGTTTATTTCTAGTGCCTTATCTTTAACAAATTCCAAGATATAATGGAAATAAAATGAATAAAATTCTCAAAAATACTCTATTTATACTGTTATCTTTTCTTTTATTGCTTGGTATTCTGATATTAGGAATTTTATGGTCTTATTCAAATAATATCCCTGATTATAAATTTCTTAAAAACTATAAACCACCAGTATCAAGTAAAGTGTATTCAGGTGATGGAGAACTTGTTGCAGATTTTTCGAAAGAAAAAAGGATATTTATTCCAATTAATTCAATTCCAAAAAATGTAATTAACTCATTTTTATCAGCAGAAGATAAAAACTTCTTTTCCCATCCGGGTGTTGATGCAAAAGGAGTTTTAAGAGCTGTGATAAACAACATTTCAAACATAATTTCATCTAAAAGACTTGAAGGTGCTTCTACAATTACACAACAAGTAGCTAAGAATTTTTTATTAACTAATGAGGTAAGTATAAACAGAAAAATTAAAGAAGCTATTTTAGCATTTAGAATAGAGAGAGCTTTATCTAAACAGAGAATTTTAGAATTATATTTAAATCAAATTTATCTTGGCAGTGGAGCATATGGTGTAGCAGCAGCAAGCTTAGAATATTTTGATAAGTCTATACAAGAATTAGATTATGGAGAGACTGCTCTATTAGCAGCTTTACCAAAAGCACCAAGTAGGTACAATCCTCATCGAAATATTGAGTTAGCTAAATTTAGAAGAGATTTAGTTTTAAAAAATTTATTTGAAAACAAGTATATAGATACAGATGAATATAATTATCTCAAAGAAAAAAAAATTTTACTCAATAAGACAAAAAAAGTTTTTTTAGAAGATTCTCAATATTACATTGAAGATGTTAGAAAAAATGTAATTGAAACTTTAGATTATGATAAAGTTTACAAACAAGGATTTAATATCAACACACCAATTAATTTAGAATTTCAAAAGATTGCAACCGAAGCACTTAGGAATGGATTATTATCTTATGATAAGAGAAAGGGCTGGAGGGGACCACTTGCTAACAAAAAATACTCAGAAAATTGGAATAAAGATTTAAATAAATTTTATTTGGAAGACTCAATTAGTTGGAAGTTAGCAATTATCAGAAAAATAAATAAATTTTCAGCAATTATTGAAACTGAAGATAAATTAGATGGTAAGATAGAGTTTAAAGATATTTCTTGGACAAAAAAAGAATTTAATCAGTTATTGAAGGTTGGCGACATAATTTATGTGAAAAAAATTAGTGATAAAAATTATAGTTTAAAACAAATACCAAAAGTAAATGGGGGAATTGTTGTTATGGATCCTTATACAGGTCGTGTATTAGCTTTAAGTGGTGGTTTTAGTTTCAAAAAAAGTGAATTTAATAGAGCAACTCAAGCATTAAGACAACCTGGTTCTGCTTTTAAACCATTTGTTTATGCCTTAGCTCTTGAAAATAATTATTCCCCAACATCTCTAATTTTAGATGCTCCGATTGTTTTGGATCAAGGAGTAGATCTCAAAATGTGGAAACCAGAGAATTATGGAAAAAAATTTTATGGACCTTCAACTTTGAGAGTTGGACTAGAAAAATCAAGAAATTTAATGACAGTCAGGATTGCTCAGGACTTAGGCTTAAAAAAAATTATAAATTTTTCGGAAAACCTAGGTATTTATGATAATCCAGAGGAGCTTTTATCCATTTCACTTGGATCTGCTGAAACAACATTATTAAAATTAACTTCTGCTTATTCTGTGTTTGTCAATGGAGGTAAATTAGTTGATCCAATTTTGATCGATAGAATTCAAGATAGTGAGGGAAAAACTGTTTTTAATAATGATAAAAGAAAATGTACTAATTGTGATGAAATTTCATACTTGAGTAAAGATTATCCAATCATCAAAGATGATTATAAAAAAATATTTTCTCCAGAAACATCATATCAAATGACTTCTATACTTGAAGGGGTTGTTCAAAGAGGTACTGCTAAAAAACTAAAAGATCTCAAACTAAATATTGCCGGTAAAACAGGCACGACTAATAAAAATACAGACACCTGGTTTATCGGATATACGTCAAATCTTCTAATTGGAGTGTACGTTGGTTTAGATAATCCTTCTCCATTGGGTAGATTTGAAACTGGTTCAAAAACAGCTTTGCCTATTTTTAAAGAGTTTGTTGAAAAAACAGTTAATAAATCAGAGGCAAGACCTTTCAAGGCAGCAAAGGGAACTGTAATGATGGTAGTTGATCCAAATACCGGCCAAAAAGCAAAATTTAATTCTAAAAACACTATTATTGAAGTCTATAAAAAACAAAATGTGATTGATGGAAAAGTTTTATATTCAAATAATGATAGATTAGACGCCAATAATATATTAAAGTTTTATTAATGGATGATAAATATCAAGATTACAAAAAAGAAATAGAGAAGATAAACTTTAAAGTTAAGGAGTATCTTTGAAAAAAATAATATTCATTCAAAACTTGAGGCATTAAACACTAAAATGTTAGAAGCCAATTTTTGGCAAGATAAAGACAATTCTAAAAAAGTAATTAAAGAAAAAAAGCTGTTTGAAGATCTATTAAATACCTACAAGGTTTCAATAGAAAAACTTTCAGATTTAGATGAATTAAGTGAGTTAGCATTAGAGGAAAAAAACGATTCTGTACAAAAAGAAGTATTTCAAAATCTTAAAGAACTTAGAACTTTAGTAAAAAAAAATGAAGTTAAATGTTTTTTATCAAACGAAGCAGATTCACTTGATTGTTATATAGAAATACATGCAGGCGCTGGGGGCACAGAAAGTCAAGATTGGGCAGAAATGTTAAGAAGAATGTATATGAAATGGGCAGATCAAAAAAATTTTAAATCAAATTTAATTAGCGAACATAAAGGAGATGAAGCTGGAATAAAATCATCAACAATTAAAATTGAAGGTGATTATGTTTTTGGTTGGCTTAAAAAAGAGTCTGGAATACATAGACTGGTCAGAATTTCTCCATTTGACTCTGGAGCAAGAAGACATACAAGTTTTGCAAGTATATGGGTATATCCAGTTGTAGATGAGAATATTAATATTGAAATCATTGAAAAAGATTTAAGAATTGACACTTATCGATCTAGTGGAGCAGGTGGCCAACATGTTAATACAACTGATAGCGCTGTAAGGATAACTCACCTACCATCTAAAATTGTTGTTCAATGTCAAAATGAGAGATCTCAACATAAAAATAAAGAAACATGTATGAACATGTTAAAAGCAAGATTATATGACTATGAAATTAAAAAAAAAGAACAGGAAAATCAAAACACAGAAAACTCTAAATCTGAAATTGGATGGGGTCATCAAATAAGATCATATGTTTTACAACCCTATAGACTTGTAAAAGATAATAGAACTAATTTTGAAAGTACAAGCCCAGATAAAATATTAGATGGAGATTTAGATGGATTTTTAGAACAATCTTTATATCAAATTAAATGAAAAAAAAAATTACAACATACACATTGATAGTATTAGGAATTTTTGTTTTATTAATAACTTATTTGAGTACGGTAGGTATTGAAACTGAGAAATTTAGCAATCAAATTCAAAATCTAGTTAAACAAAAAAATGATAAATTTGATGTCAGCTTAAAAAAAATAAAACTCACTCTAGATCCTTTAAATTTTAAAGTTAATGCAAAAACAATTGATGCAAAAATAACTTCTAACAACAAGCCAATTGAACTTGAGTATATCCAAACTCAAATATCACTAAATTCGTTAATTAAAAATCAATTAGTTGCTTCACAAATAGAAATATCAACTAAACCAATTTTACTTAAAAACTTTGTATCATTTATAAGGTCTATAAATAATAGACCTGAATTATTTATTTTAGAACGATTTATTAAAAAAGGATATTTAATAGCAGATTTAAAATTTAATATTGATGAGTTTGGCGCACTCAAAAATGATTATAAGGTTAATGGGTTATTAAAAGAAGGTGAAATTAGTGTTTTTAAAAAAAACAAAATAGAAAAAATAAATTTTATTTTTAATATTGAAGAAAATAATTTTAATTTTAAAGACATTAGTTTTGATACAAATAACATTAATTTCTTTTCTGATAGATTAGATATAAATAAAGATAAAAAAAATTATTTACTTGATGGATCATTAAGAAATAAAAAAGCTGTTTTAAACGATCAAATACTTCAAGTAATCAAATTAAAATATCCACAAATTGATTTAATAAATACAGAATTTGAGTCTAAAAATGATTTTAGATTTGATATTAATGATAAGTTTAAAGTTAAGAATTTATCAATAAATTCAAGTATTTTAATTAATAATTCTCAGTTAAAAAGAAACAATTTAATAGATAAAAATATTATCGAGATTAATGAATTTATTGATTTAAAAGATCATGAGCTAAAAGCATCTTATGCAAACAAAAAATTATTAATTGAGGGAAAAGGCCAAGTTAAACTACAAAACAAATTTGAACTTATTAATTATAAAGTAAATAATAATGGCTCTAATTTAAATTTAGTATCAAATATTGAATTAAGTGAACTAGATATTAAAAATCAAAATTTAATTAAAGAATACTTACCTAAAACAAAGGATACTTTAAATCTTAAAGATCATAAAATTCAAATAAATTATCAAGATAATATTTTGGCATTAGAAGGTTTTGGTCAAATAAAATTTGAAAAAAAATTAAACCAAATTAAATATTTTCTTTCAACAAAAGATCAAAAATACAATTTTAAAACTGATTTAGAAATTAATGACACACCAATCAAAATAGATTTTATTAATTATAAAAAAAATAAAAATTTAAATTCTCAGTTAAAAATTAATGGAAATTATAATAAAAAATCTGGGCTTGATTTAAAAAAAATTAGTCTTTTATTAAAAAATAATAGCCTGATAGTTAATGATTTAAAAATAGATAGAAATAATAAATTAGTAAAAGTCGATAAAATCGTCTTAGATTATTTTGATAATGATGACTTGAAAAATAAATTTATTATTAATAGAACTAAAAACAATAATTACGAACTTAAAGGATCGTTTTTAAACGCTGATCCCATCATTACAAACTTATTAGAAAGTAAAGATGACCAACAACTTAATATTTTTAAAGAAAATATAAAAATATCTTTAAATGTCTCTGATGTTTATCTTGATAAGAGTAATGTTATTAAAAATTTAAAAGGTAAACTTCAGATTATAAATAATAAAGTAAATCAGGCTGATATATCTGCGCTATTTGATAATAATAAAAATATAACTTTTTCAATAAACACTAAAGATGATGAAAAAATTACTACATTATTTTCATCAAAAGCTAAACCACTTGTAAAAAGATACAAGTTCATAAAAGGTTTTGAACATAGTGATGAAGGTTATTTAGATTTTTATTCTTCCAAAAATAATGGTATTTCGAAATCAAAATTGATTATTGACAATTTTAAAGTCAAAGAAATTCCTGCTTTAGCAAAGATACTATCTCTCGCTTCTCTTCAGGGAATAGCAGATTTGCTAACAGGAGAGGGTATTAGATTTACAGATTTTGAAATGAATTTTACCAATAAGGGCAAACTTATGACGATTGATGAATTATATGCAATTGGTCCAGCTATATCTATTTTAATTGAAGGTTATATCGAAGAAGATAATTTAATTAGCTTAAGAGGCACATTAGTTCCTGCAACCACAATTAATAGATCTATTGCTTCAATTCCTTTAATTGGAGATTTGCTTGTTGGAAAAAAAGTAGGAGAGGGAGTTTTTGGAGTAAGTTTTAAGGTGAAGGGACCTCCAAAAAAACTGGAAACAACTGTAAATCCAATAAAAACATTAACCCCAAGATTTATAACTAGAACGTTAGAAAAGATTAAAAAAAACTAATCTAATTCAATTTTTAAATGTCTTTTTTTTCCAATAGAAAGTTTAAGATAGTTTTCATTAAAAAATTCATTTGTAACTATTAATTTTTCATCAGATATAATTTCATCATTAATTTTTACAGCTTTACCTTTAATCAATCTTCTTATTTCACTTTTAGATTTTTCTAATTTAGAGAGAATAACTAGATCAATTATATCTAATTTATTATTGATATTTTTTGAATTTATCCTGATAGAAGGTAAGTTTGAACCAAGTGAATTACCTGAAAATGCTTCTTTTGCAGCTTGTTCTGAATTCTTTGCTGCATCTTTACCATGAAGCATAGAGGTCGTTTCATTAGCTAAAAGTATTTTTAAATCATTAATATTATCATTTTCAATTTTTTTAATATCTTCAATTTCTATATCAGTAAAATTTTTTAAAAATTTTACTACGTCTCTATCATCAGTATTTCTCCAAAATTGCCAATAATCGTAAGCTGATAAAAATTTTTCATCCAACCAGATTGCACCATTTTCAGATTTTCCCATTTTAGCTCCTGTGGCCAAAGTAATTAATGGTGTAGTAAGACCATAACTGTGTTTATTTGAATATCTTTTAATAAGTTCGACACCATTAACAATATTTCCCCATTGATCAGATCCACCAATTTGTAAAGTACAATTTTCTTTTTTACTTAGTTCTAAGAAATCATAAGCTTGCAAAATCATATAATTAAATTCCATATAACTTAGTGATTGTTCTCTATCTAGTCTCAATTTTACACTATCAAAAGTTAACATTCTATTAATTGTAAAATGTTTACCAATATCACGAAGAAATGAGATGTAATTTAAATCTTTAAGCCATGTGTAATTATTTACAAATATAGGTTTTGTTTCTGGGTTGTCATTATCTAAAAATTTTTTTAATATATTTTTTATATTCTTAATATTTTTTTCAATTTCTTCTTCACTCAATATCTTTCTGGTTTTATCTTTTCCAGAGGGATCACCAATTCTTGTTGTGCCTCCACCCAGTAGTACAATTGGTCTATGACCATTTTTTTGTAATAACCTAAGACACATGATTTGTAATAAGCTGCCAACATGCAAACTTTCAGCAGTACAATCGAATCCAATATATGCTTTAATTTTTTCCTTATCCATTAAACTGGATAATTCTTCCTCATTTGTACATTGATAGAAGAAACCTCTATCTTTAAATTCTTTTAAAAATTTATTCATAAGCTTATAGTTACACAATATACAAATTTTTATTAAAAAGAATATCAATGAAAAAAAAATTATATACAGCTATTGGATTAATGAGCGGAACATCAATGGATGGTGTTGATGTATCATTAATTAAATCAGATGGATTCAATCAATTAATCAATGTTTTAGATGAATATTTTGAATATAATAAAATATTGCATAAAGAATTAATTGAATTAAGAAATTTAATTTTAACTATCGATGATTTAAAGCTACACGCTAATAGAATAAAGGAACTAGAAAGAGAAATTACTCTATTTCATAGCAAAATTGTAAGTGAAATATCATTAAAATATAAAGATGAGATTGATTTGATAGGTTTTCATGGGCAAACAATTTTTCATAATCCTGATCAAAAAATTTCTAAACAACTGGGGGATGGAAAATTAATGTCTCAATTGGTTAATAAGAGGGTTTTTTATGATTTTAGACAAGAAGATATAGCTAATAAAGGTGAAGGGGCACCACTAGCTCCAATATTTCATAATTTATTATCAAACAATATAAATGAAAAATACTCAATAAACTTTCCTGTTTGTTTTCTTAATATCGGTGGAATTTCAAATATTACCAAAATAATAAAAAAGGATGAAAAATTAGAGAAGAATTTGGAAGCTTTTGACTCAGGTCCTGGCAATTGTATGATTGACGAATGGGTTAGAAAAAATTCAAAAAATAATTTTGATAAAAACGGTTTAATAGCAAAATCTGGTAAAATAGATCAATTAATTTTAAATCAAGTAATTGATAATTTTGAATTAAATAGTTTTGATAAATCTTTAGATATAAAAGATTTTAATATTTCATTTGCAAGAGGACTATCATTAGAAGATGGTTGTGCAACAATCACTAATTTTACTGCATATCTTATAGCCAAAGGAATTGAGTATGCTAATGGGAATAATGCTGATCCAATAAAATTTTTGGTTTGTGGAGGAGGAAGAAAAAATGATTATCTTATCAACAGTATTAAAAGTTATTTATCACACAAACAAAATATAAGTTTAAATTCTATTGATAATTATAGTTTAAATGGAGATTATATCGAGTCACAAGCGTTTGGATATCTTGCCATAAGATCATTTTTAAATTTACCAATATCATATCCAAAGACTACTGGTTGTGTGACACCCACAGTTGGTGGTAAGTTAGCTCAAAATATTTAGTAAAGAGCAGTTTCTTTTTTTATGTATTTATCAAGACTTTGAATTAAAGACTCTTCTGTTTTTGAAAAAAAATGATTAGCATCAGGTACAGATTGAAATTCGACCTTAATACCTTTTTGAGCACTTAATCTTTTATCTAGTTCGGTAATATATTCCAAAGGAACTAGCTCATCTTTTTTTCCATAAATCATTAATCCAGATGTTGGACATGGAGATAAAAAAGAAAAATCATAAACATTTGGTTGAGGAGAAATTGCTATAAATCTATTAATCTCAGGTCTTCTCATTAATAGTTGCATAGCAATTAATGATCCAAAAGAAAATCCTGATACCCAGCATTGAGAGTTATCAAAGTTTTCTCTTTCAAGCCAATCCAATGCAGCTGCGGCATCAGCAAGCTCACCTTGTCCATTATCAAACTCTCCATCACTTTTACCAACACCTCTAAAATTTACTCTACATACTGAAAAATCATTATCCATAAATGTATGAAAAGTATCTACTACAACTTTATTATTCATAGTTCCTCCATATTGAGGATGAGGTTGCAATACTAACGCAATTGGTGATGTATTTTTTTTACTTTTATAATATTTTGCTTCGAGTCTTCCAGCTGGTCCAGGGATAAATATTTCTAAAATTTTGTTGTCCATATACGATATTGATTATTATTCTCAAAAAAAAACTACGTTTATCATAAGTGAGCGACAATATGTTAGTTTTTTTATTGCAATCTATACTTGACCGTTTTAGTCAGGTATGTATAAAAATGCTCAATTTAAAAGGGTAAAATGAAACTAACATCAAAAGGTAGATATGCCGTAATGGCATTAGTTGATCTTGCAAGATTTGACAGTATTAATCCTGTTTCACTAAGAGATATCTCTTTGCGCCAAGGTATTTCACTAGATTATCTTGAGCAGATTTTTTTAAAGTTAAAAAAAAATCAAATTGTACAAAGTATCAGAGGAACACAGGGTGGATACGTTCTCTCTAAAAAACCTAATGAAATAAAACTCACAAATATTTTTCATGCTGTTGATGAAAAAGTAAAAACTGTACAATGTAAAAAAGAGTCTAAAAAAGGGTGTAATGGCAAAGCCACAAAATGTTCAACTCATAATCTTTGGGATGAACTTGAGACACACATTAACAGTTTTTTTGAAAAGAAAAGTTTAGAAGATTTATTAAAAGATAATAACGATCAAAGAATTTAAAATATGGATAATAGACAAAAAGAAATTGATAATTTAAAAGATTATAAATATGGTTTTTCTACTGATATTGAAAACACTCGAGCTCCTAAAGGCTTGAATGAAGATGTAATAAAATTTATCTCAAATATTAAAAAAGAGCCACAATGGATGCTTGATTTTAGATTGAAAGCATTTGAAAGATTTAAACAATTAAAAGAACCTGATTGGCAAAAACCAAAGTATCCAAAAATTGATTATCAGGATTTATATTATTATTCAGCACCAAAAAGTATGGATGATAAACCTAAAAGTTTAGATGAACTTGATCCGAAACTTTTAGAAACTTATAAAAAACTTGGTATCCCCCTTCAAGAGCAGGCTAGATTAAATGGTATAGCTGTTGATGCTGTATTTGACTCAGTCTCAGTGGCTACAACTTTTAAAGAAGAGTTGACTAAACAAGGAATAATTTTTTGTTCTATGTCAGAAGCTATCCAAAAACATCCTGATCTAGTTAAAAAATATTTGGGCTCTGTAATTCCTACAACAGATCATTTTTTTGCAACTCTAAACTCAGCAGTTTTTACAGATGGTTCATTTGTATATATCCCAGAAGGAGTAAAATGTCCGATGGAACTCTCTACATATTTTAGAATTAATGCTTCAGAAACTGGTCAATTTGAAAGAACATTAATTATTGCTGATAAAGGAAGTTATGTTAGTTATTTAGAAGGATGTACTGCACCAATGAGAGATGAGAATCAATTACATGCAGCAAATGTTGAATTGATAGCGCTTGATGATGCTGAAATAAAATACTCAACAGTTCAAAATTGGTATCCTGGAGATAAAGACGGGAAGGGAGGAATTTATAATTTTGTAACTAAAAGAGGTTTGTGCAAAGGTAAAAATTCTAAGATTTCATGGACCCAGGTAGAAACTGGCTCCGCAATAACTTGGAAATATCCAAGTTGTATATTGAAAGGGGATAATTCAGTTGGAGAATTTTATTCAATCGCAATTACGAATAATCATCAAAAAGCAGACACCGGAACTAAGATGATACATCTAGGCAAGAATACAAAAAGTAAGATTATATCTAAGGGAATTTCAGCTGGAAATTCTGACATGATGTATAGAGGGTTGGTAGATATATCTTCTAAAGCCGATAATTCTCGTAATTTTACTCAATGCGATTCTTTATTAATGGGTAACAAATGTGGTGCTCACACTATTCCATATATAAAAAACAAGAATCTTAAATCAAATATTGAACATGAGGCAACGACATCAAAAATAAGTGACGAGCAGTTATATTATTGTAATCAAAGAGGTCTAAATCAAGAAGAGGCAGTCAGTTTAATTGTTAATGGGTTTTGTAAAGAAGTGTTACAACAGCTCCCAATGGAATTTGCTGTAGAAGCACAAAAATTAGTTGGAATCAGCTTAGAAGGGAGCGTTGGTTAAATGCTAAACATAGAGAATTTAAAAGCAAAAATTGACAATAAAGAAATATTAAAAGGACTAAACTTAAATATCAATCCAGGAGAAGTTCATGCAATTATGGGCCCTAATGGATCAGGTAAAAGTACACTATCTAATATTTTATCTGGAAAAAAAGGTTACGAAGTTAATGGAACAGTATCATTTGAAGGAGAAAACTTACTCGAATTAGAAACTGAGGAGAGAGCTCATAAAGGAATATTTTTAGCATTTCAATATCCTTTAGAAATTCCAGGAGTTAATACAAATACTTTTTTAAAGACTTCAATTAACGCAATTAAAAAGGCTAGAGGAGAAAAAGAATTAGATGCAATTGAATTTTTAAAATTAATAAAGCAAAAATCATTAGAGTTAAAATTTGATGAAAAAATATTAAGCAGACAGTTAAATGTTGGATTTTCAGGAGGAGAAAAGAAAAAAAATGAAATTTTACAAATGTCTATTTTAGATCCAAAATTATCAATATTAGATGAAACAGATTCTGGTTTAGATATTGACGCTTTAAGAATTGTTTCTGAAGGAGTTAATTCATTAAGAAATAATAAAAAATCTTTTTTAATTATTACTCACTATCAAAGATTATTAGATTATATCAAACCTGACTTTGTTCATGTTTTAAAAAATGGACAAATTATTAAATCTGGAGATTATGAATTAGCAAAAGAATTAGAAAAAGTTGGATACGAGGATTTTAATTAATGGAAAATAATATTAAAATAAATTTTGAGAATTATTTAAATAAAAAAAATTTCTCAAGTTCTCAAAAAGAAATAAAAGAGATAAATTTTAATAATTTTATTAAAAATGGATTTCCTAACAAACGAATTGAAGATTGGAAATTTTCAGATCTAAAACAAATTATTACAACTAACTTTGAAAATATTGATTTTTCAAAAAAAGAGAAACAATCTAATATTGAAGCGAATTTCAAATTAGACTTAGAACATAATAAAATTGTTTTCATCAATGGTACTATTTCAAAGATAGATTTTAGTTATGAGGATGAAAAAAAAATAGTTGTAGAACAAAATCCAAATTTAGAAAAAGAATTAAGCGAAAACTCGTTATTGAATTTAAACACTGCCTTCGTTTCTAATTACACTAAAATTTTAGTTAAAAGTGGTTATCAATTTAAAAAACCGTTGATATTATTCAATTATTTATCAAATGATTTAAACAACATTGGTTTAAATACTAGAGTGGATATTAATTTAGAAGACGACACCTCATTAAATATTATCAACATATCAAATGAAAATTTGAATAATAATTTTTTAAATTTTAGACAAAAAATTAACATTGGTAAAAATTCTATTCTTAAAAACTATAGTTTAGATATTAATAAAAATTCAAATTTTAAATATTCTTTTAAAGATATTAACTTAGAAAAAAACAGTCATTTGGAGTATTTTATTTTATCTAAAGGGTCAAAGTTTTCAAAACATGATATTAACTGTTCTTTAAATAACGAATACGGTTCAGTTGTTTTAAATGGAATAATAGATTTAAATGATGAAAGACATCATGAAATCAAAACTAAAATTAATCACAACGAAGAAAATTGTAAAAGTTATCAATTAATTAAGAGTGTTTTAAATGATAATTCTAAAGGTGTTTATCAAGGTAAGATATTTGTGGATTCTAAAGCACAAAAAACTGATGGCTATCAATTAAGCAGAGCATTATTGCTTAGTGATGAAGTTGAATTTAATGCAAAACCTGAATTAGAAATTTATGCTGATGATGTTAAGTGTTCTCATGGCTCAACATCTGGAAACATTGATGAAAATTCAATTTTCTATTTAATGTCTAGAGGTTTAAGTTATGAACAATCAAAGAAATTGTTAACCAATGGTTTTTTAAATGAGGTTATTGAAAAAATCACAAACGAAGATGTTAAATCTTTATTAAAAAAATTTATAGGTATAACAGAATGAATATTGATAAAGTAAAAAAAGAATTTCCAATTTTTAATGAAAAAATTCAAAACAATGATTTAGTTTATTTAGATAGCGCTAATTCTTCTCAAAAACCAAAAGTTGTAATAGATAGAATTAATGAATTTTATACTAAACAATTTTCGAATGTTGGAAGAAGTGTACATTATCTTGCTGTAGCTGCTACTAATTTATATGAAAATACAAGAACTTCAGTCCAAAGATATATTAATGCAAGAGATAAAAATGAAATTGTATTTACCAAAGGTGCAACTGAAGCTCTTAACTTAGTTGCAAATACTTTAGGTCAAAATTATTTACAAGAAGGTGACGAAATTCTTATTACTGAGCTAGAACATCATTCTAATTATGTTCCATGGCATTTTTTAAGAAAATCAAAGAATATAAAAATAAATTTTGCCGAAATTAATGAAGAGGGAGAAATTACAATAGAAGAAATTGAAAAACAAATAACCTCTAAAACTAAAGTAATCTCAATTACACATCTATCAAACGTAACTGGAGCTATTCTTCCTATTAAAGAGATTACACAATTAGCACATTCTAAAGGAATTATTGTTGTAGTTGATGGATGCCAAGGAGCACCACATTTAAAATTAGATATGCAAGACTTGGAT
Source organism: Candidatus Pelagibacter bacterium nBUS_28 (assembly GCF_051200915.1). Classification (GTDB taxonomy): domain Bacteria; phylum Pseudomonadota; class Alphaproteobacteria; order Pelagibacterales; family Pelagibacteraceae; genus Pelagibacter. Next base: position 901,122 of record NZ_CP172844.1, on the reverse strand, counting down.
TGTGATTTTTACGCAATTTCTTGTCACAAAATGTACGGTCCAACTGGTTTGGGTGTTTTATACGGTAAAAAAAAATGGTTAGAGGAACTACCGCCATATCAAGGTGGGGGTGGAATGATCAATGAAGTCAAAAAAGATAGAATTTCCTATGGTGATTTGCCCAATAAATATGAGGCAGGTACTATGGCTACCGCTCAAGTAATTGCGTTTGATCAATCTATTAAATTTTTAGAAAGTATCGGTATTGATAATGTTATGAAGCATGAAGCTGAACTCGTTGAGTATGGACAGGAATTATTGCAAAAAAATAATTCAGTGAAATTACTTGGAAATCCAAAAAACAAAGGTGGAGTTTTGTCTTTTACTATTGAAGGAATTCATCCACATGATATCGCAACTATATTAGATGAAGATGGAGTAGCGATTAGAGCAGGACATCACTGTTGTCAGATTTTACATGACAAATTAAATATACCAGCAAGTGCAAGAGCTTCTGTTGGAATTTATAATACTAAAGATGATTTAGATAAACTTAACGACTCTATAAATAACTGTAAAAAAATATTTAACCTATAATGAATTTAAAAGAATTATATCAGGAGATAATTTTAGAACATGGAAAAAATCCAAGAAATCTTCGTAAGACAGATGATTTCAATAAAGATGCTAAAGGACATAATCCTTTGTGCGGGGATAATGTTCATGTTTATCTTAAATTAAATGGACAACGAATAGTTGAAGACATTTCATTTGAAGGAAGTGGATGTGCTATCTCAATGGCTTCTGCCTCTATTATGACTGACTTAATTAAAGGTAAAAATGAGAGTGAAGCTAAAGAAATCGTTGAAGATTTTCTTGGTATGATTAAAGAAAACCCTGAACTTACATCAGAAAATTTACTTGAAGATGAAAAAACAAAGTTAATGTGTTTGTCGGGTGTAAAGCAATACCCTATGAGAGTTAAATGTGCTACACTATCATGGCATACATTAGTTTCTGCTTTTGAAGAAAAAACAGATCTGGTTAAAACAGAGAATTAAAAATGACGAAGAAAGATCAAATTATAGAAGAGATTAGAAAAATTTATGACCCGGAACTACCTGTTAATATTTATGAGCTTGGTTTGATATATGATGTTCAGGTTGAAAATGATAATCATGCAAAAATTAAAATGACTTTAACTACTCCAAATTGTCCTGTTGCAGAGAGCTTGCCAAAAGAAGTCAAAGATGGAGCAATGCAAGTTGAAGGAATAGATAATGTTGATCTTGAATTAGTTTGGGATCCTCCTTGGAACAAAGATATGATGTCAGAAGCTGCAAAATTAGAATTAAATTTATAATGAATCCAATCATAAAACTAAGTGATAACGCTGCTCAAAGAATTAAAGAAATCATGTCTAATGCAGAAAAAAATTCTCTAGGAGTTAGGGTTTCTGTAAAAGCTGGTGGTTGTGCAGGCATGTCTTACGTTATGGAATATACTAAAGAAGTTAATCCCAATGATGAAGTTATAGAGGAAAAGGGTGTTAAAGTTTTTGTTGATTCAGCTGCAATTATGTATCTTCTAGGAACTGAAATGGATTATAAAAAAGAAGAATTATCCTCAACTTTTGTCTTTAATAATCCCAATGAAACTGAGCGTTGTGGGTGCGGAGAGTCCTTTAAAATAGAATAGGCTATATTGTCCTAATATTTGCATATCAGTATTGCATTTCTTGCATAACTAGTGTAAGTATCTTATATGAACACATTTGAATTTAAAAACCTTGTTAAAAACCTTAAAAATTCTTTAAAGCAAAGAACTTTTTTTAAAGATCTTCGTAAAGAAGTAGAAACTGGTGCCAACGGCACACAGGACTACGTTGTTAAAAAAGGTGTTAACAAAGATACAATTGCAACAACTAGACAGTAATTAATTACTAGCTACTGTAATACATCTCAAACTCAACTGGATGAGGTGCATGTTCAAATTTATGTATCTCTTCAAACTTAAGTGCAATGTAGGCATCAATTTGATCATCTGTAAATACACCGCCCTGAGTTAGAAACTCTCTATCTTTATCTAAACTTTCCATAGCTTCTCTTAAAGAGCCACATACAGTTGGAATAGCACTAACTTCTTCTGGTGGTAATTCATATAGATCTTTGTCAAATGATTCACCTGGATGAATTTTATTTTTAATTCCATCAAGTCCAGCCATCAACATTGCGGCAAAAGTTAAATAAGGGTTTCCAGAAGCATCAGGAAATCTTATTTCACATCTTGCACCATTTTTACTTAGAGTAATTGGTATACGACAAGATGCAGATCTATTTCTTGCAGAGTATGCTAGAAGAACTGGCGCTTCAAAACCAGGTATTAATCTTTTATAACTGTTTGTCGTTGAGTTAGCAAAAGCATTTATTGCCTTAGCATGTTTTAAAATACCACCAATATAATGAAGAGCTGTTTCTGATAATCCAGCATAAGCATCACCTGAAAATACTGGTGTACTTCCTTTCCAAATAGATTGGTGGATGTGCATACCTGAACCGTTATCACCTGCAACAGGTTTAGGCATGAAGGTAGCTGTTTTACCAAATGAGTGCGTCACCATTTGTACAACGTATTTATATAACTGAACATTATCAGCTTGATCAACCAAAGTTCCAAAATACATACCAAGTTCATGCTGACTAGGAGCTACTTCATGATGGTGTTTTTCAACTTTAATTCCAACCTCTTTTAAGTTTTTTAAATACTCACCACGCATATCTTGTTCACTATCAACAGGAGGAACTGGAAAGTACCCACCTTTAACTGGAGGTCTATGACCCATGTTGCCATTTTCATAAACTTTACCAGAGTTGTATGGACCTTCTTTGCTGTCTAGAATAAATCCAGTATTGTTAGGGTCATTACTAATTCTTACATCATCAAATACAAAAAATTCAGGTTCTGGACCAAAAAAAGCTTTATCCCCAACACCTGATGATTTTAAATACTCTTCAGCTTTTTTAGCAGTTCCTCTTGGATCTCTTTCGTAAGGAGATTTCTTAACAGCATCTAAAATATCACAAAATAGAACTAGTGTATTATGTGAAGTAAAAGGATCCATAATCATTCTTGATGTGTCAGGTTTTAAAATCATGTCAGATTCGTTAATAGCTTTCCAGCCAGCAATTGATGACCCATCAAAAAATACACCTTCATTTAGCATTTCATCATCAACAATTGTTACATCCATTGTTAAATGTTGAAGCTTACCTCTAGGGTCAGTAAATCTTAGATCTACGAATTCTGCTTCTTTTTCTTTTATAAATTTTAAAACATTTGCTGCGCTCATTTTGTCTCCTATATAATTTTATGAGTAGTAATTAACAAATTAATCCCGAAAAATATTGCTAATTTAATAAATAACACCTATGCAATTTTCACATAAGTAATGTATTTATTCAATATTATTTAATAAGATTTTCATAATGAACTCATTACTGAACAAAGAGCCAGTTAAAAGAGCTGAAAAAGCAATTAAAGCATTTAATTCTAATTTAGAAATTATTTGTTTGGAAAAAACAGCTCGTACTGCACAAGATGCGGCTACAGCTTTGGGTTGTAATGTTGGTGCAATTGTTAAAAGTTTGCTGTTTAAAACTGAGGATAATTTCATTCTTTGTTTAGTATCTGGAGATAAAAGATGCTCCTTAAATAAACTTAAAAATATTTTTAATTTTAAAGATGTTTCTATGGCACATCCAGATGAAGTTAAAAAAATTACTGGATATACTATTGGTGGAGTTTCTCCTGTAGGACATTTAAATAAATTAAAAATCTATATTGATAATAATTTAGAAAGATTTACAACCATTTTTGCTGAGCTGGGCACCCAAACTGCGTATTTAAAATAGATTTTAAACAATTAACAGTCTTAACTGATGGTGAAAAAAAAGACATAACAGAATGAGACAACCAAAATTAATAGATTACATCTTATTAACAACATTAGCTTTGATTTGGGCTTCAGCTTTTTTTAATATTAAGATAGCCACTTATTCTTTTGGACCTGTAACAATTGCTTTTTTGAGAGTTTTTTTTGGGGCAATTCCTGTTTTACTTCTTTGCTATTATAAAAATATAAAAATTGAAGCTTTTTCAAAAGACTGGCATTGGTTTGCAATGATAGGATTTATTAATTTAGTAGCTCCATTTTTCTTAATAGCATATGGGGTAAAGTCTGTTCAAAGTAACCTAGCAGCAATTTTAATGTCTACTACTCCTTTAAGCTCAACTGTACTAGGACATTTTTATACTAAAAATGAAAAGTTTAATTTAGTAAAAACCATTGGAATTTTAATTGGTTTCTCAGGAATTGTATTTTTATTTTCTGACAACCTTTTAATTGACCAAAATAATTTTGGATCAGCATTATTGATATTACTTGGCTCAACTTGTTATGTAATTGGTGGTGTTTTAACTTTAAAAATTAGTAAGAAAAAAAATGAAAATGTAACAGGCTCAATATTGATTTGGGCAATTATAATTTTAATTCCATTAGTAAGCTTTATAGAGCAACCCTGGCAATCTATTCCAAGAACAGACTCTATGATATCAGCTATATACTTAGGACTTGTTCCAACTGGAGTTGCTTGGTTATTGCGATTTAGAATTTTAAAAAATAATGGTTTAATTTTTCAATCGCAAGTTTCATACTTAATACCAATATTTGGAACCACCTTAAGTTACATTTTTTTAAAAGAATTAATAACTATTAAAGTTTTAATATCTTTAATAGCAGTTTGTATTGGTATCTATTTTGTAAAAAAAGCTGATAACAAAAAAACTATTTGAGTTTTGCCATTGCCGCAATATGAGAAGGTCTAGTTTCACAACATCCTCCTAATATAGTAGCACCATTTTCTTTAAACTTTTTTGCGATTTCCCCAATATTTTCTGGTGTAAAATCATGTCTATGACCCAGGAATTCATTTGGATTTCCTCCAGAATTTTTAAAAAAAGAAGACGTATAACCATTTTTTGGTTTTGTTGTCATAAATCCATTTAATTTAAAACCAAATGGAACATTTAATTCTTTCATTTCTATCAGATTTTTTTCATAATTTTCAGGAGATACACAAGAAAGCATGACACCCAATAATTTGTCATCAATAATGGTTTTAATATCAGAAATTTTTTCACCACTTGGTAAGTTGGTTCCTTCAGATATATGAATACCGATCAGATAAGGTTTTTTAAATTCTTTGATAGCCTTAATTCCGCATTTAAACTCTTTAATACTACTCCACACATCAAAATAAAAAAAATCAACATAATCATTTAATAGCCTCGCTTGCTCATTAAATGTATTGATAATTTCTTCTTCACTTCTTTCATCCGCTTCATAAGTTAATTCTTGAGGAGGTAGTCCACCAGCAATTAAAACATTTGGAAATTCTTTTTTTACTTTGTGAGCAATTTCTCCAGCTTTTATATTTAGATACTCAAATTTATCTTCAATATTATTTTCTCGAAGCCTTTTTCGTCTCGTCGTAAAAGTCGTGGTAACAATTACTTCAGCTCCCGCTTTTACAAAATCTCTATGTGTATCTTGTAGTAATTGGTGATAATTTTCATCTAATATTGCATTAGCACTCCATAATGTTCCGTTAGGTTTCATTCCTCTAGCTAGAAGTTCTTGACCCATTCCACCGTCTAATACTCTTGTTTGTTTGAAAAAATTTAAGTCCATTTAATCCACACTTTTTTAGTGCTTCAGCTTTTTGCTAGGTGCACAATATAGTTCAAATACCTTGCTTATTGATTTTAAATGGGAATTTTCTTTTTAGCAGTTAAAGCCCGCAATAAGATCAAATCGGCATATAATTTATAAAACTTTAAAGACTAATTGTAAACTATTTTTTTAAAATAATTTTTGCATTGAAAGAAAAAGATCTTCGTTCACCTTCAATATTAAATGGATAAGCAGTATGCATTAAGTAGTTTGGAAAAATTATTAATTCTTTGATTTTGGGAACAATATTATAGATACTTTTACTTAAGAATCCTCTTTGACCATTAATAAAATCAATTGTTCCATTGGTTTTGACTTTTTTATTTTTTACCATTTTATTGCTAGTCATACCTTTGGGTAATTTCAGATAACCAACACCTGACAAATCACCTTCGTGGTAATGTATAGGGTTATACTCACCTTTAAATTGTCGAACCACCCAAAGATTTAAAATTTTTATTTCTTTGATTTCTTGTATTTTTTCATTTGATAAAAATTTGATAATATTTTTTTTTAACTCTTTATCTAAGTGTTTTCTGATAAATTTATCTGAAATTTTCAATTCTTTTTTAATTTGGCTTGCTAATTTTGAGCTGTAATCAATTTTTTTTGATTTTGATTTTTCATCAAACTCTTTGTTTAATATGTCAAAAAATTTATTTGAAATTCTTGCCTTACCTATTGATGGACCAAATGGTTTAATATTCTTCATTGTGTGATTAAATATAGTAAAAGACAATTAAATCAAGATTATGGTAATAATCTAGATCCCATTCTTATAGCCACAAAGATAACCAATAAAGATGTTATTATAGCTAGAGTTTTGCCAGACAAAAATTTTATATTCAAAAAATTTCCAATTTGCCCTCCTATTAACACCGCTATAAAAAGAGGCCAAAAATTTAAAAACTCATCAAACACAATATCTTTTGTTAATTGACCAGCTACACCAAATATTGAATTAATTAAAATAAATAAAGATGCGGTAGTAGCAATTTGCTTTGGATATCCTGCTTTCATTAAAAATAAAATTGGACTTAAAAATATGCCGCCACCAATTCCAATAATTCCTGAAGTAAAACCAATTATAGAGCCTATTAAGTGTGAAATGATTTTTGGGATTGATTTTATCTTAATTTGATCATCATTAAATGACTTGCTTTCAATCAATAAAAAAATCCCAGCAATGATTAATATAACAAACAATAGTATTTCAAATAATTCTTTAGTGATGGTCATTGAGGCTCCAAAAAACGCAAAAGGTATAGAACCTATTAAATATGGAGTAAGTAATTTAAGATTAAGATTACCAGATCTTACGTAGTTTATAGAGTTGCCTGAAACGACTATGATATTGCAAATTAAAGCTAATATTGGAAAAATATAATATGGAATATCCCAAATCAACATTAATGCCAGGTAGGTAGATCCCCCGCCAAAGCCAACACTAGAATAAAATATTGCTGTTATAAAAAAAAATATTGATAATATAATCATACTTAAAATTTATTATGAATGTAAATATAGCTTTATTAACTGTAACAGATACTAGAACTTTTGATAACGATAAATCCGGAGCAATTCTTGTAGAAAAGATTAAAGAAGCTAATCATAATTTAATTGATAGAAAAATCTGTAAAGATAGTAAAGAAGACATCGTTTCAATCTTAAAAGAATGGATTAATAAAAAAGATATTGATGTAGTTATAACTACTGGAGGTACGGGCTTAACAGGAAGGGATATAACCCCAGAAGCAATAGATGAAATTGCTGATAAACAAATACCTGGATTTGGTGAAGTTTTTAGAACTATAAGTCTTAAAACAGTAGGCACTTCTGCAATACAGTCTAGAGCTTGCGCAGTTTTAGCAAACGGTAAATATGTTTTTGCATTACCTGGATCATCTGGTGGTGTTACTGATGCTTGGGATGGAATTTTAAAACATCAATTAGATATTAATCACAAGCCTTGTAATTTTGTTGAATTATTCCCTAGACTTAAAGAAAAATAATTATTTTTGATATTTTTCTTTCCATTCTGTGTAAGGCATTCCATAAATATGCTCTCTAGCATCAGGATCAGATATAGTTATGCCCTTTTTTTCAGCTTCTTCCCTATACCATCTAGATAAACAATTTCTGCAAAAATTAGCTAAATTCATAAGATCAATATTTTGAACATCTTTTCTTTCATCTAAATGGTTCAATAACCTATCAAATGTAGCTGATTGAATTTCTTTTTTTGTTTTATCATCCATAATTTGTCTCTCTTTTTTTTATTTTAATTCTTAGGGTTAGCAAAACAAGTATAATTAACATGAAAATTAAAGGTTTAAAAAAAATCGTTTTTGATAGCCAAATATAATGAAGTGAACCAAAGATTGCTATTATGTAAATTAATCTATGTAATTTTTTCCAATTATGTCTTAATAATTTTGCCATTTTTTGAGACGAGGTAAAAGCTAATGGAATTAATAATAGCCAAGCTGAAAATCCAATAAATATATATTTCTTCTTTAAAACATCGTTTAAAATTTGCTGCCAATCAAGCCTATAGTCTATAACTACATAAGTAATCAAATGAATAGTTGCATAAAAAAAAACAAATAATCCCAACATTCTTCTAAACTTTATCCAAAAAACTAAATTAGTAAATCTTTTAAGAGGACTCATTGCTAAAGTTAAGCAGATAAAAATTAATGTCCATTCACCTGTGTGATGAGTGATTTCTTTTACTGGTTCTGGACCTAATTGATTGAAATAAATTTTAGATATAATTATCAAGAAAGGAATAAGACTTAAAATGAAAATACCAGGCTTTAAAAATTTATTCATTAAAAATACTTTTTTAAATCCATACCACTATACAAATTAGCTACCTCATCTCCATAACCGTTAAACATTAAAGTTTTTATTCTTGGTGCAAAAATATCATTTCCAATAACTCTTTCAGTTGCTTGAGACCATCTCGGATGATTAACATCAGGGTTAACATTTGAATAAAAACCATACTCTCTTGGTGAAGCCCACATCCACGACGAGGTTGGCATTTTTTCAACCAATTCTATCTTCACAATAGCCTTTGCACTTTTAAAACCATATTTCCATGGAATAAAAATTCTAAGAGGAGCACCATTTTGATTGGGAAGTTTTTTATTATATAAACCTGTTACCACTGTAGTTAATGGATGCATTGCTTCATCAATTCTTAATCCTTCTTTATAAGGCCAATTTAAAACTGGATATCTTTGGCCTCTCATTTGATCAGGATCATAAACACTTTCAAATTTAACAAATTTTGCTTTGGAAGTAGGAGTGACCTTAGATAACAATTTACTTAAAGAAAAACCCATCCAAGGAATTACCATTGACCATCCCTCAACGCATCTTAAGCGATATATTCTTTCTTCAGACTCAATCGTTTCTGAGATTTCTTCCATAGATATTTTGATAGGATTTTCAACTTCACCTTCAATACTAATATTCCAAGGTTTTGTTTTAAAATTTTGTGAATTAATATATGGATCACTTTTAGAAGTTCCAAACTCATAATAATTGTTATAGGTCGTGATATCTTTGTAGCTCGTATATTTTTTTTCTTCTTGAGATAAAGCATCATTAACAGAGATAAATGAAGTCATTGCAATGGACCCAGCACTTAAACCAATTGATTTAATAAATGATCTTCTATTTTTATAAATTTTTTCAGGTGTTATTTCTGAATATTTAATTTTTTTCATGAATTACAGGATTGCCTTTTAGCCAGTTACTTTCATTATTTGTGTAATGTTCTTTTTTCCAAATCGGTGACCTTTTCTTAATTTCTTCAATTATGTATCTAGATAAAATATAAGCTTCATCACGATGTTTACAGGCAACACCAATAATGATACCTACTTCACCAAGATTTAAATAACCTTTTGCATGTTCAATAAATACTGCTTTATCTTTGATATTTAGCTTTTGATCTGCTTCATTATAAATTTCTTCAAAACTCTTTATAACAAGTGCATCATGACTATCATAAGTTATTCCTAATACATTTTTATTATCGTTTTGATTTCTGACAGTTCCAGAAAAAAAGATTGATGCTCCAAATTCATAAGATGAAATAAAATTTTCAGCTTCTAAAATCGAAAGTTTTTTTTCTTTTGTATCAATTACTTTTGTATGAAGCATTAACCTCCTCCGATAGGGGGTATAATAGCAATTTTTTCATTACTTGTTATTTTATAATTGTCGCTGATAATATTGTTATTTTCAGAACAAAATGCAGATGAATTTACAATATTTTTAAAATTTTCATTACCCTTGAATTTTTTATCTAAGAATTCAACTATTTTATTTCTAATATCTTTAATTGTTGAATTGTGTTCAATATCTAATTCTATAAAATTTTGATCACTAAAATCTCGACTTGCTCCAAATAACTCAATTTGTATCTTCATCAATATTTTAATTAAAATATTTCTTTTAAAAAATTAGGTAGTCCATCAGGATTTTTCCATAGACCACTTTTTCCACCTTCTTTGATTAATAATTTTACATCATCGATTTTTAAATGGGGATTAACAATTTTACTTAAATCGTAAATAGTTATTAAGGCAGCATTTACTCCCATAATTGCTTCCATCTCCACACCTGTTTTCGCATATGTAGAAACAACACAAAATACTTCAAGTGAACTTTCTTTATCATGCATAATAATTTTAGTAGCAGTATGATCAATTGGTAGTGGATGACACAAGGGTATTAATTCACTGGTTTTTTTAACCCCTAAAACTGCAGAAACTTCTGCTAAAGCTACTGGGTCTCCTTTAGGCATTTCTTTATTTTTAATTAAATGAAAAACTTCTTTGCCAACATAAATTTTTCCAGATGCTAAAGCTCTTCTTTGAGTTTCCTTTTTGGCTGAAACATCTACCATATTAAAAGAATTTTTTTTAAAAATTTCTTCTGCCCAATCTTTTAATTCGTTGTTTTTTATCACTTTTAAATTTTTCATATTAACCACCAGTAGTCGATAAATTCTTTGTTAAACCAGTTTCACCGATCTCTAAATAATGAGACTCTTTTTTAAAATTAAGCTGTTTTAAAATCAAATCTTTTAACTCATCGATTTGACTATCTTTTTGCATTAAGTGTCTAATATTTATTCCAGTATTACCAAACAAACATAATCTTAAATCACCTTTAGCCGTTATTCTTAATCTATTACAACTTTTACAAAAATCTTTAGAGTAGGGAGCAATAACACCAAATTTCCCTTGAAACTTTGGGTTTAAATAGTTTTTTGATGGCCCTGAATCTTTACCAAATGTTTGAATAACCCAATTATTGTTGTTTAAATAGTCTGTAAATTTTTTTGCAGGAACATGATAGTTGTTAAAATAGTCTAGATTATCTCCTGTTTGCATCAACTCAATATATCTAAAATCAATTTCATTATTTTTTACAAATTCAGCCCAATCATTAAAATCTTTCTCAGAGTCATTTACTCCTTTTAATAAAACAGCATTGATCTTAATATTTTTGAAATTTAATTTTTGTAATTTTTTAATACCTCTAAGAATTTCCTCTAATCTGTTGTGTCCCGTAATCTTTTTAAAAGTTTCAGCATTTAAACTATCTATACTAATATTAATTCCATCTAAGCCACTATTTTTTATATCATTTGCTATTTTATCTAATCTGTAACCATTAGTAGTTATTACAGTTTTTTTGATCCCTGAATTCTCTTTAATAATCTTAATAATCTCAAAAAAATCTTTTCTAACAGTCGGTTCACCACCAGTAAGTCTAATTTTTGATACACCAAGTTGTGACAGTGCTTTTGCTAATCTACCAATTTCATCAGTATTGATGAAAGTTCTATTATCACTTTTATCAATTTTATATCCATTAGGTAAACAGTATCCACATTTAAAATTGCACACATCTGTAATTGACAATCTAATGTATGGAAATTTTCTACCAAAGCTATCCTTAAGAATATTCATATACAATTACAATATATATATGATTTTATATAATATGAGTAAAATTCTTTAAGAAAAAAAATTATATAATCTAAAAAGATTGTTACTATTATAGAGATATTTAACTCCTCCTCTAAAAAATAGAGGAAGAGCTTTTTTGTAATTATTTACCTGGTTCTTTGTAGCCACCAACCATTTTGTTTGCAATTTTTGCAATACCATTCAAGTCAATAGCCTCTAATACAGTAAAGTCAGTTACAGCCCCACTCGAAACCGCAACCATTCCTGATGCAGCTGCTTGATCAAAAGTACCTTCGACTTCTACCATGAAATCATACTTGCCTCTTAAACCAGCATAGCCAGTAAGTTTTGCACCACCTGCTTCAGCTAAAGCTGTAGTAGCAGCTTTTCGATCTGTGTCTGGATTACTTACAAAGCCTCCAAGACCTTTATCCGTATATCTTCCTAGTATATAAAACTTAGCCATTAAGACCTCCTTTTAATTTGACTAATTAAAATAGAAAAACAGAGTCATTGCAATAGATATATATCCACAGCATTTTTTAACTTTAAATTAATGTATTTTTTAACTGTTAAGTCGTACCATTTCTTTAAACTCAACTTTATGTATAGTTTATTTGTAATCTTTTAAACTATCCTGATGTGAAAACTCTTTCAGACTCTGGGTCATTAGTAGAAAATGGTAGTTTTGATATTTCATCCCAAAATTCACCAGAAATTTCAGCATTTGCCCAAGCCAAATTTTTTTCTATGCTTTCAACACTAGTTACACCACATATCGTTGAGGTAATTCTATTATCTCTTAAAGAAAACTGAAGTGCAGCTGCTCCTAATTCCACATTATGTTTTTTGCAAACTTTTTCAAACTCACGAGCAGGGGCTAATTTCTCTTCCGTAGCATCCTGATAGGTTACTTTTTTAAAGTTATCAGGACCTTTTGCTAAAACACCACCAGCGTAAGGAGCAGCATTGAAAATTGATATATTTTTACTATGAGCATAATCATACATTTCATTAGCCTCTCTATTTATTAGGGTATATCTGTTATGATTAATTATCACGTCAAAATCCCAATCTTTTAGCAAAGGAAACATAATATCTACTTTACCCATTGCAACACCTGCTGCTTTAGCAAGACCTTCATCTTTAATTTTAAATAACTCATCCATTGCTCCATCTTTTTTTGTAATATCAGTAATGTCTTTTGCATATTCTGGATCATGTAAAAATAAAATATCAACAGAGTCTACATTTAACGTTTTTAAACTTTCTTCTAATGATTCTCTAACTCTATTTTTATCGAGAACTAAGGTGTCCATATTTCTGTCTAGTTTTGTAGATAAAAGAAAACCTTTAGGCCATCCTCCATTTTCTTTAATTGCTTTTCCAATTCTTTTTTCACTTTCACCCATTGCGTAATTTCTTGATGTATCAAGCATATTAACAGGCCCTTGAAAAAATCTATTTAGAGTTTTTTGAGCCCTATCTTCAGGCACTTCATAACCGTATGTGTCTGGCATACTTCCCAAAGAGGATGTTCCAAAACTCAATTCTGTAACTTCTAAACCAGTATCTTTAATTTTATTTTTTTTCATTATTTAATTTAAATTAGGCTCACTCACCTAAAATACTATCATCTAATTTTTTGGTGTCATATGCTGAATATGAATGCCATCCTGCAACCGTTTGATCAAAATCAACAATGCTTCCGGTCATAATTCCAGACTCATCTGAACATAAGAAAGCTAAGATCTTTGCAACATCCAAAGGTTTGTTTAATCTTTTAAAAGGAACTTTTGCTTCAGCTTTTTTTAGCCAATCATCATCTGCGTTGTGAAATTTTTTTTGAATTACGGTTTCTGCTGGTGTGTCTGTCCATCCCAAATTTACTCCGTTTACTCTTATTTGATGCCCGGAAACTGAATTTGCAACATTTTTAATCATTATTGCTAATGCTGCTTTAGAAGAACTGTAAGCAGTTAAGAAAGGCATACCACTGTATCCGGCCATTGATAAAATATGAGCAATAGTTCCTTTTTTTTTATCTCTAATCATTATTTTTATAACATCTTGCATCATAAAAAGAGGAGCTTTTACATTTACATTAAAATTTTTATCATAATTTTCTTCTGTCGTGCTTAAGATCGTTCCTCTCTCAGTAAAAGCGGCAACATTTATAAAACTATCTACAGTATTAAATTTTTTATCAGTTTCAGAAACTATTTTTTTACAGTCTGTAAGTTTCTCTAAATCTGCTTGAACATATAAGCATTCTGCACCTATGCTTTCTATCTCAGATTTTACTTTATTTCCTTTATCACTATTTCTTCCACAAATAGTTATTCCTTTAGCACCTCTACTTGCTAGTAATTTTGCGGTCTCAGCTCCACTTCCTTGAGTACTTCCTGTTACAATTATTATTTTATCTTTAAATTGGTTAGATTGTTCAGATATATATTTATTAGACATATTAGAATTTTATATCTATTACTTTACCACTTTCAAACGATTGATATGCTGCGTTAGCTATTATCAAAGCATTTCTACCATCTTCAAATCCCACCAAAGGTTTTGATTTATCCTCAACACATTTTACAAACTCATTAAATTGATCTCTGTAAGCTTGCTCGTATCTTTCAATAAAAAAGAAATGTATAGGTTCTTTTTCATCAGTAGATGTATTTGTATATCTTTGTATGGATGTAGGGGTTTGATTGTTTGAAATTACCATACCTTTACTACCAAAAACCTCTACTCTTTGATCATACCCATATACAGCTCTTCTAGAATTATTTATATGAATTAAAACTCCATTTTTTGACTTTAGAATAAACATAGCAGTATCCAGATCTTTTTCTTGTTGCACATTTTTATCAAATAAAGCATCTCCAAATGCAGATATTTGAACTACAGGATCATCCCCTAATATAAATCTAGTTAAATCAAAATCATGGATAGTAGTATCTCTAAAAAATCCTCCTGCAGCTTTTAAATAATCAATTCCTGGAGGCTCAGGATCTCTACTTGTAATAACAACCATTTCCAATTCACCAATTTCTTTTTTTACTTTTGCCTGTTGCACCTTTGCATGACTGGCATCAAATCTTCTATTAAAACCAATTTGAATAGGAACGTTTGTTCCCTTAATATTTTCCATACACTCATTTACTTTATTGATATCTAAATCAATTGGCTTTTCACAAAAAATTGCTTTTCCAGCTTTCGCTGCCATTGTAATAAATTGAGTATGAGTTGGAGTAGCCGATGCTATTAGAACTGCGTCTATATCGTCAGCCTTTATAGCTTCTTCTGGTGAAGATGCTATTAAACACCCTGTTGATTTTGATATTTCTTCGGCAAACTGAGAATTAACATCATATACATATTTTAATTTTGCTTTTGGATGTAATGCTATAAATTTAGCATGCATTTTTCCAATCCGTCCTGCTCCCATTAAAGAAAAGTTAATCATAAGAATTTACAACAGAATTAAAGATTGAAATCAAGAAACAATTTTTCAAGATGAATTAAATATGAATTATAAAGATAATTTTCTTGATGCACAAAAGATCATAATTTAGAAATGCATTTAATTTTTAATAATTTTATATGTCAATTAAATTAGGAATAGCACCAATTGCATGGAGTAATGATGATATGCCTGAATTGGGAGGTGACACTCCTTTAGAACAATGTTTGTCTGAAGCTAGTCAGGCAGGATTTATTGGAATTGAGTCTGGTGGTAAATTTCCAAAAAAATCAGAAGAATTAATTCCCAAACTTAATAAATTTAACCTAAATCTTTGCTCAGGTTGGTATGGAGCGAATTTAAGAAAAAATAATGTAAATGAAGAAAAAAATTTAATTCAAGATCAGTTAAAACTTTTTAAAGATTGCAATTCACCTTGTATGGTTTTTGCTGAAGTTTCTGATTCAATCCAAGGAGATCCAAATCGAAAATTATCTACAAGACCTCAAATGGATCTTGAAGAGTCAAAAAAATACTATGAAAAAATTTCAGAAATGGGAAAATATCTTGAAGATGAAGGGATGCCACTTGCTTACCATCATCATATGGGCACTGTAATAGAGACTGAAGAGGATACAGTAAGATTGCTTGAAAACACGCATGATAGTGTAAAACTTACATTAGACACTGGTCACATGTTATTTGCTAAAGGAGAGTCGTTAAAAATATTAAATGATTTTAGTGAAAGATTAATTCATATGCATTGTAAAGATATTAGAAAAAATGTTTTAGAAAAATCTTTGAAAGAAGATTTAAGTTTTAGAGGGGCATTTTTAGAGGGTGCATTTACAGTTCCAGGTGATGGGTGTATTGATTACAAGCCTTTGTTCGATGTATTGAAAGAAAAAAATTACTCAGGTTGGTTAGTGGTAGAAGCGGAACAAGATCCTTCAAAAGCAAATCCATTTGAATATGCAAAGATTGGCTATAAATATTTAACAGAAACTCTTAAAAAAAGTAACTTAGAAGTTTTTCAAAACTAATTTTTTTATAATTTTACAATTTTAGATTTTTCTAACTTTTGATCAAAAAAATCAATAATATTTTGTATTGTCTCTTTACCCATTCTTGTCATGCATTCTTCAGTAAAAGCTGCTGTGTGTGGACTTAGAAAAACTTTATCGTTTTTTAATAATGGATTGTTAAGTTCTGGTGGCTCAGTTTCAAAAACATCTAAACCAGCTCCAAAAATTAAACCTTCATTTAAAGCCTTATCTAGATCAACTTCATTTACAATACCACCTCTAGCCGCGTTAATAATAATACAATTATTTTTCATTGTTTTTAGTAAATCATAATTGATTATATTCTTAGTTTTATCATTTAATGGAATATGAAGAGATACTGCATCCATAGTTTTGCAAGCATCTTCCATACTATCAACCTTGATACCACCTAAATTTTCAATAACATCTTTAGAAACAAATGGATCATAGACAAAAACTTTCATTTCAAACCCTAGACATCGTTTTATTAAAGATTGACCAATTCTACCGAAACCAGCAATTAGTATATTTTTACTCCAAAGTTCAACAGTTTTTGGCAATTTGTTTCTATCATTAAATTTTCCTTTCTTAACAGTGTCATCATACATAGTTTTTCTTTTAGAAATATTAAGGAGCATAAACATTACATGTTCAGCCACAGCTACTGCATTTGCTGTTGCTGTAATTGCAAGTGTTAAATTATTTTTTTTAGAAGATTCTAAATCAATATTATCGTAACCAACACCGTGTCTAGAAATAATCTTTAAATTATTTGCTGCTTCAATTACATCCCCAGTCAATTTTGCTGTTCTTATCGATACTCCATCACAGTCTTTAATTTTAGATTTGAGAAAATCAGGATCTACATTTTCAACAATTTCAAATTCGTAATTTGTATTATTTTTAAGCAATTCAATACCAGCTTCATGAATAGGCTGTATAACTAAAATTTTTTTCATAAGCTCTTATACACAAATATATATTTTATAAAATTATTTATTTAAAAATTAATTAACTTAGATAGATCTCTTTTTTTATTTTTGAATGTAGGTAAAGAATATTTAAAGGCATATTTTCTAGGTATACATTTTTCTTTAGCTTTTTCCCACAGAGCAAGCCATTGTTTAAAATTTGAAATAGTAATATTTTTTTTATTTTTACTTTTTACATAAAAACTAGGTAATGGCTCTCGACCAGAGGTTTGACCTGCTTTATTATATCTGAGATCAGCACTTATTCTAAAATTATTTGATTTATTAGGAATAGAGCAATGTGCAGAGTGTCGGTGTAGCAAAACTATATCTCCCACATTAGCTTCTAAGTATGCTACTTTTTTTGAATTAAGTAACTTTGCATCTTTAATTTCAACTTGTCCTCTGTAGCCAGAGTGATGATTTAATAATCCTAATTTATTTATTCCAGGAATAGTAATCATACAGCCATTTCTCTTAGTTGTTTTTGTAAAAGGTATCCATACTGTTAAAAGTTCAGTTTTTTTTTGACCTTTAGCTGATAGTACAGCGGCATCTTGATGCCAAGGTGTCCTTCCGCTTAAACCATCATTAATTGATTTTTTAGGTAATGTTTTTTCTGGTTGTTTTATCCTTGTATTTTGAACTGGGTTAGAAAGTATTTCTGGGCCAAGTATTTTCTCAACGACTTTAAGTATTTTTTTATGTTTAATTAAATTCCAAAGAGAATGACTTGCAAAGTAATCGCTATCTTTTTTAACATGGTCTCTAGGTAGTCTTGTATTGAAATACTGATCTAGATCAAAAATATTAAGAGAAGATACAAACTTATATTTTTTTTCAAATTTAAATTTTAAAGCTTTTGATATTTTTTTTTTAGGAGAGAATTTATGAATCAGTCTATCCATTACATATTCCATGTCATTTAAGATGGGTTTCAGATCATTATCAAAATTTAAAACATTTTTTACTATTGAGTATCCCTGTTCTTCAAATTTTTTTTTAGTCAATGATTTCATTTTTTAAACTTATATTAATTTGTAGTTGGAATAGTAAGATAATTTGCATCATGAAAAGATGTAAGCATTTTTTTTTTATTTTTAATTATGTAGGGATAATAAGGAATATTATTAAATTTCCAAATTACTGGCTTATTCAGGGCGTAACTTCCATAAATAAAAAACCTTTTAGAACAATTTTTTTCAATAAATCTTTTTACACCATGATAAGAGTTGGGAGTTGATTGAAAAAAAACAGCTGTTCCTTGCTTAGGTGTAAACTCCTCCACAATTTCAAGTTCACTAATTTTAGGAAATCTTCTGAAGCTTTTTCTTAAGTTCTTTTTTGCCTTTTTTTTATAAATAGTTAGTGATCCACCGTTCTTTTTTGGAATATCTGTTAAGTAAATTAAAAAATTATATAATCTTGTAATGTCATCTCGATGTGGTCTTAATCTGTATCCACCTTTTGAAACAGAAAAATCAATATCTAAATTTACTTTTGGGTTTGAGTAATTATTCCCAAGCATTTTTTGAAGTTCACTTGAGTTTAATTTTTTTTTAATAGTAAACTTTTTTTGATTAAAGATTTTTGGAAGATTTGAGTTTTCCCAAGAGCCATCTTTAAAGTTTTTTTTAAATATACTTTCAATTTTTTTATAGAAAGATTTACTATTAAAAACTTTAAAGAGTTTTTCTGAGGTTTTTGATTTTTTAATATAATTATTAAAATTTTTAGACCCTTTGTTTATTCGACTTCTCCCACCCATGATCATGTCATCAAAAGATTTGGAGTTACTGATTTCTTTAATTAATGTTTTACAAATACTTTTTGGAATAACATTACTACCTACTAAAACTGGAAAATTACTTTTTATTTTTTTTAATTTCTCAATTTTTAGCATTTAGCTATACATTCCCTCCTTAACTTTGATCATTTTATACATTAAATCGTTTAGAGGAGTTTTTATTCCATGTTTTTTTCCAAGACTTGAAACCACACCACTTATAAAGTCAATTTCAGTTTTTCTCTTATATTGAACATCAAAAGCCATAGACGATTTATTTGTTTGGTTTGAATCTACAATTTTATTAAACATAAATAGACACTCATCCTCAGATACCTCAACACCATCTGCTAAAGCTACTTGTCTTGTCTCTAATATGATTTCTTTACCAAGAGATCTTGAAACATTATTTGCACTATTATTAATATATAAATCTGTGTGATGTAGATCAAAAATTGCAGATAAAGGACCAATTGCAGTTAATGCAAAAAGTTTCATCCATTTTCTTTTCTTTACATTATCTGCGGCAATTGTCTCTAAATTATATGCCGTGAAAGTATCAGCTACCTCTTTAACTCTTTCACTCATACCGCCCTCGTATTCTCCTATCCAAGATGGTAAAGCTGCGTGGTTCATTATATGTCCAGGTCCCAATATATTTGATGCTTGAGTTGTTGTTCCACCTAAAACTTTTTCAACTCCAACAATTTTTTGCATAATAGCCTCATGTCCAAAACCATTTTGAAAAGACATAAAAACAGTTTTTTCACCAATGATATTTATAATACTGTTGAGAGCTGGTTCTAGAACAGTTGCTTTGCACATTACTATTACTGCATCAACAACACCTACAGATGAAGGATCGGTTGTTGCTTTAACTTTTATAAATCTATCTCCACCATGTCCATCCATTTTAAGGCCGTTTTTATTTATTGTTTCTACATGCTCTTTCCAAACATCTATTAGAATTACATTTAGCCCTTTTTCAGCTAACAAACCTCCAAACAAACAGCCCATTGCACCAGCGCCTAAAACTGCAACTTTTAAATCTTTATTTATCATTATCTTTTTTTAAAATTAATTTATGTATAGATATTATATATATTATCTATAGACATATTGCAAAATAAATTATAGCTTAATTAATAATGCAATTAAAAATAGAAAAATCAAAATTTAAAGAATATTCATTAGATAAAATCTCTGAAGCTTTACAAAAAGGATTATCTGATAATTATAAAGTTGCCGAGGTATCTATAGCTAATTGTCCAAATTTGAGGGATTGGGGCTGTCCATCTGAAGGCATAAGTGGTAATCAAAAAATTATAGATGTTGGTGGCGAACCTTACATGCATGATCCCAAATTTATTGGTACTGAATTTGATTATGAGGAAATTTCTAAAATGATTGGATCAGAAAAAAGTTATGCTTTAGGTGCTGGCTCAGGTGCCATGTCTTGTTTAGAAGGTCATTGTGGTGAATTAGTAATTAATGAAAATTTAATTACCTCTGAGTCAAAATCAATTATTGCTCGAGTTGGTGCTAACAAAGAATGTATTGCTGAAAAATATACAGCTAGAAAACATGGTGGCTTAGGCAACGTTTTTTATACTGATGGGGTAAGAGGAAAAGTTATCAAAATTAAAATAAAAGGAAGATCTGGTGAACAAGGTTCTTTACCTCAAGCAATGAGAAAAGCTTTGTCTGACAACTTAAAAATTGAGGGCAACGATCATCTTGCATTAGCAGGCGTTTTTAGAATATTAAAAGGAAAAATTAAATCACATGTTCAGCCTGATTATGCCGATATTAAACATGAATACTATGACCCCGAACAAATGAAGTGTGTAAAAGATTTTTTACAATTTTATGAACCTGTTGGACCAGAGCTACAAGGTTACAGCGTATTTTGGACGGGTGATCCAACAGGAGGGACACTTAACTTAAGAGAGTCTGGAGAACACACTCATTTTCACTCTTATACAAAAAAAAATATTGCTGGCCACTATCACTTTGATGTAACACCAGATGAAATAGAGTACGAAGGGTATTTTAATACCGCAGAAGAAGTGTACAGAGTTAACAATATATATAAAGAATTAAGCAATAAAAAATAATATTAATTTAACTTTCTTTAAGATAACATTTGACTAATGAAGAGACAATTTAAGTATCCTAAGCATTTTGAGGAACAAAAAAAAATTCCAAAAATTACTCAAAAAAGAATTAAATTAGCCGAAGTGTCACTAGGTGACTTTGAGGGAAGATTAGAAAATGAATTACTTAATTGGTTCTCTTTAACACCTCAACATTGGATAATGTTGCACATGGTAATGCTTGCTTATTATAAAAATAAATCAATTACTAAAAATGAATTATTAAAAGTTATTGAAAAATCTTACTTAACCTCAAATGTTTATATCGATACTGCTATTAAAAAAGGATTTTTTAGAATTATAAGAAATGAAAAAGACAAAAGATCTATCTTTATTTTACCATCTGTAATTACAATAAAAACTTTTGAAGGGTTTATTGATAGAAGAGATATTCTTTATAAAGGAATATAATTAATATTTTAATTAATAAGCTTTAGATTCTTCTTTTTTAGAAAAACCTTTCATTTTATCAACTACAGCCTTAGATCCAGCACTTAATGCTCTTTGATCAGCACCAATTGTTACAAAATTAAAACCCTTATCAATCATTTTTTGTGCATACTCAGGTGTTCCATTATGAATACCTGCAAATATATTATTTTTTTTAGCATGTTCTAAAATTCTTAAAATTTCCGAATAAGCTTTTGTGCTTTCTGGTCTATCAAAACCTGGTTCTTCACCAATAGCTAAACTTAAGTCTGCTGGACCAATATAAATACCATCAACACCGGGTGTTGACATAATTTCATCAAGCTTACCTAAAGATTCTTTTGTCTCTATCATTGCTAATTTAAGCATTTCATCATTTGCATGTTTTGCATAATCAGAACCACCATAAATTAAACCTCTAACAGGACCAAAACTTCTATAGCCATGAGGAGGGTACATACATGCTTGAACAAATCTTTCAGCCTCTTCTTTGTTACTAACCATTGGACAAATAATTCCATAGCAACCTGCATCAAGTATTTTCATTATTTGACCAGGTTCATTCCAGTTTACTCTTGCAAGTGGAGTAACATCAGTTGTTGATATAGTTTGCAACATTGGAAGAGCATTAGTGTAATCAACTAAGCCATGTTGCATATCAATTGTTAGAGAGTCCCAACCCTGATGGGCCATAACTTCAGCTGATACAGTGCTTGGGATTTGCAGCCAACCATTAATTACTGGTTTCCCAGCTTTCATCATTTCTTTTATTTTGTTTTTTCTCATTATTATATCTTCAAACCCATGTGAGTATATTTAACATTCAGGTAATCTTTAATTGCACCCGAACCACCTTCACGTCCATAACCTGTTTGTTTAATCCCACCAAATGGTGCTTCAGCAATAGCAACTACTCCAGTATTAACTGCAACACATCCGGACTCTAATTTTTCAGATCCTATATGAGCTTGATCCATTGAATTAGTATATAAATAACTACATAAACCAAGGTCGTTATCGTTTGCTCTTTCAATAACCTCATCAAAAGTTTTAAATGTTAGAATAGGCACAAGTGGACCAAAAGGTTCTTCTTTCATGATCGTAAAATTATCTTTTACATCATCAAATACAGTTGGTTCGTAATAATATCCTTTGTTGAAACCAGAAGGTCTTTTTCCACCCATTAATACTTTTGCACCTTCACTTTTTGTTGTCTCTACTAATTTTTCTATTTCTTCTAATCTCTTAGCAGTACTTAAAGGGCCTAACTCAACACCTTCATCCATACCATTACCTATTTTTAATTTTTTTGCTCTATCCATAAAGGCACTTACGAACTCATCTTTTCTATTTTCTTGGATGTAAAATCTATTAGGTGAAATACATACTTGTCCATTATTTCTAAATTTACCTGTTATAGCTATATCTGCAACTTTGTTCATATCTACATCTTCACAGACAATAAAGGGAGAGTGTCCACTAAGTTCCATTGTAACTCTTTGAACTTTATCAGCTGCTTTCTTTAAAATTATTTTTCCAACTCTTGTTGAACCAGTAATAGATACTTTTTTAATAATATCAGATTCCATTAATTCATTTGATATTTCAGCCGGATCACCTGATAGAAGGTTTATCACTCCATCTGGCACTCCTGCTTCTTTACATATGCTAACTAATTCCATTACTGCGCCAGGAGTAATTGTATCTGGCTTACAAATAACAGAACAACCTGCAGCTAAAGCAGTAGAAATCTTTCTAGAAGCTAAAACTATTGGAAAATTCCAGGGCACTAATGCTGCTACTACACCAACTGGCTGATAATAAACATGAACTCTTGTATCTGGAAATCTACTTTGTTGTGTTTGACCATAAATTCTCTTTGTTTCTTCTGCGTTCCATTCAAAAATATCAGCTCCACCACCAACTTCTCCAACACCTTCAGCAAGAGGCTTTCCCACTTCAAGTGTTAACCACTTAGCAAGAACATCTTTTCTTTCTCTCATTAAATCTGCAATTTTTCTAAGAGTATAAGCTCTTTGCCAAGGTGCAGTATTTTTCCAAATCTCCAAACCTTTTTCAGCAGATTTTAATGCTTTTTGCACATCAGCTGAAGATGCTTTTGATGCTTTACCAATTACTTCTTCAGTAGCTGGGTTAATTACATCATATGTTTCATTTTTTTCTGCTTGTTGCCATTTACCGTCAATGAATTGTCCAAATTTGCTATACATAGAATTTATTTTTAAGTTTACTTAAAGTGGTTTTTTATTTTATAAATATATTTATATATAAACATTATACACATTTAAAGATAAACTTAATTTATGAAAAAAATTACACTCACCTGTGCTCACGCAGTAGTTAAATATTTAATATCTCAAAAAATATTAATTAATGGGAAAAAAGAACCTTTGTTTCCGGGTGTATTTGGAATATTTGGGCATGGAAATGTAGCATGTTTAGGTCAGGCACTTGAAGAAAATCAAAACGAACTTCCCACTTATAGAGGTCATCATGAACAAAATATGGCTTTAACTGGTATTGGTTATGCAAGAGCAAAAAGAAGACAGCAAATTTTTGTAGCAACTTCATCAGTTGGTCCTGGAGCAACAAATATGGTAACTGCAGCTGGTGTTGCTATGAGCAATAGACTTCCAATTTTATTTTTACCAGGAGACACATATGCAAATAGAATGCCAGATCCTGTATTGCAACAAGTTGAGCACTTTAATAATCCTAGCATAACTGCAAATGATGCTTTTAAACCTGTCACAAGATATTTTGATAGAATAACTAGACCAGAACAAATAATTCAATCATTTCCAGCAGCGATTCAAACTATGCTAGATCCTGCTGATTGTGGACCAGCCTGCATTGCTTTATGCCAAGATATTCAAGGGCAAACTTTTGATTATCCAGAAGAATTCTTTAAAGAAAAAGTACATACAATTAGAAGACCTAGACCTGATGAGTTTCAAATAAAAGAAGCAGCTGAAAAAATAAAATCTTCAAAAAATCCAATAATTATTTCTGGTGGTGGAGTTTTTTATTCTGATGCAATGGACGAATTAAGCAAGTTTGCAATCAAACATAATATTCCAGTTACTCAAACTGTAATGGGTTATTCCACAATGAAAAGAGATCATTCACATTATGCTGGACAAATAGGGGGTTTGGGTGGAAAAAATACAAATTCTCTGGCCAAACAAACAGATCTTGCAATTGCAGTTGGAACTAAACTTGCAGATTTTACTACAGGTTCTTGGGCAAATTTTGAGAATGAAAATTTTAAACTTGTATCAATTAATGTATCAAGATTTGATGCAAACAAACATTTAGCACAAGCTGTAATAGGTGATGCAAAAGTATCATTAGATGAATTATCTTTAGCTTTAGGCGAGTGGAAGGCAGGAGAAGAGTGGAACAAAAAATCTCAAGCTGAACTTAAAGCATGGAATGAAGAAGTTGATAAAGCAAGCGCTCCATCAAATCAAGAGATACCAAGTTATGTTCAGGTTATAGGCGCTGTATACAAAAATTCTGATCCATCAGATATAGCAGTAACAGCTGCTGGCGGACTAGTTGGTGAAGTCGTTCAAGTTTGGAGACCTAGAGAATTAAATACTCATGAAACAGAATGGGGTTTTAGTTGTATGAGCTATGAAATTTCAGGTGCTCTAGGAATTAAAATGGCAAATCCAAACAAAGAGGTTATTTCATTTATAGGAGACGGATCATACTTAATGAATAATACTGATATCTATTCTTCAGTTATTACTAACAATAAACTTATAATAGTTGTTTGTGATAATGGAGGTTTTGCAGTCATTAATAGACTTCAATTATTTAAGGGTGGTAAAGAATATAACAATCTACTTAAAAGCTCAAAAACACCTGGTCTTGTAGGTGTTGACTTTGCAAAACATGCTGAAAGCATGGGAGCTAAATCAGAACATGTAAATTCTATATCTGAACTTGAAGAAGCATTTAAAAGAGCAAAAAAATCTGATGTTACATATGTAATTTCAATTAAGACACATGCTTATCAGTGGCTAGAAGGTTCTGCGTTTTGGGATAGCCCCACATTAGAAATCCCAACAACTGAAGAAAATAAAGAAGCTTTAAAACTTTATAAAGAGGGAAAGAGCAAACAAAGACAAGGCGTGTAACTCTTTATGAATAAAATATTTAAAGTCGGCCTTATTGGCTGCGGTCATATCTCAGAGACTTATTTCAGAGCTGAAAAATATTTTAACAATATTAAAATTATTAAATGTGCAGATATTAACCATGGTAATGCTGTTAGATGTGCAAAAACCTATAAAATTCAAGCATTAACTGTAAATGAAATTTTAAAAGATAAAGAAATTGAAATTGTTCTTAATCTAACTATTCCAAAAGCTCACTATAAGGTTGCAAAGCAGGCATTGGTTAATGGTAAACATGTTTATTCCGAAAAACCACTGGCAATTAATTTTAAGGATGGAAAAGATCTTCTAAGAATTGCAAAAAAGAAAAAGCTTTATATTGGAAATGCTCCAGACACTTTCTTAGGCGGTGGTATCCAAAAATCAAAAGAACTAGTCGATAAAAAAGTTATTGGCAAAATTAAATTAGGAAATGGAATTTTTGCTTTTCCTGGAGTTCAATCTTATCACCCTAATCCTGAACCTTGGTTTGCAAAAAAAGAAGGTGGACCAGTAATTGATATGGGGCCTTACTATTTAACTGCATTAGTTAATTTGTTAGGACCAGCAAAAAAAGTTGCAGGAAGTGTTGTTAAAGGAGTTAAAAGAAGAACTATTGGAATAGGTCCAAGAAAAAACAAAACATTTAAAGTAGAATGTCCGACAACATATTTATCAACCATTACATTTGAAAATGGAACAATTATCAGACTAACTTTATCTTTTGATGTTATAGCTCACCAAAGAAATCACATAGAATTATATGGTGATAAAGGATCAATGATAGTTCCAGACCCAAATATGTTTGGTGGTTCAGTTTATGTATGTAAAAATTTAGGTGATCCTTGGAAAGAATATAAAACAAACAAAATGCCACTGGGTAAAATTAATATTAGGTCACAAAGCTCAAGAGCAAATGAGTCCCCGACTAATGCAAACTATCGTGGAGCTGGATTAGCTGAGATGGCTTATTCAATAGAAAATAAGAAAATTAATAAATGTAATGGAGAATTATCTCTACATGTATTAGATATAATTCAATCAACCATGAAGGCTTGTACTTCTGGAATTCCTCAAATAATCAAAACTACTTGTAAAAAGCCTCAACCTTTTTCTTTGAAGGAAATAAGAAAAATAATAAAGTAATTTTGAATAATAATTTATGTCAAAATTTATGGTTAAATGAGCTCAATTTGTATCTTTGGGATATTTGTTGCTGATCTTTGTTTTTTTGCAAACAAAATACCAGAACGAGGTGAAACAGTCTTAGGGAATAATCATTTAGTTGGACCAGGTGGGAAAGGTTCAAATCAAGCAATTGCTGCTGCAAAATTAGATGGCAAAGTTAATTTTATAACTAAAGTTGGTAAAGATAATTATGCAGATATGGCTCTTTCTTTATATAAAGAGGCAGGAGTAAATATAGAAAGCGTATCTCGAGACTCCAATCTTTCAACAGGCGTAGCAGGAATAATGATTGATGAGAATGGAAATAATGCAATTAATGTTTTCGCTGGCGCTGCGGCTCATCTCCAAAATGGAGATATTGATAAAAATTTAGAATTAATAAAAAAATCAGAGATATTTTTAACTCAAATGGAAACTCCATATTCAACAACCATGTATGCATTAAAAAAAGCCAAGGATAATGATTGCCTTACAATTTTAAATCCAGCACCTGCTAGAAAAATAAATGAAAATGATTTTGAATTATTAGATTTTTTTACTCCAAATGAAACTGAGGCAGAATTTTATTATAATAAAAAAATTGAGACAAATGAGGATATTAAAAATGCTGCAAAAGAATTTTTAAACAGGGGTGTTAAAAATATTATTATTACACTTGGTGAAAAAGGTATTTATTTTGCAAATAAAAATGAAGAATATTTTATTGATGCATTAAAATTGAAAAATGAAGTTGTAGATACGACAGGAGCAGGAGATGCTTTTAATGGAGCATTTGCTGTAGCGCTTGCAAATAAGTTTAAACATAAGGATGCATTAATATTTGCTAATAAAGTTGCAGGTATTTCAACAACAAGGCTGGGTGCAGCTAGGTCTATGCCAACTTTAAAAGAAGTAGATAACTATTAGTTATTTATTCAATTATATTAAAATCAGATTTATATTTATCAGTAATTGTTAAACCTAGACCTGGTTTATTATCATCTAAATCAATAAATCCATTTTCTGGAGCAGGGTCTCCTTCAAAGATATAATAAAAAAGTTCATTTCCAATTTCAACATCATGAACAGGAAAGAATTCTGAAATAGGACAATTAAAATTAGACATTGTTAAATGATAATTATGCATTTGACCTGCATGAGGAATAACAGGAACTTGATGAGCTTCTGCAATAGCATTAATTTTTTGAGCCGCAGTAAAACCACCAACTCTATTATTGTCATACTGGATATAACTAACTGCTTTTAAATCTAATAATTGTTTAAAACCGAACATATTAAACTCATGCTCACCACCAGAAATTGGAATCATATTCATATTATTTAGTTCAGCATATCCATGAATGTCATCTGCTATAACTGGTTCTTCTAACCATCTAGGATTAAATTTCATAAGTTTTGGCATCATTCTTTTTGCATAATCTAAATTCCAACCCATATAACATTCCATCATCAAATCTGTATCTTCACCGATTACTTCTCTTACA
This sequence comes from Candidatus Pelagibacter bacterium nBUS_28, assembly GCF_051200915.1. GTDB lineage: Bacteria > Pseudomonadota > Alphaproteobacteria > Pelagibacterales > Pelagibacteraceae > Pelagibacter. Next base: position 872,637 of record NZ_CP172844.1, on the reverse strand, counting down.
GCTTCCGCAAGTTCAATATTTTTTTTCATTCCTTCAGGTCCATCTTTAGGACCCCAACCAAATCTCATTTTAAACATTTTAAAACCTTGCTTTAAGTAATTCTCAGCTTCTTTTTGAAGATCTTTAATTGGTTGGCTATATAGTTTTGATGCGTAAACAGGAATTTTTTCTTTTGTTCTTCCACCTAACAATTTAAACACAGGTTTTTTTGTAATTTTGCCCATTATATCCCAGAGAGCGATATCAATTGCGGAAATTGCAACCATGCCAATACCTCTTCGGCCCCAAGCATGAGTTCTTCTGTACATTTTTTCCCAAATGTATGCGTAATCAAAAGGATCCTCACCAATAACTAAAGGCTTTAAATATGTATCAATAGTTTTTTTTGCAACTTGAGGTGCTAAGGCTGCGTTTCCAATTCCAACGATCCCGTCATCAGTTTCAATTTCACAAATCAACCATTCATGAAATCTGAATGAACCCATTGCATCAGACTTTTCAAATAAAAGATCTGAGGCATTTGTACAAAAGTTATTTTGTGGAGGCACAGTTTTACCATTCCATTGGTAAACTTTAGTTCTTATTTCTTTAATTTTTGTCATTGTTTATTTTTATTTTCTGCCATTGTTAATGCAATTTTAAATGAATTCAAAGTAGGTTCTAGATTAGCCTCATTTTTTCCTGCAATATCAAAAGCTGTGCCATGAGCAGGTGTAGTAATTGGAACAGGCAATCCACCTTGAACGGTAACACCTCTATCAAACCCAAATGCTTTTAAGCCAGATTGAAGAGCGTCATGATACATACCAACAATACAATCATGATTTTTATTTTTATAAGCAGTAATAAAAGAAGTATCACAAGGCAAAGGTCCATCAGCATTAATACCTAGTTTTTTTGCCTCTTCTATAGCTGGAATAATTTCATCTTTCTCTTCAGTTCCAAATTCAGCATGAGGATTAAGTGCTTGAACTGCAACTCTAGGAACTTTTATGCCATTTAATTTCATTGCCTCATTAATAAGCTTAATCGGTTTCATAATTTTTTCTTTTATAACATGATCTGGAACTTCTTTAATTGGAATATGAGATGTAACACGAGCTGTCCAAAAATTATCAATAACATTAAATTCACAGAAAAAATTTTTTACTTCTAGTTTTTCAGCCATTAAATGTAATTCATCAGAATATTTGTTACCACCTAGTTTTAAACTTGTTTTATTGAATGGACCAAAATTAATTGCATGAATTTTATTTTCTTTAGCAAGTTCTAAGGCTAAATTTAAAGCTGACAAAACACTTTCCCCAGATTCTTTAGAACATTCTGATAATTTATAACTATTATTTTTTCCATTAGAAATATCTAGAAAAAATTTATTTCCTTCTTCAAAATTTATTTGATCAAAGCCATCAACATATTTTAGATTTTGTGAATTACCAGAAATTTTATTACCACCTTCTAAAACATTTTTTTCACCAATAACAACTATGTTAGCATTATTAGTAATCTCCTTATTCAATAATTTAGATATAAGTTCTGGACCGATACCAGAAGGATCCCCTAGAAGAAGTGCAATATTAATTTTTTTTTGAAGCATTTTTTTCTTACGATTTGTATCAGATTATGTTTATATTTATTAATTATAAATTAACTAAAAAGGGAAATAATGAAAAAAAGTTTTAAACTTTTCTTAGCTGCTGCATTTCTAGTGACTGAATTTTTTGTTATAGCATTACCAATGCTTACTACTTCTGCAAGAGCAGATGGTGCTATACAAGCAATTACTCACGCTGGTTTTGGTGGTGGTACTGATGTAACTACTAGAATGATGCTTTTAAGAGCTCGAAGAGTTCTTAAACAGGACATGCAATTAGTTAACAAAAAAGGTGGTGGTGGAGCTGTATCTATGGACTACATGATGAGCCTACCTGCTGACGGTCAACACACTTTAACTTGGACTACTGGTCATGCTGTATCAATGGCATTAGGTAAAACTAAAGTTAAAATTAGTGACATGCAGCCACTTGCAAGAGGAACTGATGATCCTCAATTGTTTGTTGTAAATTGTAAAGCTGACATAAAAGATGCTAAAAAATTTATTAGTGTTCAAAAATCAAAATCACTTAAATATGGAACAACTCATGTTGGTGGAATTGATGATGTAAGCGCAATTGCATTTACTAAAAAAGGTGGATTAAAAGATCCAACTATTGTTGCTTATAAAGGTGTAGCTCCAATCAAAACTAACCTAATCAAAGGAGATATTGATGTAGGTGTTTTGAACTTAGGTGAAGCATTAACAGAAATAAATGATGGAACACTATGTGTTTCTGTTGTTTTAGCAAATAATAGAATGGCTAAAATTGGAGACTCTCCAACAGCTAAAGAATTAGGAATACCTGTTTCTTTATCTACTGTTAGAGGTTTCGTAACTAAAAAAGGAGCTCCAGCTGAAAGAGTTAAAGAGTTAGAAGCTGGAATGATGAAAGCTATGGGACACAACTATTACAAAAATTTCTTAACTGAAATTGGTCTTGATGACACTAGTGTAGTTGGTGCTGATGAATGGGGTAAGCAAATGGAAGAAATGCTTACTGAAATGACTGCACAGCTTAAAGCTTTAGGTTACATTAAGTAATTTTAAAGATAGTACATTTAACTTATGAGCAATGTACGAAAACAAAAAAGGGCAAACAAAAGTTTGCCCTTTTTTTTTAAAGATGAATTTAAAGTTTCATTTATAATAATATTTATTTCTACCATTTTACTAATTACAACTTTTACATTTGATATTGTTCCTCCAATTTTAAATAGAGGTATTCAACCAGCAACTTTCCCAAAGGCATTGTTGGTTTTAATAATAAGTTTAACATTAATTATTTATTATTTATCAAAAAAAAAACCTTGGAAAATTGAAAAAAAATTACCTAGAACATTTTTTTTAACATTACTCAGTTTTATTTTTTTTGTAGTAATTTCAAAAACTTTAGATTTTTTTCTAGCAATTTCTATTTTATCAATTTTTGTATCTTATAATTGGGGTGAAAAAAGATTATTTTATTTATTATTAGTAGGTATAATTTTTCCAGTAATAGTATTTATTTTTTTTGAAACAATTTTAGGTTTAAGATTTCCACCAGGAATAATAACTAACATTTATTACAATTAGATGGATAATTTATTATTAATGTTGGCACCTCTATTTAGTTCGAAACTAATGATAGTTTTATTTTTTGGAACTTTATTTGGTTTAATCTTAGGAGTTTTGCCAGGACTAGGACCAACAACAGGTGGTGCATTAATTTTACCTTTTACTATGACACTTGATCCTCTTTCAGCAATTGTATTGTTAACTTCTATTTATTGTGCAGGTACTTATGGTGGAGCAATTACAGCTATCTTAATTAACACACCAGGAACGCCTGCAGCAGCAGCAACATGTTTAGATGGTTATCCATTGGCCCAAAAAGGTGAGGCAGGTAGAGCTCTTGGAATGGCAACAGTATCAAGCACAGTAGGTGGAATTTTTAGTGTGATCATATTAGTTTTTTTTGCACCTTTGTTGGCAAAACTTGCTTATGAGTTTGGGCAACCAGAATACTTTGCTCTAGCTATTTTTGGTTTAACTATGCTCGCTTCTATTGGCGATGGAAGTCCAATCAAAAACTTAATTGCTGGAGCTTTTGGAATACTGATTTCAACTATTGGAAAAGATTTTATGACTTCAATAGATAGATTTACCTATGGAATTAATGAATTATCTGAGGGTATTGGTTTTATACCAGTTGTTGTTGGTTTATTTGCAATTAGTGAAATGTTAACTCAATCAACTTTACTAGATCAAGTTTTTAAAAGAGTAGCGTTAAAAGCAGTAAAATTACCCTCACTTAATGATTATAAACAAACATGGAAAACTATTTTAAGATCATCAGGTATTGGATCTTTTATAGGGGTGCTTCCTGCAGAAGGTGGCACAGTTGCGTCTTTAATTGGTTATTCTGAAGCTAAAAGATTTTCAAAAAAACCTGAAGAATTTGGCAAAGGTTCAATTGAAGGAATTGCAGGGGCAGAAGCTGCTAATAATGCTGCAACAGGTGGAGCTATGGTGCCAACACTTGCCTTAGGTATTCCTGGGAGCGCAACTACTGCCGTAATATTAACGGGCTTAATAATTCATGGGGTAAGACCGGGTCCTGATTTATTTAGAGAGCAACCAGAATTTTTATATGGAATTTTTGGTGCAATGTTAATTGCTAATGTACTCTTTTTTATATTTGGTTTTTTTGGCGCTAAGATTTTTGCAAGAATAACACTGGTACCTAATAAAATTTTATGGCCAATGATTTTTGCAGTGTCTGTTTGTGGAACTTATTCGTTAAGTCAATCAATTATAGATGTTTGGATAATGATATTCTTTGGAGTGCTTGGATTTTTTATGAGAAGATATGGTTTTTCAGTTGTTCCAGTTATTATAGGATTAATATTAGGAGAATTGGTTGAGGGTACTCTTAGACAATCATTAGTAATATTTGATGGAAATTGGTTGATGTTTTTAACAAGACCTATTGCATTAACATTCTTTGTTTTATCTTTAATTGCTCTAGCTTTTCCATTATTAAGATCAAAAAAGAAAAAGAAATAATATGATTAAATATGATTTAAATAACAGAGTTGCAATTGTAACAGGTGGAGCTCAAGGTTTTGGTTTAGCAGTAACTGAGAGATTTATCGAAGCTGGTGCAAAAGTAGTAATCTGGGATATTGACGAAGAAGCTATCAAAAATGCTGTAGATAAAGTTAATTCAGAAAATTTATGCTATCAGATTGTTGATGTAAGTAACTTTGAAAATATTAATAAAAGCTTACAAGAAACAGAGAGCAAGCTTGGAAAAATAGATATTTTTATTAACAACGCAGGTATTGCAGGAATGAATACCACTGTGGCTGAATATCCTTTGGATGAATGGAATAAAGTTATTAACCTAAACTTAAATTCTGTATTTTATTGTTGCAAAGCTGTTGTTCCTTTTATGGAAAAAAATAACTATGGTCGTATTGTTAATATTGCATCTATTGCTGGAAAAGAGGGGAATCCTAATGCAAGCGCATATAGCACATCTAAAGCAGGAGTTATTGGTTTAACAAAGTCACTAGGTAAAGAATTAGCTCAAAAAAACATTGCAGTTAATTGTGTTACACCAGCAGCTGCAAAAACTAGAATTTTTGATCAAATGACTGAAAAACATATAAATTATATGCTTTCAAAAATACCAAGAAATAAATTTGCCAAAGTAGAAGAATTAGCTTCTTTAGTTACTTGGTTAGCCAGTGAAGAAAATTCGTTTTCAACTGCTGCAGTATTTGATTTAAGTGGTGGTAGAGCAACATATTAGTCATGCAAATTGGTATTGATGTAGGTGCAACAAAGATAGAGAGTGTTGTACTTGAAAAAGATGGACAAGAAAAACACAGATCTAGAATACCATGTCCAAAAAATTACACTCAAATTATTACTTCTATAAGAGATATCCATAGACAATTAGAACAAGAATTTAAGCAAGAACTTCAAATTGGTGTTTGTCATCCAGGAGTTCATTCTCCCCAAACAGGATTGGTTAAAAATGCTCCAAATATAACTTGGTTAGAAAAAAAACCTTTTCAAAATGATTTACGTAAAGCACTTGGGAAAGAAGTGTTTTGTGAAAATGATGCAAACTGTTTTGCTTTGTCAGAGGCTATAGATGGATCGGGAAAACATTACAAAATTGTTTATGGTATAATTTTAGGTTCTGGAGTTGGAGGTGGTTTAGTTATTGATAAAAAAATAGTAAGTGGCCCTAATGGTGTTGCAGGAGAATGGGGTCATAATCAAATTCCTTATTTTGCTGCTAAAAAAGAAAATTTTGATTCGAGCAATCCAAGAGAAGCTGAGATTGAAAGTTTTTTATCTGGTTTAAGTTTAGCGAAAAGATTTAATAAACTTTATGGAAAAAATTTAAAAGCAAATGAAATTTTCGAATTAAATAGAAAACATGATTTAGATGCAGAAAGATTTATAGATGATTTTAAAGTAAATTTAGCAATGTCACTTTCAAGTATAATAAATATTTTAGATCCTGATGCTTTTATTTTTGGTGGAGGAGTTTCAAACGAAATTGATTTTTTACTTGAAATAGATGCACTAGTGAGGAAATTTGTTATTGGCAGAGAATACGAAGGTGTTTTTTTAAAACCAAAATATGGTGATGCTAGTGGTGTTCGTGGTGCTGCAAGATTGGGAAGAAGTTCCACATACTAGAAATTTCTACTAATAATTTAATTTAGAAAAATTCTAATTCTACAAAAGACAAGAATAGAGGGTAAAAAATTTTGATAAAAAAAATCAATCAAAAGTTGTATTTATATTTTTTGTTATGATCTTTCCTCAAAGCAGTTATATTTCATTTTTTAAATTAATTTAAAATGGAGAAATAATGAAAAAACTTATACTTTCGATTGCAGCTCTTGCATTATTTGCAACTACTGCTTTCGCTGAAAGATACGTCATGATTACTCATGGTGAAGGAAAAGATCCTTTTTGGCCAGTAGTTCAAAAAGGTGGTGAAGATGCAGCTAGAGCAATCGGTGCTGACTTCGAATACATCTACAACCCTTCTGCTGATATGGCTGATATGGCAAGCTCAATTCAAGCTGCTGCAGCTACTCAACCTGATGGTATGGTAATTTCTTTACCAGACCCAGATGCATTAGGCCCAGCTATTAAAGCTGCTGTTGCTGCTGGTGTTCCAGTAATTACAATGAACTCTGGTTTAGAGTCTTCTGCTAGCCTAGGTGCTCTTATGCACGTTGGTCAGCCTGAATTACTTGCTGGACAAAAAGCTGGTGAAAGAGCAAAAGCTGAAGGTGCTTCAAAAGCACTTTGTATGATTCAAGAAGCATACAACACAGCTCTTGTAGACAGATGTGAAGGTTATGGTTCAGCAGTTTCTATGAAAATGATTGATACTACATCTGATCCTGCAACTATTCAAACTAGAGCTACTGCTGCTTTACAAGCCAACAAAGATGTCAATGCAATCCTTTCAGTAGGACCTCACGTATGTGAAGCTGTTGATAAAGCTTTAGCTGATCTTGGTATGACAGTACACCATTCTTGCTTTGACTTAAGTCCTGCAGTTATGGACTTAATCGGATCTGGAAGAGTATCTTTCACAATTGATCAACAACAAAGATTACAGGGTTATGTGCCAGTTATCGTATTACACCTGTACAATAACAGTGCTGGACTTCTTCCAGGAGCTAACATCCCTTCAGGACCTGGCTTCGTAGACAAGTCTAATGCCTCTTCAGTTGCTGCTCTTGCAGGAATTGACAGATAGTTAGTTAAAATTAAAAGGGTCGATTATTTAATCGGCCCTTTTTTTTTATAAAATTAAAAAAACCTTTTTTAAAAATGAATACATCAACAACAAACAAACCAAGACAAGAGTCAGACCGACAAGGTGAAAAAAAATGGTACTCTGCATTACTGGCTCGCCCAGAGATTGGGCCTTTGGGGGTGATGATCTTACTTTTTTGTATGTTGGGATACTTCTCTATTCCAGAAGGAGAATTTTCTCTTAACCCTTTTTCTGGTGAAGGATTTAACGCCTTAGGGATTAGAAATAATTTTAGGGTAATTGCTCAATTAGGAATCGTAGCACTTGCTGCTGGGATGTTAATTATTGCAGGTGAATTTGATCTTTCAGTTGGCTCAATGATTGGTTTTGCTGGTGGTTGTATGGCAATGATATTAAAATGGGGTTTTGCTGTTGTTATTCCTTATGTATCTTTTGTAGGAGGTTTCCATTTTGAGGGGTTTCAATTATTTGAAATTAGAGATGTCTCACCATTATTAGCAATATTAATTACGTTATGTATGACTCTATCCTTTGGATGGATTCAGGGGTGGGTAATTGTAAAAAGTGGTATATCTTCTTTTATTGTTACACTGGGTGGACTTTTCTTTTTACGAGGTCTAACAGAAGTATCATATAGAGCATTTAATAGAGCTCCTGATCAAACTGCTGGATCAACAACTGTTACTGATTTGCCAGATATCAAAAATATTATAAATGTACCAGGTCTTGGAGAAATGGAAAGAGATGCAGCTAAAGCTTTACCAAATGACCAATTATTAGAAATTCTAAGCAACGTGCCAGCAAGCACTGTTGCAAAATTAACTGAAAGACTTTCATATATTAATGAAAAAGTCGCAACTTTGAAAACTGAAATAAATTCAACAAAAATGATTGAAACCTTAGAAAAATCTTTAGCTGGTGCAAAAAAATCTGGCAATGATTCAATGGTAGAAATTTTGACAAAGAAAATTGAAGCTGGAGTTGATGTTCCTGCAGTTACGGCAAAAGTGGTTACTGATATTGATATAGCAAAAGCTTACATCGACACCATAGTTACTGCAAGACCAGTAGCCAATTTCTTTGGAGGTGATATTATGGAACCAGTATTTAATTGGTTATATTATACAGTAGATTGGAATGTAAATAACTTTGGTAACATTTTTGCTAAAGGAATGTATTCTGCTTTAATGATTTGGGGACTTATTGCTTTTATTTGTTATTTTATTTTGAGTAAAACTCAAGCAGGTAACTGGATTTATTCAACTGGAGGAAATCTTAATGCCGCAAAGGCTAATGGTGTGCCAACAAACAAAGTTAAGATTGCATTATTTGTGAATACTGCATTTTGCGCAACTATGTTTGCTGCATGTCAAGTATTTGAAGTTAATACTGCGGATACAGCTAAAGGTAATTTAAAAGAATTAGAAGCAATTGCTGCAGCAGTTATTGGTGGTGTTGTGCTAACAGGAGGTTTTGGAACAATAGGTGGAATTATCTTAGGCACAATTATTTTTGGTATAGCAAAAGAAGCCTTCTTTTATATTCCTGGAATTGATGGATCATTCTATAGGGTGTTCCTTGGAGCGGTTCTTGTGACTGCTGCCTTTACAAATGAGAACATTAGGAAACGAATTATGGGGAATATCTAATGGATAAAAAACCATTAATTGAAATAAAAAATTTAGTTAAAAAATTTGGAGCATTTACAGCTTTAAATGGTGTTTCATTAGATGTTTATCCGGGTGAAGTTCACGCTCTTTTAGGTGACAATGGAGCTGGGAAGTCAACTTTAATTAAGGTGTTATCTGGGGTTCATCCTATGACAAGTGGAGAAATAAAAGTTGATGGAGAAATTGTTAATTTTACTTCACCACGTCAAGCATCTGACGCAGGTATTGGAACAGTTTACCAAGATTTAGCACTCAACGCTCTAACTTCAGTAACAAGAAATTTTTTTCTTGGACGTGAAATAAAAAAAGGACCTGGCGCATTTGGTTTATTACAAATGGATGAGATGGATAGAGTAACAACAGAAGAAATGTCTAAAATTGGAATTAATATTTCAAACCCCAATCAACCAGTTGGAACAATGTCAGGTGGACAAAGACAAACTTTGGCTATTGCAAGAGCAATTTATTTTGGCGCAAAGATATTAATATTAGACGAACCTACATCAGCATTAGGTCAAAAGCAGCAAATGGAAGTTTTAAAAACAATAAAAAAAGTTCAAAATTTTGGAAATATTGCAATTATACTTATTACGCACAACGAAATTCATGCACGCCTTATAGCTGATCGATTTACTTTCTTAAGCTTGGGAGAGGTAATTGGTTCAGGATTATCTTCAGAACTTGGTAATGAAGAAGTAAAAAGATTGATGGCAGGTGGAGCTGAAATTGGTGATCTTGCCAAAGAATTGGAGTTATAATGAAAGTAAAATATTACGATTTAGAAAATAAAAGAGTGTTTATAACAGGTGGAGGATCAGGGATAGGAGCTTCAATTGTTGAGCATTTTTGTGAGCAAGGATCTGAAGTTTATTTTATAGATATTAATGAAGATGAATCAAAAAAATTAATTGAAGATATAAAAAATAAAAATTATAGCTTACCAATATTTATTAAATGTGACCTTCTAAATATTAAAGAGCTTCAAAAGACTATAGCTGACATTATTAGCAATAAGGGACCAATAGATATTTTGATTAATAATGCTGCTAATGACACTAGACATAAAATTGATGATGTAACTGAAGAATATTGGAATGAAAGAATGAATGTAAATTTAAGACATTTTTTCTTCACTGTTCAGTCTGTTAAAAAATCAATGATAGACAATGGTGGTGGGGCAATCATTAATATGGGGTCAACATCATGGATGGTAGGTCAGGGAGGCATGGCCGCCTATACAGCAGCAAAGTCCGGAGTAGTTGGATTATCAAGATCTTTTGCAAGAGATTTAGGAGAGTTTAATATTAGAGTAAACTCGGTTGTACCCGGATGGGTAATGACACAGAGACAGATAGATTTGTGGTTGAATGATGAGTCTGAAAAGGAGTTGATGAAAAGGCAGTGTTTAAAAGAAAAATTAATGCCTCATGAACTTGCTCAAGCAGTATTGTTTTTTTCATCAGAACAATCTTCGGGTTGTACTAATCAATCTTATATTGTGGACAAAGGTTGGCTATAATAGCTGAGTGAAAATAAAAAGTTCTGTCATTGAAAATAAATTTTTAAGAATAAAAACAATCAATCTTGGCGCTACTCTTTATGAAGTTTTTCATAAGAAAAAAAAAACTAATTTAATTCTAAATTTAGGCTCAATAGGCAGTTACAAATACAAAAGTTTGTATGTAGGAGCAACATGTGGGAGATTTGCAGGTAGAATTGCTGGTTCAAAGTTTCAAATTGATAAACAAAAATATTATCTAAATAAAAATGAAGGAATTAATACTCTTCATGGAGGGAAAAAGGGTTTTGATAGATTTATTTGGAAAAAGAATAAACAAACTAAGAACAAGATTGTTTATAAACTTAAATCTAAACATTTAGATCAAGGATTTCCAGGTAATTTAGATATTAAATGTATATATGAACTTGAGGATAAAATTTTAAATATTAGATATGAATATATCTCAGATCAATCTACTCATGTTAATTTGACTAATCATAGTTACTGGAATCTTAATTATAAAAAAAATAATAATATTTTTAATCATAAATTAAAAATAAATTCAGATAAGTATCTAGTAGTAAATAAAAAATTGATACCAACTGGAAAAATAAAGAGAATCAAGAAAACAATTAATGATTTTAAATATTATGAAAATTTGGGAGAAAAAATTAAATTAATTACTAGCAATAATATTAAAAAAATTTCCAATACAATTAATCAGTCTGGTTTTGATTTGACATTTTGTGTTAATAAAAATCATAATAATTTTGTAGCATCATTAAAAAATGATTATAGTAAAATTAAACTTGATATTTATTCAAGTTTACCTGGTGTCCAACTATACACAAGTCAAAGTCTTAAATATAAAAAAAAATTATTTCCTTACCAAGGGATTTGTCTTGAGACTCAATATTATCCAGATACTCCAAATAGAAAAAATTTTCCAAGCACTTTAATAAAACCAAATAAACTGTATAAACATTTTACAAAAATTAAAGTTAGTTAAGAACATGAAAAAAAAAATTAATATATCTATCGTTGGTACTGGTTTAATGGGTCTTCAACATATTAAAGCTATATCAAAATCAAAAAAAGCAAAACTGCACTCAATTGTTGATATTAGTAAAAACGCAACCAACCTATCTAAAAAATTTAAAATTCCTCTTTACTCTAGTGTTGAAGAAGTTTTAAAATCTAAAAATTTAGATGCCGTAATTGTTTCAACACCCAATCAATTACATGAGAAACATACAGTGAGTTTCTTGAAAAAAAAAATACCTGTTTTGTTAGAAAAACCAATCTCAGATAATATTAAATCTGCCAAGAAGATTATTGATAGTTCAAAAAAGAACAAAACACCTTTATTGATTGGATATCATAGAAGACACAATTCAATTGTATCTAAAGTAAAAGACATTATTTCTTCTGGAAAATTGGGCAAAATTGTATCTGCAAATGTTTTGTGCTGGCTTTATAAACATAAAGAATATTACAAAGAAAAATGGAGAACAAGTAAAGGCGGGGGTCCTTTAGGGATTAATCTTGTCCATGATATTGATATGATTTGTTATCTATTGGGTCCAGTTCAATATGTTCAAGCCTTTACCACAAATAAAAATAGAAAATTTAAAGTAGAAGATACAGCAACAGTTAGTTTAGTTTTTAAATCTGGTGTATTATGTACTCTTAATATTTCTGATACTATTGTTGCTCCTTGGAGCTATGAACTAACTGCAGGTGAAAATCCTGCCTATCCGACAACTAATCAGTCAGCTTATATGATTGGTGGAACCAAGGGATCTTTACAATTCCCAAATTTAAAAAATTGGTTTTACAAAAAAGAAAGAAGTTGGTGGAAAAATATATTGGTAAAAGAAGATATTAATAAAAAAGATGATAATACTCTTATTAACCAAATAGACCATTTTGCTGACGTAATAAGTAAAAAGATTCAACCAAAAGTTAATGGTAATGATGGTTTGATTTCACTTAAAATTTTTGCAGCAATAACAAAAAGTGCAAAGTTTGGAAAAAAGGTTAGACTTTAACCTTATCCTTGTTGCCTTCTGTACGAATAAATAACAGCCCAAATATAATAATTCCAATTACACCTACAATTTTATTATAGTCAAAAGGTACACCAAAAATTAGGAAATTTACAATTGTAGACCAAATTAATTGTGAATATTGAAAATTTGTAACAAATGATAAGTTAGATAATTGTATTGCATAAATTATTAATGAATGACTTACAAATCCTGCGGTACCCAGTAACACTAAATAAAGCCAATAAATATTTTTTTCTAACGGCACCCAATTAAAAGATATAAAAATACTAAAAATAATTGCTCCTAAAATTGATGTATAAAAAATTGATGCAAAAGGTTCATTATCAGAAGATACAACTTTTGTAAAAAATTGATAAAGAGCCCAGCAAATCGGTGGCACAATAGGAAAAATTAAGTCTAAACTAAATATTTTCATACTCGGCCCTAATGAGTAGATAATTGAACCAAAACTCAGAAGCATTAACATTATTCCCTTTAAAGATAATATATCTTTTAAAAAATATGCAGATAGCAACGAAACTATTAAAGGTGCAGAAAAAAAAACAACATATATATCTACTAAGTCAAATTTTTGTAAAGAATAGAACATGAATGTTGTGGCAGTCACCATCAATAAAGATCTTATTATTTGAAGTTTAAAATTTTTTTTTAAATTTACTTTTGGTTTAAAAATTAAAAAAAATATAATTAGAGACACTAAGTGAAAAAAAAATCTCCCCCAAATTGCTTGAGTAACAGGCATCACAGTACCAAGATATTTTGCTGTAGAATCCATGCAGACAAACATAAAAAATCCACCAGCAGCTAGTAAAATTACGTTAAATAAGGGGGGTTGTTGAGGCACAATGAAGATCTCTATTACATCACCACGCCTACTTGCCAAGGATTAAATTCCTCGTCACCGTAGCCGTTGATCTCACTTTTTGATTTATTTCCTGATGCTGTGTTTACTATTAGTTCAAATATTTTTTGTCCTACTTCTTCTATTTTTTCTTTACCCTCGGCAATCGTCCCACAGTTGATGTCCATATCTTCTGACATTTTTTCATACATGGTTGAATTAGTTGAAAGTTTTAAACTTGGAACTGGTTTACATCCAAAACAAGAACCTCTACCTGTTGTAAAGCAAATTACATTTGCTCCTGATGCAACTTGACCTGTTATGGATACAGGATCATAACCTGGAGAGTCCATAAAGTTAAAACCTCTATTTTTAAGAGGCTCTGCATACATCAAAACATCTTGAAGTATAGAATTGCCTCCTTTAGCAACAGCTCCTAAAGATTTTTCTAAAATAGTAGTCAAACCTCCTTTTTTATTTCCAGGCGCAGGATTATTGTCCATCGAACTATTATTGATTGAAGTATAATTTTTCCACCATTCAATCCTTTTTATTAATTTATCTGCTGTTTCTTGTGAGTTAGCTCTATTAATCAGTAAGTGTTCAGCCCCATATATTTCAGGTGTTTCAGATAATATTGAGCTTCCTCCTTTTTTAACTAAAAGATCTGCAGCAACACCTAATGCTGGATTTGCTGTAATTCCTGAATATCCATCAGATCCCCCACATTGCAAAGCAAGCGTTAAATGATTTACTGATTGCGATGTTCTTTCAACTTTATTTGCTTCAGTTAGCAAGTTTTTAATTTGAGATAATACTTTTTCAACAATCTTTTTTGTTCCACCTTCATCTTGAATAGTTAAGAAGTGAATTCTTTTATGTTTTTTTAATGACTCGTCAAACAAACTTACTTGGGCACACTCGCACCCCAAACCTATTACAAAAACATGTGAAAAGTTTGGATGATTTTTAAATCCATCAATTGTTCTTTGAAAGATTTGCATACCTTCACTTTCAGTATTCATTCCACATCCAGTAGAATGAGTAATAGGAACTATGCCATCAATATTTGGATAATCTTTTAAAATATTTGAATATTTTATTCTTTCTACAATCATTTTAGTTACTGTTGCAGAACAATTAACAGTACTTACAATTCCAATATAATTTCTAGTGGCTACATCGCCATTATCTCTTAAAATACCATTAAAAAAAGTATCTGCTTTTTCATTAATAATATTCTTTTTATTAGTTACTTTAAAATCTCTTTTAAATTCTCTAAATTCTAAATTATGTGAATGAACATGTTCACCTGGTCTTATGTTGTTTAAAGCAAAACCTATTATTTGATCATATTTTATTATTGGGTCACCTTTATTTATAGATTTTAAGCAAACTTTGTGGCCAAATGGAATTGGATCTATTGTGCTAATATCATGCCCTTCTATTTTAGTTTTTTCGGGAATTATAAATTGACTTACACCAACATTGTCATTTTGGTTTAAAACTATTAGATTATTCACATTTTTATTATATAAATATTACTTTAAACAAGCCATAATAATTTTATTACATTGTTACTATGAAAAAAAAGAATTTAAGAAGTCAGCAGTGGTTTGATAACCCAAAAGATCCTGAGCAAACTGCTATATATCTAGAGCGTTATCTTAATTATGGATTAACAAGAAAAGAGCTTCAATCAGGCAATCCTATAATTGGTATAGCTCAATCGGGAAGTGATTTAACACCATGCAATAGACATTTTCAGTCTTTAAGTAAAAGAATAAAGGATGGAATAAGAAGAGCAGGTGGTATTCCAATGGAGTTTCCTACCCATCCAATTCAAGAAACAGGAAAAAGACCAACTGCAATGTTAGATAGAAATTTATCTTATCTTTCTTTGGTTGAGATACTTTATGGATATCCAATTGATGGAGTAATATTAACAACTGGTTGTGATAAGACTACTCCAGCAGCTTTAATGGCAGCAGCAACTGTAAATATTCCAGCAATTGTTTTATCAGGTGGACCAATGTTAGATGGTGTTTACAAAGGTAAGTTATCTGGATCAGGAACCGTTATATGGGAAGCAAGAAGATTGTTGTCAAAAGGAAAAATTAATTATGACGAGTTTATGGATATGGTATCCGCTTCTGCTCCAAGCATAGGTCATTGTAATACAATGGGAACAGCTTCTTCAATGAATTCAGTTGCCGAAGCTTTAGGAATGTCTTTAACAGGGTGTGCGGTTATACCTGCACCTTACAGAGAAAGAGAGCAAATTTCTTTTGAAACAGGAAAAAGAATTGTTGGAATGGTCCATGAAGATTTAAAACCCTCTAAAATTATGACACGTAAAGCGTTTGAAAATGCAGTTGTAGTTGCAAGTGCAATAGGTGCATCAAGTAATTGTACAACACATTTAATCGCTATTGCAAAACACATGGGAATTAAATTTGATTTATCTAATTGGCAAAAATTAGGACATGCAATTCCATTGCTTGCCAACTGTCAACCAGCTGGTGAATATTTAATGGAAAGTTTTTATAGAGCTGGTGGAATTCCTGCTGTTATGAAAGAATTGATGAAACATAAAAAAATTCATACAAACATAATGACAGTATCAGGAAAAAATGTTGGTCAAAATTTAAAAAGAAAAATAGATGTTGATAGAAGTGTAATCAAAACTTTCAAAGAATGCTTAACAGAAAAAGCAGGATTTTTGGTTATGAAAAGTAATTTTTTTTCGACAGCTGTGATGAAAACATCTGTTATCAGCAAAGAATTTAGAGAAAGATTTCTATCAGATCCTAAAAAACCTAATGTTTTTACTGGTAAAGCGGTAGTGTTTGAAGGACCAGAGGATTATCACAAAAGAATTAATAGTAAAAAATTAAAGATAGATGAAAAATCAATATTAATTATTAGAGGGTGTGGACCTGTAGGTTACCCAGGTGCCGCAGAAGTAGTTAATATGCAACCACCGGATAAGTTATTAAAACAAGGCATTAATGCATTACCGACGCTTGGAGACGGAAGGCAAAGTGGCACTTCAGAAAGCCCATCTATTCTTCACGTTTCACCAGAATCTGCTGTAGGTGGCGATTTAGCTATTGTTAGAACTGGAGATAAAATGACAATTGATCTTAATAAAAGAAGAGTGGATTTATTAATTTCACAATCAGAATTCAAAAAAAGAAGAAAAAAAAAGAAGCTTTTAAAAATTGACAACCAAACACCATGGCAAGAAATTTTTAGAAATACAGTTGGTCAACTTGAAGATGGAGCTTGCATTAAGTCTAGATCTCAGTATTTAGATGTAGCTACTAAAAAAGGTATACCAAGAAATTCTCATTGATATGAAACCAAAAATACTAGTCACAAGAAAATTATCAGATGGAGCGGAAGAAAAATTAAAGACAAATTTTGATGTAACTCTTAATTTAAAAGATGAGCCAATTCCAAATACTGATCTTATCAAGATGGCCAATGAGTATGATGGATTTATTTCAACAGGGTTTGATAAAATTGATGAAGAGTTTTTTAAAGATCTAAATGGTAAATTAAAAATTATTGCTCAGGTTGGAGTGGGCTATGACAATATTTCTGTTAAATCTGCTGAAAGTAAAAAAATTAAAGTTACCAATACGCCAAATGTATTAAATGAAGCCGTTGCTGAAACAACAATTCTTTTGATTTTAGCTGCATCGAGAAGGATAGGTGAAGCTTACAATCTTGTAAGATCTGGAACATGGAAAGATCAAAAACCTGACCTTACTAAATTTATGATAGGAAATTCTGTTACAGGAAAAACTCTTGGCATAATAGGTATGGGTCGAATTGGTAGAATGGCTGCAAAATGTGCAAAAGCATTTGGAATGAAAATAATTTATTATAATAGAAATAAACTTTCTGAAGATCTGGAAGATGGAGCAAAATATTTTTCTGATGTCAAATCAATGATGCCTGAATGTGATTTTGTAAGTATCCATACTCCTGCTACTGCTGAAACAAAACATATTTTAAATGCATCAACAATTAGTTTGTTGCCAAAACATGCCGTTGTTATCAACACTTCAAGAGGATCTACAATAGATGATGATGTATTGATAGATGCTTTACAAAATAATAAAATTTATGCTGCTGGTTTAGATGTTTTTAATAATGAACCTAATTTAGATGAAAGATATATGAAATTGAATAATTGTTTTGTTTTACCTCATGTTGGAAGTGCTACTCATGAAACTCGTTTGGCTATGAGCATGATGGCAGTTGATAATATCTTTTGTTTTTTTGAAAATAGACCACTTATTTCTGAAGTAGTCTAATACAACTTAAAGTTGTTTATTTAGTTAATATATATAATATCTATACACACTTTATTCGCGTTTTATTTGTAATTAAAAAACAAATGTGATTAAGTTCCATTATTAAAAACATAACCGAGAGGAAGATAATGTTAAAATTAATAACAAAGACTATAGCTGCGGTAGCTGTTGTTTCAGTTGCTTTATTAGGATCTGTTAACGCAAAGACTTTAAAGATTGAAACTCACTTTACTGCTAATTCACCAAATGGTGAGGTTGCTGCTCAATTCGCTAAAAATGTAGAAATGTTTTCTGGTGGAAGCTTGAAAGTTGAAATGTTTTATTCATCTTCAGTTTCAGGAAAATCTGCTGAGGTATTTAACTCTGCACAAACTGGAATTATTGACTGTGATATGACTGGTGCTGGTTACCAAACTGGTAAGAATGCAGCATTCCAATTTGCAGGTGATGTAATGGGTGGATACGACAACCCTTATCAACAATACGATTTCTTAAAGTTCCCTGGAGCTCAAGATGCTGTTGATGCATTATATAATAAATATGGAATGACACTTATTGGTTGGTGGATACCTGGACATGAGTCACTTATTTCAAGTGTTCCAATTCCAGATGTAGCTTCTATCAAAGACTTTAAATTTAGATCACCTCCAGGAATGGAAAGTATGATTTTTGCAGATCTAGGTGCTAAACCAATCGTAATGGATTTTGGTGAAGTTCCAACTGCTTTACAAACTGGTCTGATTGATGGTGCTGACTACTCTAGTTTAGCAACCAACACAGCTGGTGGACACTATGAGCAAAATAAATATGCTACATACCCTGGTTTCCACTCTATGCCAGCTGACCACTTAGCTTGTAATACTAAAGTTTGGAAAAAACTAAAAGCTCACGAAAGAGGTGCTATGAAAGCTGGAATAGAAATTGCTGGTAGAACTATCACTAGCTTAGTTGAAAGAAAAAATGCTGAAGCAGTTAAAATTTTAAATGCTCAAGGTGTTACTCTTCATGACTGGGCTCCATCAGAGAGAGCTAAATTTAGAAAGTCTGCATTAAAAGCTTGGGAAACTTGGAAGACTAAATCTTCTGAGGCTGCTCAACTTATAGAGATGCACACAGCTTACATGAAAGCTAACGGTATCCTATAATTATAGGCATACAATAAAATCTTGAAGGGCCTGAAAAGGCCCTTCTTTTTTTAAAATTTAAAAATTATGCTTGATAAATCTTTACAAGAACAAACTGAAAAAGTTGCAAGCAAAGATGATTTTCCAATCAATTGGATAGATAGAATTACTTTATTTATAAGTCATACAATTAAATATTTAATCCCAGTCATTGTAATTGTAATGATGTATGAAATTTTTATGAGATATATTATGGAAAAACCAACTATGTGGGTAAATGAACTATGTTTGTGGTTAGCAGGAGTTATTTATTTGGTTGGTGGAATATATGCTACAAGACTTAGAAGCCACATAAGAATTGTGATGTTGTATGATTATGTAGAAAGACCAACTCAAAGAATTTTTGATTTAATAAGTGCTATTGTAATTGTTCTATTTGCTTCTGCTGTAATTTATGGTGGTTGGGAAGATGCTCATAGATCATTCACAACATGGGAAAGATTTGCAACATTTTGGGACCCACCAATTCCTGCAACTATGAAACCACTTACACTGATTTGTGTATTCCTTATTGCTGTTCAAACAGTGAATAATTTAATTATTGATTGGAAAAACCCAAAAGAAAAACAATACGACCCTTCAAAAGATTTAAAATAAAATGGATATAGGAACACTATCATTAATCGTCATATTTGGACTGCTATTACTTATTGCTATTGGAGTTCCACTTGGTTTTGCATCAGGTTTTATGGCTGCAGTTATTGTATTTGTAAATATTGGTGAACATGCAATGGGTATTCTGCTTTCAAGATATTATTCACTTGTTGTAACTTATTCTTTTTTATCAGTTCCTTTATTTATATTTATGGCTTCCTTACTAGAGCGCTCGAACATAGCTAGAGATTTATATGATGCTTTAAATGCATGGTTAAGAAAAACTAGAGGAGGTGTTGGTGTTGTAACAGCTATCATGGCAACAATTATGGCTGCGATGAGTGGAATTATTGGAGGAGAAATAGTTCTATTAGGATTGATTGCATTACCTCAGATGTTGAGACTTAAATATGACCAAGATATGTCTATTGGAATTATTTGTGCATCAGGTTCTTTAGGAACAATGATACCTCCGTCAATTGTTTTAATTATTTATGGTTTAACAACCCAAACTTCAATTACAATGTTATTTCAGGAAGCAATAGTTCCAGGTTTAATGATTTCAGGTTTAATAATTACCTACATTCTAGTTCGAACAAGATTACAACCACATTTAGCACCATTGAGTGATGAACCTTCATTAACACTAAAAGAGAAGATGTCATATCTTCCAGGTCTTTTGCCTCCAATTGGAATAGTGGTAATTGTTTTGGGTTCGATTTATTCTGGTATAACAGGAATTACTGAAGCAGCAGGAATGGGTGTTGTTGCAACATTAATCATAATTTTTTTTAGAAGAGAATTAACATGGTTTTTATTTAAAGATGCATTAGTTAGAACTTTTAAAGCTTCTGGAACAATTTTAACAATAACATTTGGTGCAACTACATTAGCTGGAGCCTATTCTTTAGCAGGTGGTCCAACATATGTTGCTGAAACAATATTGGGCTACGATTTAAAACCTATGTATCTAATCTTTATGATGCAAATAATGTTTTTAATATTAGGAGCATTTATGGATTGGGTAGGGATTGTTTTATTAGCAATGCCTGTATTTTTACCTATAGTTCTTGCGCTTGGTTTTGATCCTATTTGGTTTGGAATATTATTTTGTGTAAATATGCAGGTATCTTTTTTAAGCCCACCATTTGGACCAGCTGCTTTTTATTTAAAATCTGTTACGCCACCACATATTTCATTGACAGATATTTTTAGAGGATTTGGTCCTTTCATAGTAATTCAATTGATTGTTTTAGCGTGTGTGATGTTCTTTCCAGAATTTACGACACAAAATTTTCACGAGTTTAAACCTACTAAATAATGAAAAAAATTGGTTTTATCGGAATAGGCCTAATGGGTCTCCCTATGGCAAAAAACTTATTGAAAGCTGGTTATAATTTAAAAGCATTTAATAGATCTCAAAACAAAGCCGAACCTCTAAAGGAATTTGGTGCAGAAATTACAACTTCTATTGAGGATGTTGTAAGTAATAGTGATGTTGTAATCACTATGCTTACTGATGATACGGCAATTAATGAAGTAATGGATAGTTCTAATTTTTTAAAAAATTTAAAATCAAGTGCGACAGTTATTGATATGAGCTCAGTTAAACCAACCACAGCAACCAAACACGGAAATAATTTTAAATCTAAAAATATAAATTATTTAGATTCACCTGTTTCAGGTGGAACAATTGGAGCAGAGGAGGCTTCATTAGCAATAATGGTGGGTGGTGAACAAAATGTTTTTAATGAAGCTCACGATGTTTTAAAAGCTATGGGTAATCCAACTTTAGTAGGTCCAGTGGGAAGTGGACAAGTTTCTAAATTAGCAAATCAAATTATAGTTGGATTAACTATTGGAGCAGTCGCAGAAGCTATAACTCTTTGTGAAAAAGCAGGAGCAAATCCAGATAAAATGATCAAAGCCTTATCAGGTGGTTGGGCAGATAGTAAAATTCTTCAAACACATGGAAAGAGAATGATTGATAAAGATTTTACTCCTAAAGGTCGAACTTCAGTTCATTTAAAAGATATGAATAATATTTTAGAGTGTGCAAATAGCCATGATACTCATTTACCTATTTCAAATTTAGTTAAAGAAATGTATAAAACTCTTGTTGAAAATGGACATGGAGAAACAGACCATAGTTCCCTTTATAAAGAAATTGAAAGGATAAATAAAAAATGAGCGGTAGATTAGAAGGCAAAAAAATTATAGTAACAGCAGCTGGCCAGGGAATTGGAAAAGCAACTGCAATTGCTTTTCATAATGAAGGGGCAAGTGTTACAGCAACAGATTTAAACGATAAAACCTTAGCTGATTTAAATAAAGAATATCCTAATATTAATGTTCAAACATTAGACTCAACAAATAACGAAGCAATTTTAGAATTTTTAAAAACATTGGACAAAGTAGATGTTTTATTCAATGCGGTAGGATTTGTTCATCATGGAAGCATTCTTGAATGTGAAGAAAAAGACTGGAATTTTTCTTTTGATGTAAATGTCAAATCTATGTACCAAATGTGTAAAGCAATTTTACCTTTAATGGTTAAGCAAAACGGTGGGAGTATAATTAATGTTTCATCTTGCGCTTCAAGTTTAAAAGGATTTCCCAATAGATTTGTATATGGTACTACAAAAGGAGCAGTAATTGGTTTAACTAAATCAATAGCAGCCGATTTTGTTAAGCAAAATATAAGATGTAATTCAATAGCACCAGGAACAGTATTTTCACCCTCTTGGCAGGATAGAGTTAATCAAAGCCCAGATCCAGTTCAAGCCAAAAAAGATTTTATAGCTAGACAACCCATGGGAAGATTAGGAACTGCAGAAGAAATTGCAGCTGTAGCTGTTTATTTAGCTGGTGATGATGCAACATTTACAACAGGAACTACCATTTCTGTTGATGGTGGAATTTCAATTTAATTAATAAAAAAAAGGAAAGTTATGAAATTATTAAGAATAGGACCAAAAGGAAATGAAAAACCCGCAGCATTAGATAAAGAGGGTAAATTTAGAGATTTAAGTTCACATGTTAAAGATTTAAATCCTGATCATGTAAATCTTAAAACTATATCAAAATTACAAAGTGTAGATTTATCTTCGTTACCAGAACTATCTTCAAGTGAAAGAGTTGGCTCATGTATTACAAAACCAGGTAAATTTGTAGCAATAGGTCTTAATTATTCTGATCATGCCGCTGAAACTGGAGCAGAAGTTCCATCAGAACCTATAATGTTTATGAAGGCAACCAGTTGTATAACTGGACCTAATGATGATGTTGAAATAGTTTCAGGATCAAAAAAATTAGATTGGGAAGTTGAACTTGGAATTGTGATTGGAAAAGAAACAAAACACATTTCAGAAGATAAAGCTCAAGATCATATTTTAGGATATTGTTTAGTTAACGATGTTAGTGAAAGAGAATGGCAAATTGAAAAAATGGGTCAATGGGTAAAAGGAAAATCTCATGATACTTATGGACCTATTGGACCATATCTTGTCACAAAAGATGAAATATCAGATATCAATAATTTAAAAATGAGCTTAGATGTTAATGGTAACAGAATGCAAACAGGTAATACAAGTACAATGATTTTTAACGTAAATGTGATTGTATCTTATGTTAGTAAATTTATGTCGTTACAACCTGGCGATATAATAACTACTGGAACACCTCCAGGGGTTGGAATGGGAATGAAACCTCAGCAATTTTTGAAAGCTGGAGATACAATGAAATTATCAATAGAAAACTTAGGTGAGCAAAATTCGAAAGTAGTTGCGATATAATAAATTGTGAAAATAACTTTTATTAAAAGTCATGTACTTAAATATGAGTTAGAAAAAGAACTAGGATATTCACAACAATACTATAAACACAGAACTGCCCATCTTGTTGAGGTACAAACAGATGAAGGAATTACAGGTTGGGGTGAATGTTTCGGACCTGGCAACATTGCATTAGCTAACAAGTTTATCGTTGAAAAAGTTATTCAACCATTAATCATTGGTGAAGATCCATTAAATAAAGAGCACATTTGGCATAAAGTTTATAACCTTTTAAGAGATAGTGGGCAAAAAGGGATGCCAATTCAGGCATTGTCTGGTGTTGATATCGCTCTATGGGATATTTTAGGAAAAAAAACAAATATGCCACTTTATCAATTAATTGGTGGCAAATGTAATAACCAAATACCAGTATATGGTTATGGGATGATGCTGCAAAATAAATCAGTTAATGAATTGGTTGAGCTTTTCAAGGAAGAAGCAAAACAAATCAAATCCAAAAACTTTAAAGCAATGAAAATGAAAGTTGGACTAGGTCCAAAAGATGACTTGAAATTAGTTCAAGCGGTTAGAGAAGAAATTGGTATAGATTTTAAGTTAATGGTAGATGCCAATCATGCCTATAATTTAAACGATGCATTATATGTTGGAAGAGGACTGGATGAACTTGATATATTTTGGTTTGAAGAACCTGTAGCACCTGAAGATTATGAGGGATATAAAGAATTAAAACATAAAATAAATACTAATATTGCTGGAGGAGAAGCAGAATTTACAAAATATGGCTGGAATGAATTAATAAAAAACAAATGCATAGATATAGCTCAGCCAGAGGTTTGTGGTTTAGGTGGAATCACAGAATATTTAAAAATATCAGCGCTAGCACAAGCTAACTTTATTCCTGTTATAAATCATGTATGGGGATCAGCGGTAAGTATTGCAACTAATCTTCATTTGTTAACAGCCCAACCTGATATGCCAGGAGGATTATTTCCATCAAAAGCAATGCTGGAGTTTGATACGACAGAAAAAAATGTTTTTATTACCGATCTACCAACAGAAAGTTTTTCAATATTAGATCAAGTAAAACAAAATAAAGGATTGGCTACCGTTACAGACAATGCAGGTATTGGTGTAACACCAAATAATGACTTTATTAAAGAATTTGAAATCAATGAATAAAATTAAAACTTCAGTACCTGAAGTACTTTGGAAGTTAAGATGTAAATTGGGTGAAGGAACTTTATGGGTCAAAGAACACAACTCAATTTATTTTGTAGATATTAAAAAGAAAATTTTTTTTTCTTTAAATATAAAAAATAACAAAAAGAAAAAATATAAAGTTAATAAAGAAATCGGTTTTTTGGCCCATGTTAAAGGTAATATTTTTATTTTAGGTCTTCAAGGAGAATTAAGAATTCAAAATATTGAAACCAAAAAAATTATCAAAAGTATTTTAATAGAAAAGGATATAAAATTAAATAGAATTAATGATGGTAAAACTGATCCAAAAGGAAATTTATGGTTTGGTACCATGGACAATCTTGAAAGAAAAATTGAAAAAGGCTCACTTTATAAATTAGATAAAGGTTTGAATTTAATAAAAGTGGATAAGAATTATAGAATTACAAATGGACCTGCATTTATTGATGAATATAATTTTTACCATACTGATAGCTCAAAAAAAATAATCTATAAAATAAAAATTGATAAAAAGAACAACATTATTAGAAAAAAAATATTTAAGAGATTTTTAATAAAAGATGGTTCTCCAGATGGTATGACATTGGATAAATATAAAAATCTCTGGGTTGCACATTTTTCTGGTGCTTGTGTCTCGGTATTTAACAAAAATGCTAAATTAATACATAAAATAAATTTGCCTGCAAAAAATATTACAAATTGTGCATTTGGAGGACATAATAATAGTGAAATTTTTATCACTACAGCCACAAAAGGTATGAGCAAAGCAGATTTGCTAAAATATAGATACTCAGGATTCCTTTTTAGTGTAAAAACTAACATGAAAGGAATTTTACAAAAAAAATTTATATTCAGTAATGAAAAAAAGAGATCTTTATTACGAGCGAATTCCAACTAAACTTTTAAGAGAGGATATTAGATTTTTAGGTACAATTCTTGGTAAAGTAATCAAGGATCAAGAAGGAGAAATATTTTTTAAAATAGTAGAAAGTCTTAGATTGTTATCTAAAGACACGTTATTGGACAAACAAAAGAGTAAAATTTTTTTAAAGATTTCAAATAAAATCAAAAAATTTTCACCTGAACAAACATTTAAAATCACAAGAGCATTTTTACACATATTAAATTTAATGAATCTGGCTGAGTCCCTTGATGCATCTAGAAAACTTAATGAGTACAACAATCCTTATTTTAAAAATAAAAATCAAAATTTATTTATTGAAGACATAATTGAAGGGCTTTTTAAGAATAAAAAAATTACTAATAATGAGGTATATGAACAAGCTAAAAATTTGAATATTGGCATTGTTCTCACTGCTCATCCAACTGAAGTTAAAAGAAGAACATTAATTCAAAAATATGCAAATTTAATCGATTTAATGGAGCAAAGACATTTATATAAAAGATATCCCACAAAAATTACAGAGATAGACAGACAAATTTATACACAAATTACAATAATTTGGAAAACAGATGAGCTCAAAAGATCAAAACCATCTCCATTAGATGAAGCAAAATGGGGGTTAGCTATTATAGAAGATAGCTTATGGGATACAATTCCTAAAGTTTATAAAAGACTAAATGATATCTTTAGAAAAAATTTAAAAAAAGATTTGCCAAGAGGTTTTAATCCCATTCAATTTGGCTCATGGATGGGGGGAGATAGAGATGGAAATCCAAATGTCACAGCTAAAGTAACAAAAAAAGCAATCCTTTTTTCTAGATGGCAAGCAGCAAAATTATATGAAAAAGAATTAACTAAATTAATACAAGATTTATCCATGAAAGAATGCTCTTCTAAAATTAGAAAAGTAACGGGCAAAACTTTCGAACCTTATAGGGTTTATTTAAGACCAATCAGAGATAAAATTAGGACTACTCATCAAGCAATTGAAAATCATTTAAACAAAAATGAACGACTTGATGAAAGTAAATTATTAAAAGATAAAAACGAAATTTTAAAACCACTCAGAGATATAAGAGAGTCATTAAATTCAAATAATTCACAGTATATAGCTAATTCTGATTTGTTAGATTTAATAAGAAGAGTGAGATGCTTTGGTATTAATTTAGCTAAACTTGATATTAGACAGGAGTCATCTAGACATGACCAATTGTTAAATGAAATATTAAAAAATAAATTTAAGATTAATTTTTCTGATTTTAGTGAAGATAAAAAAATTAATTATCTTAATTCTTTAATTAAACAAAAAAAATATTTTTTGAAAAAATTAAATATTAGAAATAAAGAAAACAAAGAAGTTTGGGATACTTTTGAACAAATATCAAATGAACCTCCTCAATGTCTCGGTGCTTATGTGATATCAATGACTTCAAAGGCATCAGATATTTTAGCGGTTTATTTTTTACAAAAACAAACTCAAGCTAATGAACTATTAAGAGTTGTACCTCTTTTTGAAACTTTGGATGATTTAAAAAATGCTAAAAGTGTAATGGAAAACCTTTTTAAATTACCATGGTATCGAAAACTTATTAAAAACCAACAAGAGGTAATGATTGGTTATTCAGACTCTAGTAAAGATGCGGGAAAATTATCTGCAAGTTGGCATCAATATAAGCTTCAAGAAGAACTTAGAAACCTTGCAAAAAAATACAAGATCGACTTAGTATTTTTTCATGGTAGAGGCGGTTCTGCAGGCAGAGGTGGTGGCCCCATTCAAGCAACACTAAAATCTCAACCGTCAAATACTGTTAATGGAAAAATTAGAATTACTGATCAAGGAGAGGTTATTCAACAAAAGTACGGATACAAGCCATTAGCAGAATATAATCTTTGTAGTTATATAGGAGCTGTAATGGATGCTTCATTAAACCCTCCACCAAAATCTAAAAAAAATTGGAGAAATCTAATTGAAAAAATGTCAGAAATTTCAACATCAGCTTACAGAAAAAACCTTAATCAAAGTGAAGATTTTATTAGATATTTTAAAACTGTTACTCCACACAAATCACTTGGTAAGCTTGCAATTGGATCAAGACCTACCAAAAGAAAAAATATTGATAATATTCAAGGTCTAAGAGCTATCCCGTGGGTTTTTGCATGGACTCAAATTCGATTAATGTTACCTGCTTGGTTAGGAACCACTGAAGCACTAAGATATGGATCAATTAAAAAATATTCCAAAACATTAACTGATATGGAAAAAAACTGGCCCTATTTTATCTCAACAATGGATATATTAGACATGGTTATTTCAAAAGTAGACCCAGAAATTTCAATTATTTATGAAAATAATTTAGCAGACAAGGCATTAAGAAGAATTGGTAAAAAATTGAGATTTCAATTCAAAGCATTAGTTGAATTACACAATAAAATTACCCCAAAAGAAGTAATTAAAGAGAGAAAAGAATTTAGAAAAGCATTATTTATAAGAAATAATTATACAGAAATGTTAAATATATTGCAGGCTAATGTTATGAATAAACTTAATAATAAAAAATATAAAAAATTAGATAAAAAATTTCTAGATGATGCGTTAATGACATCTATAGCTGGAATATCTGCGGCAATGAAAAATACAGGATAAATGATTGAATTGTTAATAGCTTTTGGAGCTGGACTTATTAGTTTTTTATCTCCTTGTGTTTTACCTTTGATACCTGGGTATGTTTCTTTTATCTCTGGTCAGTCATTACAGGAAATTTTAAAATCAAAAAAAATAAATATACTCCCTTTAATTTTATTTTGTTTTGGTTTTTCAACCGTATTTATCATTTTAGGAGCATCAGCATCTTTTTTGGGTCAAACACTTTTGCAAAATTCTGAAACTTTAAGAATAATTGCAGGAATTGTAATAATAATTTTTTCTTTACAATTGATCGGGCTAATTAACATTGGATATCTTAATTTAGAGAAAAGATTTGAGGCAAAAAAATCACAAAATATTTTATTTCCTTATACAATAGGATTAGCTTTTGGTTTTGGATGGACACCATGTATTGGACCAATTCTAGGATCAATATTAGCTTTAGCTTCTATTGAAGAAACTTTGTCGAAAGCTATTATTTTATTAAGCTTCTACTCCATCGGTCTTGCAATACCTTTTGTTTTATCAGGTTATTTAATTCAAAAATTTTTATTATTTTCAAAAAATTTTAAGAAAAACATAAATTTAATATCTAAAGTTGGTGGAATTATTCTTTTAATTACAGGAATATTAATTTTAACAAATCAATTGCAAGCTGTTGGTTTTTATATAATTAAAATTTTTCCTTTTATGCAAAATTTCGGTTAAGATTATTTAATGAAAATCTATCAAATTGATTCAAGTGCAAGGAAAAAGGGTTCTTCTTCTAGAGCATTAGCTAAAAAAGTGTTGGATAAAATTAAAAAACCTGGTGATGAAGTTATTTATCGTGATTTAGATGACGAAATGCTTTTTGTGAGTGGTTTGACAGAGTCTGGAATGAAAATTGATGAAAAAGATCAAACTGAAGAACATAAAAAGATGTTTAAACTATCTGATAAGTTGGTTAGTGAATTAAAAGAGAGTGATATAATAATAATTTCAGCCCCAATTTATAATTATGGTCCTCCTGCTACTTTAAAAGCTTGGTCTGATTTAGCTGCCAGAGTTGGTGAAACTTTTAGATTTAAACCTGATGGAAGAAGAGAGGGTTTGTTGAAAAATAAACGTGCTTATTTAGTTATTACATCAGGAGGAACAAAGCTAAATAGTAAAGAAGATTTCTTAACACCTTGGTTAAAGTTTATATTAAATTTTTTTGGTATTGAAAAGGTTGATGTGGTTAGTGCTGACCAGATGGCTCTTGATTATGATAAATCTATTAAAGATGCAGAATTACAAATTGAAAAATTAAACTCTTAGTTTTTTTTATTTTAAGAAAAATATTTTTTTTGAACTAAATTATCTAGGTTAACAATTTTTTTTTGTATTTTTTCTAAAAATAATAAAAAATTATCTAAATCATCTGATTTAACTTTAAAATTATTCACATCTCTTTGAATTTCTTTTATATTTTTTGTCAGATCATTTTTTTTTGATATTCTAAAAATAGCTCTTTCAATTTGATTTAAATTCCAATTTATAGATCTTGGAAAAATTTTTGTTTTTAAAAAAAACTCAATAATATCTAATATAGAAATATCTTTTTTAGAATGTTGTCGATAAGCTTGAAATGCCGAAATTGATTTTAAGATATTAATCCATTCTAAAGTTAAATACTCATATCCTTTTTTATGTTGTTTAGATCTTAACGTTTGTGATTGGAGTATTCGAATTAACATATCTGTTCTTTCTATAAAACGACCTAATCCTAGAAACTGATAATCAATATTTCTTTGCATTTCTAAGTCTGTTGAATACATAAAATTTTGTGATCCTTGAATTATGTTACTTAATAATTTTAGATTTTTTTTATTAGAGTTTTTTCTGTTAATAGTTTTGTTAAATTTGATAAGTAGTTCATTCAACTTTAAAATCGATTGTTCGGGTAAAATATCTCTAACAATTAAGGAATTTTCTTTAGAATAATTAAGTGAATTAATAATTGATGAATGATTTTCTTTATTTGAAATAAGAAATTCAATTATTTTTTTTTCAGAATATTTCTTATTTAATTTTAAATAGTCTTTATTAAGACTCATTGCAGTTAATAATGGTTTCCAGGAAATTTCATTTTCGAGCGATAAATCAAGCTGTAGCTCGCTAGTTGTAATAAGTAATCTTGATGTAAAATTTGACCTCTCTAAATAACGAGACATCCAAAAAATTAATTTAGCTCTTCTACTTAACATATTTAATTATCTATAATCCATGTATCTTTACTTCCACCTCCTTGAGATGAATTTACAATCATACTTCCTTTTTTTAGAGCAACTCTAGTTAAACCACCTTGAGTTACGTAATGATTTGATCCTGATAAGATAAAAGGTCTTAAATCAATATGTCTTGGATCAAGTTGGTTATTAATTAAAGTTGGTGATGTAGATAAATTTATAAGAGGTTGAGCCACATAATTTCTTGGGTTTTTTTTAATTTTCTTAACATATTCACTTAATTCTTTTTTTGACGCTTTAGGACCCATTAAAATTCCATAACCACCAGATTCATTTGCTGGTTTTACTACTAGTTTTGAAATATTTTCAATTACATAATCTCTATGTTTTTTATTATGACATAAAAATGTTTCTACTTGTTCTATTAGCGGCTCTTCATCTAAATAAAACTTAATCATTTTAGGAACATAGCTATAAACAGCCTTATCATCAGCAACACCTGAGCCTGGAGCATTAAGAATGCTAATATTACCTTTTTTCCAAGCTTTAAAAATACCAGGCACACCAATCAAAGATTTTTTATTAAATACTTTTGGATCTAAAAATAAATCATCAATTCTTCTGTAAAGTGAATGTAATTGTTCTTTCCCTTCGACTGTTTTCATAAATACTTTATTTTTTTCAACAAACAGATCTGACCCTTCAACAAGTTCGACCCCCATTTGTTGAGCAAGGTATGCATGTTCAAAATATGCGGAGTTATAAATGCCTGGTGTAAGAATAGCTAATTTTGGATCATTTTTATTTTTTGAAAGAGAGCGCATACAAGAATAAAGTTTTGAACAATATTCATCAACAGGGCTTATTTTATGTTTTGCAAAAATTTCAGGAAAAACACTTTTCATAACCATCCTATTTTCAAGCATATAAGAAACACCAGAAGGAACTCTTAAATTATCTTCTAGAACTAAAAAATTACCATCAATATCTCTTATAAGATCTGATCCACAAATATTAGCCCAAACTTTAAAAGGTGGTTTTACTCCAACACATTCCTTTCTAAAATTTCCAGAGTCAAACACCACTTTTTTTGGGATGATTTTTTCTTTAAAAATTCTTTGTTCGTTGTAGACATCATGAATAAACAAGTTAAGAGCTTTTACCCTTTGAATAAGTCCTTTAGAAACTTTAGACCAATTTTTTTTTGTAATAATTCTTGGAATTATATCAAGTGGCCAGTAATGATCGGCTGGCTTATTTTCTGAGTAAACTCTAAATGTGATACCTCTTTGACTAATAGCGTTTTCTGAACTTTTAATTGTTGTTAAAAGTTTTTGTTTTGAATATTTGGCAATAAAATTTGAGATATTTTTGGTTTCTGGCCTTAATTTATTTTTTGATGTTAAATATTCATCAAAAACATTATTAGCTTTGTAATTATCCCATGAAATTTTAGGCATTTACAATTAAATCATAAAAAGATTAAAAAAACATGAAAATAAAATACAATTAAATATTAAAATGTTCTTTTTAATGACAAATTCATATAATAAGTAATTCAAAATGACTTATTGTATAGGAATAAATGTTAATGAAGGGATGGTCTTTGCTTCAGACTCAAGAACGAATGCTGGACTTGATAACATTAACGTATACACCAAAATGTTAAATTATGCAGTAGGTGATAGAAATTTAGTAATTGTTACTTCAGGAAATTTGGCAACATCACAAGCAGTTTTTGGCTCTATTAAAAAAGATTTGGAAGTTAGTAATCCTGATACAAGCTTAAATACATGTGAAACATTAGAGGAAGTTGCAAATTATATTGGATCCTTAACAGTAAAACATTCATCACCCCAAGGAATTAATGAAGAGGTTTTGCAATTAGGATCATCCTATATCGTTGGTGGTCAGATTAAAAATCAAAAATCAGAAATTTATCTTGTATACCCTCAGGGTAATTATATTAGACCGTCTGAAGCTAGGCCTTATCTTATTATTGGTGAAATTAATTATGGAAAACCAATTTTGGATAGAGTTTTAAAACCTGATATTACACTGGGGGATGCTGCGCGTTGTGCGTTAATTTCAATGGACTCGACTATTAAAAGTGATTTGAGAGTTGGACCTCCAATTGATTTTGTTGTTTATAAAAAAGGATTAATTCAACCAATTTATCAAAATAAGTTTGAAATTAACGATCCTGAATATTCTTCAATTACTGATAGTTGGTCTCAAAGTATTATTCAAGCTTTTGAGACGTTTCCAAGATTTAATTGGGAAAAAAAACAATAATAAAATTAACTTTCTTATATTTGTGTAATTAATCTTAATTTGTTAACATTAATCATGAAAAAAGTTCTTTTAATCTTAATAAGCTTACTTTTTTTTACAAATAGTAATGCAGCGTGTGACGATCCTTTGACAGAAGGAGTTGATTATTCAAACTGTAGATTTTCAGATGCGCAAGATTTACAAGGGAGCTATCTTCCAAATTCAAATCTTTCATTTGCAAGTTTTATCCAAGTAAATTTTGATAAAAGCATAATGATGAATTCAAATTTATCATTTGGAACTTTTCCAGAGTCTACTTTTGTTAGAGCGAACCTTTACGAAACTATTTCTATAGGTGCAAATTTTGAAAAGACTAATTTTACGGGCTCTAACCTAACAAGAGTTGACTTCATGGGAGCTACTTTAATTGAAGCAAACTTTCAAAACGCAAATTTAATGGAAGCTAATTTTACCTCTTCTAATATTACAAATGCTAATTTTGATGGTGCTAATTTAATTGGAGCAACATGGACCAGTGGTGAAACTTGTGGTCCAACATCTATTGGCTCATGTAACAAGTAGGAATGACTACTGCTATTAAAACAGATGATGTAATTTTTAATTTTTTCAAACAAATATGTGATGAAAAAGATGACCAAAAATGTGTTGAACTTGGTAATGAGTGGATAAAAGCAATGGAGACAAATTTATCAAGTATGGAGGAAAATCTTAATGGTGCCGACAAATTAAAACATCAAGATGATATTAAAAGTAATCGTGATCATTTAAACAATCTTAAAACCAAAAGCTCTTCTGAGTGGCGAGAATATGCAACTCAATGTATGATTGAGATAATGAATCACAAAAGCCAACAATAATGAGCAATCAAGAAAAAGTTTTTATTATTATTTGTTGTTCTTTAATCATTTATACTTTGTACTATTTAATCGAGAAACATCTTTTTTAAATAAAACTATCAATTACTATTAAAATATAATAATAATTCTTTAAAGGGGTGTCTTAACAGACTGAGATTAAACCCTAAGAACCTGTCCGGTAATTCAGAAAGGGAGAACAATGGATAAAACATACTTTATAAGTCAATCAACATCGTTATCATTAGTTATTGTTATAAGCTTAATATTTACAGTGTTAGGTCTTTATCATTCTAAAAAATTCAAAGGTATAAATAATTATCTCACAGCAAATAGAGATGTGGGATTATTTTCATTAACAACAAGTTTGGTTGCATCAGCATTAGGTGCTTGGATTTTATTTGGCCCAGCTGCAGCAGCAACATGGGGTGGAATAGGTGCCGTAATAGGCTATGCGTTAGGTACTGCTTTTCCAATGTTTTTTTTAATTTTTTTAGGAAAAAAAATCAGAACTGAATTTCCAAAAGGATCTTCACTCATAGAATTTATGAGAAAGAAATTTGGAAAAAGCTTGTTTAAACTAATCTTGTTAATGACCATATTCTATATGTTTATATTTTTGTGTGCTGAGGTTACAGCAGTAGCAGTGCTAATAAACTATATATCAGGAGCACAACTTTGGATTACAGCATTAATTGTGCTTTTAGCAACACTAACTTATACGTTATATGGTGGTTTAAGAGCATCAATTTTTACTGATAATATTCAAATGATTGTAATTAGTATACTTTTATTAGTTTCAATCTCTTATATTTTATCTAACACGGGAAACACTTTTTCATTTGATTTTATAGAAACAAAGAATCCACAATTATTAAGTAGTTCTTATGTTCCAAGTTATACTGCTGGTTTAACTTTTTTTATTGCAGTAGCAGCAACAAACTTGTTTCATCAAGGAAATTGGCAAAGAGTTTATGCTGCAAAAAACTATCAAACTCTTAAGCAAAGCTTATTAATTTCTTTTTTTATAATTATACCAATAGTTTTTTTTATGGGATTTACTGGAATGGTGTCTTTTTCTATAGACCCCAGTCAAAGACCTGATTTAGGATTTTTTACATTACTATTAAAAGAGCAAACTCAAACTCTATCATTGCTAATAGTTACACTTGGATTAGCATTAACAATTTCAACTGTTGACACTTTGGTTAATGCAATTTCAAGTTTATTTGTAGTGGATGGAAAAGCGACATTTGATCTAAATAAAAAAACTGATTATTTAAAGTTATCTAAATATTTTATTATATTATTATCTTTAATTTCATTCTTTATTGCCTCAAAAGGTTTTGATATTTTATATTTATTTTTATTAGCAGATTTATTTTGTTGTGCATTTGTCTACACAGTTTTCTTTAGTTTTTATAACAAAGATATTAATGAAAGAACTGCTTATATTTCAATAGTTATTGGTTTAATTGGTGGATTTTTATTATTTCCCTTTCCTGACTTTTCCAAAAGTTTACTTGTAGGAGTATTGGTGTCTAAAGAATTATTTTCTCCATTTATTTTGCAATCATTATTATTTTTATCTTTTATCGTAGCGACTTTTCTTCCAGCAATAATTCTTAAGATAAAAAGAAATTAATTAAAAAATCAAATTAAGAGACCATTTTTAATGGTCTCTTATGGCTGTTACCTTTAAGTTATTGAAATTCAGAAAATAACCTCTATATAACTAACAAATCCGAATGTCTGACAACCAAATATCTATAAACAATCTTTCAAAAATTTATAACAATGGTTTTAATGCACTTAAAAGCATTAATCTTAATATTAAAAAAGGTGAAATTTTTGCTATGCTTGGCCCAAATGGAGCGGGCAAAACTACTTTAATTAGTATAATTTGTGGCATTGTAAAACCATCATCTGGAATAGTTACTGTTGATGATTTTGATATCATTAAAGATTATAGAGAAACAAGATCTAGAATTGGCTTGGTTCCACAAGAGTTAACTTTAGAACAGTTTGAAACAGTATTTAACAATGTTTCTTATTCAAGGGGCTTATATGGAAAAGAGCCTGATCCAAAACACATAGAAAAAATTTTAAGACAACTAAGTCTTTGGGATAAAAAAGATCAAAGATTAAGACAATTATCAGGAGGAATGAAGCGAAGAGTTTTGATTGCCAAAGCTTTATCTCATCAACCCTCAATTTTATTTTTAGATGAACCCACTGCTGGTGTGGATGTAGAGTTAAGACAAGACATGTGGAAAATTGTTGAAGAGTTAAGAGCTACAGGAGTTACAATTATTTTAACCACACATTATATTGAAGAAGCAGAAGCTATAGCAGACAGAGTGGGTGTTATTAACCAAGGTGAAATAATAGTTGTTGAAGAAACTAAAGAATTATTAAAAAAAATGGGACATAAAAAATTAACTGTAGATCTTCAAGATGAAATTTCTAAAATTCCAGATAGTTTAGATAAATATAATTTAGTCTTGGGTCTTAATAAGATGTCAATTGATTACACTTACAATGTTCAAGCAGAACAAACTGGAATTACAAATTTATTACAGGATATAAAAGATGCCGGGCTAAAATTAAAAGATTTAAAAACTGAACAAAGTACTTTAGAGAAAATATTTGTTAGTTTAGTAAAGGAAAATAATGAAATTTAATTACTCAGCCTTTAAAGCAATTTATCTTCATGAGATGGATAGATTTAGAAGAACCTTGATGCAATCATTGCTTTCACCAGTTTTATCAACCTCTCTTTATTTTATTGTATTTGGATCTGTCATAGGCGGATATGTTGAAAAAATTGATGGAATTAGTTATGGATCATACATAGTTCCGGGGTTACTAATGCTAACATTATTAACTCAATCAATAACTAATACTTCTTTTGGAATATTTTTTCCTAAATTTAATGGAACTATTTATGAAATTTTAGCAGCACCAATTTCAACATTAGAAATCGTGTTAGCTTTTGTGGGGGCTGGAGCTACCAAAACATTAGTTGTTGGAGTAGTGATTTTTATTACTGCTAATTTTTTTGTTGAAGTAGATGTTAAATATCCACTGTTAGTTATTTTTTTACTAATGCTCGTTGCTTTCACATTTGCATTGTTTGGTTTTTTAATAGGATTAATGAGCTCGAATTTTGAGCAAATGTCTATCATCCCAACATTATTTATTACACCAATGGTATTTTTGGGAGGAAGTCTTTATTCACTAGATATGTTGCCACCTTTTTGGCAAACAGTTACATACTTTAATCCAGTAGTTTATTTAATTAATGGATTAAGATTTGCTTTTTATGGAGTATCTGATTTTAATATCTGGATTAGTATCAGTTCAATGGTAGTTTTCTTATTCATCTGCATTGGGGTAGTGACTGTATTATTGAAAAAAGGATATAATATTAAATCTTAATTACTCGCGATCTTTTTTTTAGGATCATAAAAAGGTTTTTCAACTACAGTGCAGCCAAATGTACCTTCGTTTGTAGATACTTTAAATTTATTTCCTAATTCAGATTGCTCAACTGAGACCATAGCTAGAGCTATATTTTTTTTTAGTCTTGGTGAATAAACTGCAGATGTAATTTTACCAATTTCCATATTATCTTTTGAAATTTTCCAGAAGGTAGTATTTGGTCCTTTTAAAGGTTCACAATCGATTTCGATACCCACTTGTTTTCTCGTAATACCTTTTTGCTTAATTTTTTGTAAAGCATTTTTACCTACAAAGTTTATATCACTATCTAAACTTATTAGGCGATCCAATCCTAGCTCAAAAGGGTTTGTGTTGATATCTGCATCAGCATGATATGATAGCATTCCACCTTCAATTCTTCTGATAGAGGATGTGTGACCTGGCTGCAAACCATGATTTTTTCCAGCTTGCATTATTTTTTCGTATAATTGATTTCCTTTTGAACCATCTCTTAAATATATTTCATAACCAAGTTCACTTGACCAGCCAGTTCTTGAAACAATTAAAGGAATTCCATCTAAATCGTATTCTCTTAACCAGTAATATTTTAAATCTTTAATATTTTCTCCAAAAAGTTTAACCATTATTTCACCAGAAGTAGGGCCTTGTAATTGCAATGGAGAAACATCTGGTTCTTTAATTTGTACATTTAAGCCTGAATTAACAGCCACACCTTGCGCCCATAACAAAACATCACTGTCAGCTAATGATAACCAAAAATGGTTTTCAGCTAATCTTAGTAAAACTGGATCATTTAAAATACCACCTTCATTATTTATAATTAAAACATATTTGCATTGACCAATAGCAAGCTTTGATAAATCTCTAGGTGTCAATAATTGTGTAAATCTGTATGCATCAGGACCAGTAATCTCAACCTGTCTTTCAACAGCCACATCACAAAGAATAGCTTTTTCAATTAAGTTCCAGAAATTTTGCTCAGGACTGCCAAAATCCCTTGGAATATACATATGATTATAAACTGAAAATCCTGTAGCACCCCATTTGACAGTGGAGTCAAAATAAGGAGACTTTCTAATTTGTGTGCCAAAACCAAAATTTTTATTACTCATTTTTGATAATTAACAGTCTAATTCTAATTTTTAAAGAAAAAATAGCCCAGTTAAGGGCTATTAAAAAAACTAAAGGGAATCTATTTTTGTTTAAAATTGTTCAGATTCAGTTGAACCTGCCATTGCAGTTGTTGAACTCTTTCCACTACTAATAGTGTTTGATACTGCATCAAAATATGAAGTACCAACTTCTCTTTGATGTTTCACACTTGTGTAGCCATCTTTTTCTCTAGAAAATTCTTGTTGTTGTATTCTAGAATAAGCAGTCATACCTTCTGCTTTATATTTTTCTGCAAGTTCAAATATAGCTATGTTTTGAGTATGAAATCCAGCTAATGTGATAAATTGAAATTTATAACCCATCTTAGCAATCTCTTGTTGGAATGAAGCTATCTCATCATCGCTTAAATGTTTTTTCCAATTAAATGAAGGTGAACAGTTATATGCTAACAATTTACCTGGAAATTTTTCATGTATTGCATCTGCAAATTTTTTAGCCTCAGCAAGATTTGGTGTTGCTGTTTCACACCAAATTAAATCAGCATAAGGTGCATAAGCAAGTCCTCTCGAAATAGCTTGATCAATTCCATCTTTTACATAGAAGAAACCCTCAGGAGATCTCTCACCTGTTAAAAATGGTTTATCATTTTCATCAAAATCATTTGTAATTAATTTTGCAGCATTAGCATCTGTTCTAGCCAAAATAATCAAAGGTACTTCTGCTATATCTGCAGCAAGTCTTGCTGATTTTAAATTTTTAACCATAGTTGCAGTTGGAACTAAAACTTTACCACCCATGTGACCACACTTCTTTTCACTAGCCAACTGATCTTCAAAGTGAACACCTGCTGCACCAGCTCTTATAAATTTTTTAGTTAATTCAAATACATTCAATGGTCCTCCAAATCCTGCTTCACCATCTGCTATAATAGGTAGCATATAATCAACAGAATCTTCTTTCTTCATATCACCATCGTTTAATTCCATGTGTTGGATTTGATCAGCCCTTATTAAAGAATTATTCATAGTTTCAACTAATTTTGGGGCGCTATCATAAGGATATAAAGATTGATCAGGGTACATTTCACCTGCAGTATTCGCATCAGCAGCTACTTGCCACCCACTAAGATAAATTGCTTTCAATCCTGCTTTTGCATGTTGTACTGCCTGGTTACCAGATAATGATCCAAGCGTATTTACATAAGCTTCTGAATTTAATAAATTCCACAGTTTTTGTGATTGATTTTTACACATTGAATACTCAATTTTTATTGAGCCTCTAAGACGCTCAACTTCACCATCAGTATAATCACGTTTAATTCCAGCAAATCTTTTTAGATCGTATGAGATATTCTCTGCACTCATTATTTATTGTCCTATGATGTTAGTAGTTTTAAGAAAATTGAATTAGTTAGAAAGGATTAGTTATTATCGTCTAAAGACTTAATAAGGTCACTCATTCCACTAGAACCCCAATCACAATGATCATCTCTCATGTAGATACCTCTACTGTTATGTTGATCAAAATCCTCTTTTTTTATGATTTGAGCTTCATTTTCGTTACTATTTAATTTTTTATTCATGTAGATCTTATAATTTACAAGATTTACAATTGCTATAAAATTCGCAAAAATGCTTGTAAACTAAAGAAAAAAATTGTAAAAATAAATTTACAAAATTTACAAATAGTAAATATGAGTCAAATAGATTTAAAAATAGGGCCAAAAATCAAAGCTTTTAGAAGACAATTAGGTCTCCAGGCAAACAAATTAGCGGAAGATTTAAGCATATCGCCGAGTTATTTAAATTTAATTGAAAGTGGAAAAAGAAAAATAGATGGTGACTTGCTATTAAATGTCTGTGAAAAATTAAATATTGAGTTATCTGATTTAACATCAAAGACAGATCTCAACTTGCAAAATACAATTTCTGAAATTTTAGATGATAGTTTATTTGAAGACTTAGATATTTTGGGACCTGAAGTTAAAGATTTAGTTAGTACTAATCCTAAAATCGGCAAAGCAATTGTAAGATTAGGTGATATATTAAAAAAAAAAGATCATGAACTAATTGATAAAATTGAAAAAATATCTGGAAAAATAGTTGATAATAGAAAAAATTCATTCCCAGGTGAAGTTATTTCAGACTTTCTTCAACAAAATAGAAATTATTTTCCTAAGTTAGAAGAGTTTGCAAATAAAGTTTTTGAAAAAATTCAAAAAAATAATCGAACAAGATATATTGCTTTATGTGAATATTTAAAATCTGAATATTCAATTAAAGTTGTAGATATAATACCAGAAGAAAATAAACCTTTTTCAAAAATTTATAATAAAAATAAAAGAGAACTTTTATTAAGTGATTATAGCTCATTAGAGACAAAAAAATTACATGCAGCAGCACAAATTGCCCAAGAAGGAGCGAGTAAAGAAATTGATAAATATTTATCAACGTTTAGTTTTCCATCTGAAGAATCTAAAAAATTAACTAAAGTAGCTTTGTTGAATTATTGTGGTGCAGCAATATTAATGCCTTATAAATTATTTCACACAGAGTGTAAGAAACTTAAATATGATTTAGAGTTATTGCAGAATACATTTGCCACATCATTTGAGCAAGTTACTCATAGGGTAACATGCTTACAAGATCCAAAACTTCCAGGAATTCCATTTCACTTTTTAAGAGTTGATATGGCTGGGAATATTTCAAAAAGATTTTCTTTATCAGGTATTGATATACCTAGATACGGTGGGGCATGTCCAAGATGGAATGTTTATTCTGCATTAACTAGACCAGGTGTTATTCAAGCTGCTGTAAGTAAAATGACTAATGGTGAAAAATATGTCTGTATTGCAAGAACAGTTGAAAAAGGTATAGGAAGATTTGGACAAGCAAAAAGTATATTATCAATAGGTCTTGGTTGTGAAGCTAAATATGCAAAAGATTTTGTATATACAGAAAATGTAAATATTAATGATAAATCAACAGAAATTCCCATAGGTGTTTCTTGTAGAACTTGTGACCGTCTAGATTGTTCTCAAAGAGCATTCCCACCATTACATAAAAAATTTGATGTAGATTTAAACTCAAGAGGAGTTTCTGTTTATGTTAATGACAACAATTCTTAAAAAATGATCAAATATATATTGCCAGCTATTATTATCTTTTTTATTGTTCTTTTTTGGGAAAAAATTACTAAATATGTTGAAAAAAGATTTAATATTAAGTTGAACTATGTAGCTGTAAGTTCAATTATAGTTACAATTGCTATTATTCTTTTACTTCTTAATTATTAATAGTCATGATTAATATTGATAATTCCAATTACGAACTTGTTGAATCTGATGAAGTTTTTACTTTTAAAAATGAAAATACAACACTAGGATTTGTTCGTTTTAATGACAAGGGAGAGGTAGAATATATATTTGTTAATCCCTTTTTTAGAAAACAAGGCTTGGCAAAAAAATTACTTAACCTTGTTAAAGAGAAAACAGGTAAAAAGATCACACTTCAAGAACCAATTAGTCCCTTGGGTCACAAATTATTAAATTCTGTAAATAAATGGAAATAAATTTATTATTTTTTTTTACAATTGTTCCAGCAATTGTATTATATGGAATAGCTAAGTCTGGTTTAGGTGGATCTATATCACTAATTTCAGTTCCTTTAATGACATTGGTGATGCCTTTGAGTCAAGCATTAGCAATTATACTACCAATTTTAATATTTTCAGACATGATTGCAGTATATAGGTTTAGAAAAGAATTTGATTTCAGTACTCTTAAATTAATAATTCCGTTTGCAGGAATTGGAATCTTAATAGGATCATTAACATTTTCATATCTTTCAGAAGACATACTAAAATTTATGGTTGGTGTAATGGGTTTTGTTTTTACAGTTCATTATTTTTTATTAAAAAAAAATAAAGAAGAAAAGTCTAAAAAAAATCTTTTTAAAGGTGGAATATGTTCAGCTATTGCTGGGTTTACAAGTTTTTGTGTGCATGCAGGTGGCACACCTACAAGCATTTATTTATTACCATTAAGATTAAAAAAAGAAATTTATGTTGGAACTAGAGTTATTTTTTTTACTTTTGTTAATTTAATTAAACTTCCATTTTATATCCATTTATCAATGATGAACCTTCAAACCTTCAAACAATCAATTATTCTGATACCACTAGCTATTGTTGGAATATATATTGGATATAGAATTCTTAAAATAATAGATGAAAAGTTATTTTATAATATAATTTATGTACTTATCTTATTTTCTAGTTCTAAATTAATCTATGATTATCTTACTAATTATGTGTGACAATTTCTTAAATATTAGAAATTTACCGATTAAGTACTATTAATTTTTAATGAATAAAATTTTAAACAAAAAATTTAAACCAAGAATTAAAGCACGAATTAGAAAAAATAAACAAATATTAAATCAAAATATAAATAGTTTTTTTGCTTGGGTAAAAGGAGCTAAACTTGTTGAACTTAAAGAATGTAATACCGAAGAAGATCCAGTGAGACCTGAACTAGATAATGACTTTAGAACTGGGTATGGTAGAAAAATATATGGAGTTGAGTACAAAGGTGAAATTCATGCTGTTATGTGTTTTGCTTATACAAATATAATTCCAAAAAGTGTCGATGAGTTAGAAAGATTAAGTACTGATGCTTTTTTACAAAGTGCTATGAGAGATCAAAACGGTGGTCAAATTGCTATTGCTTACACGGTCTGGTCTAAGAAAAAGGGTGGTGGTAAATTAATAGTTAAAGAAGTATTTAAAAAAATTAAAAAATCAAATCATCTAAATAGATTGGTTACACTTTCCCCATTAACTGAAATGGCAACTAATTTTCACAAAAAAAATGGTGCTAAATTGGTACAAATAAATCAAAATACTCAAAACTTTGAGTACAAAGTAATATAAATATATGAAATTTCTAAAACTGAATACTCTTATATTTTGCACTTTAGTCTTTTTACCTTATTCTTTGCTAATGGCTTATGAAGAACCCAATTATAAAGTTATTCAAAAAAATGAAATTTATGAAATTAGAAAATATTCTGATCGATTGGCAGTTGAAACTATAGATTCTGGCACCGAGAATAATTTTAGAAAACTGTTCAATTATATATCTGGAAGAAATGAAGATAATGAGAAGATAAAAATGACCACACCCGTTACACAATTTGAAAAAAATGGAAACATGAGTATGCAATTTTATTTACCTTCTAAATTTAATTCTAAAAATGCACCTAAACCAACAAAAGAAAATGTAAGTATTGTAAATATTGAAGGGGGTTATTATGCTGTTATTAGATATTCTGGAAGAGCTAGTGATAAAAACTTTATTAAACATAGAGATATTCTTTTAAAAGAATTAGAAAAAAATAACATTATGACTTCAAGCCCTCCTATAAGAGCCACTTATGATAGTCCTTTTACCCTTCCAATGAACAGAAGAAATGAGGCAATGTTTAAAATAGTTTATAAATAAGATTCAATTATATTAAGGGTTCGCTCTTTAAGATAAGTCCTAAAGAGCTCCCTTATTCAGCCTCTTTGGCTTTTAAATCCAATTGGATTTTTTTAGTTTGTTTTATGGATTGTTTCTTCAGCTAAGTATCAGGTGGTGTAAATTTTAACATAATAACCTCCTTGATATAAAGATAATTATTAATAAACTTATTTCAATTCATTTATTAACTTTAAATGTAAATATACTTCTTGAATACAACCTACCGCTTTAGTAGATTCCCGGTAACTTAATTAATCCTTCTTAAATTATTTTTTATCAATTAATTCACTAATAAAATTTTCACCATAACCATCATCTACAGCTTTTTGAAAATAATTTTTATTATCTTCTGCAATTTTTTCAGCTTCTGGAAAATCTTTTAATAGATCTTGAATGTAAGTTAAATCTTTTACAGAATTAGTTGCTGTAAATTTAAATCCCTTTAAATCTCCCTCTAGTAAAGCATCAAAAACTCTAATAAGCGCAGCTGAATTTCCAGAGCCAAGTTTCGCTACATCAAATAATTTTTTTAAATCTAAATCAAATTTTTTAGCTGCTTTTGCCATATGATTTATCAAAGCAGCATTCCCTAATGTTAAAAAATTGTTTAAAAGCTTTGATTTTGCACCCATTCCAATAGGTCCGAAATGAAAATAATTCTTACAAAAAAGTTTTAATGTTGGTTCTGCTAATTTAAAGTTATTATCTGTTGCCCCAACAATACCACCCAAGACACCTTCTTCTGCTTGAACAGGGCCACCCATTACAGGACACTCAATATAATTAATATTATTAGATTGATAAATTTTTTCAGTTTCAATTGATCCTGTTTTATTGTGAGTTGTAATATCAATGATTAAAGTTTTTTTATCTAAAATATTAGCTAGCTTTAAAGCTATTTCTTTTGCAATAGGAGTGTTAGTTACACATTTAACCAAAACGTTTAGTTGTTTTTGTTTAAATTCTTCTAAGGTACTTACTTCTATTGCGCCTTTGCTTACAATTTTTTCAATTGGTTTTCTATTTTTATTAGCAATTACAAATAAGCTATTGCCTTTATCTAAAATATTTTTAGCTATTCCATAGCCCATGTAACCTACACCGATAAAACCAACATTGCTCATATTATGAAGTTTACATGATAATTGAATATGTATAAAGTTTATTTATGAAATACTTAT
Source organism: Candidatus Pelagibacter bacterium nBUS_28 (assembly GCF_051200915.1). Taxonomy (GTDB): domain Bacteria; phylum Pseudomonadota; class Alphaproteobacteria; order Pelagibacterales; family Pelagibacteraceae; genus Pelagibacter. The sequence continues at coordinate 827,860 of NZ_CP172844.1, read as the reverse complement.
GTGCGTTAAGAGATTTATTAATAAGTCTTGTTGCATCAACTATTATTATCTATGCAATAAATATTATTGCTGGTTTTGCTGGTGCTGACTATGTGTTTAGTCATGGAGAAACTTTTATTATTTGGATTTTGATGGCAATACTAGTTAATAATTGCCTGAAGAGATAAAACTATAAATTAAATTTTCTTTTTAAGTGCCTTAATTTTCCTTCGGTACTATCGTAGTCAATATAACATCCTTGTAAAAATCTATTTCCTTCCTTAACTTCGTAGGAAGTTCTTCCATGAAGCAATCTATAATTATCCATCATCATTAAATCTTTTGGAGCAAGCTTAAACTCTATTCTATATTTTTCTGAGTTATACATTTCAGATAATCTTTTACGAGCTTTATAATATAGATCTAATTTTTGTTTATCTAACATTGGCACATAGTCTAATCTTGGACTAAATCTAACTTGTTTAAAATTTTTATCATCATCAAGTTTGATCAATTCTGACCAATCTTCTAAAACCACATCTTTATCAATGAATTTAAATCTTACTTTGACTTCAGATAAAATTTTATAAAATTCTAGATTTTCTTTTTTTAAATCCTCTGTCACAGTAAAACCATCTACTAATGTAGACAAACCACCTGTTACTTCACTTTCAATACAATGAAGTAATTGAATACATGGAACAGGATTACGGTAAGGATTATCAGTATGAGGTGAAAGCCCTAAAGATGTGTATGCTAAATCATTTGGATTAGGTTTGGATTTAACATCAAAAAATTCACCAAAGTTTGTTCTTCTGACACTTCCTATTGAATTTGCAAATTTTACAATAAAATTGTTGTCTGTTGGAATATTTTTAATGATTACAAATCCATACTTGTAAAAAGAAACAAGTAAATCATACATTTCTTTGCTATCAAAAAAATTATCTTGGTATTCAAAATTTTTTATATTTTCTAAAGTCGAATTCCATTTTATTTTAGGGATAGATTTTATTACCGTATCTTCGTTAGAAAACTCTAAAGCAAGTTTATCAATATTTAATTTAGATTTAACGCCATCGTTAAAGTTAATTTCTAAGAATTTTTCATTTATACTGGCGGTATTTATTAATATTTCGCTACTTAAGGTTGTTGGATCAAATAGTCGTTGTTGCGTACCTTTGTCTAAAAATTCTTCACCATCAACTCTTTCTCTTAACCAAAAAGGATGTATTTCTTTTTTGATTAAACCACTATTGAAGTAAACTTTATTTTCATTAAGTTCAATTTTCATAACTAAAATCAAGAATTATTTAAATTTTAACTTTATTCAATATAAATATAATAGTAAGAGATTGATATGGATCAATTTAATTCAAAATACTACCAAATTTATGCAAATTTTTTAAACAAGTTAGCAAAAGATCTAACTAAGTTTTATTATAAGAAGTTAGATAAACCTTTTAAGATATCTAATAAGCTAAAAGGTAAAGGATACGATCCAGTAACAACTTCTGATAAAGCATTTGAAAAATTTATAAGATCTAAAATTTCTAAAAAATTTCCAACTCATCAAATTATAGGAGAAGAGTACGGTCATAAAAATACTAAAAGTAAATTTTCATGGGTAATTGACCCAATTGATGGAACGAGGTCATATGTTGTGGGAAATCCAAGTTGGAGCAATCTAATTTCTCTTAACTACAATGGGGAGCCTTTTTTGGGATTAGCTAATTTTCCAAAAATGAAAAAATATTATTTAAATACAAGTAAAAATTCAGCTTATGTTTTTGAAAACAATAAAAAAAGAAAACTTAAAGTAAACACTAGAGTAAATTTTGCAAATGCAAAATTAGCTGCTGCATTTCATAATACTTTATCTTTAAAGCAACAATCAAAAATTAGTAAATTTATTAAACGTATGCAATTTCCGTGTTTTGATGCACTCACGTACTGCCAACTAGCCGAAGGTAGACTTGAATTAGTTGCACAATGCGCAAATAAGATTTGGGATATTCATCCTATTATGCCAATAGTAAGAGCTAGCGGAGCAATAGTAACAACTTGGGATAATAAGAATCCTGTATTAGGTGGAAATATTATTGTTTCTAATAATATTACTAATCATAAAAAAGTTTTAAAATTATTGAAACCTGTTTCAAAATGATACCTGAAAAAGCTCAAGAAATTTTAGATTTTTGGTTTAAAGAAACTCCATCTGAAAAGAGATTTAATAAAGACGAAGTGTTTGATAAAACTATAAGAGATAAGTTTTTAAATGATTATGAACTTGCAAGTCAAAATGAGTACGATGATTGGCAAGACCAACCAATGAGTGCTTTAGCACTAGTTATTCTTTTTGATCAATTTTCAAGAAATATGTTTAGAGATGATAAGAAAGCTTTTGCACAAGATCATAAAACAAGATTAATTGTTAATGACGCGGTTTACGCAGGTTATCTCGAGTCTATGAACGAAAGTGAAAGATTTTTTATGATTTTACCACTTATTCATAGTGAAGAAATAACAGATCATGATATGGCTTATTATTTACTTAACAAATATCTAAAAGAACATGAGGGATATGTTCAAATTAAAAAATTTTGGAAAGACCATACTAAAGCTATAAGACAATTTCATAGATATCCTCATAGGAATAAGATTCTGGGAAGAGAGTCTACCGAAGAAGAATTAGCCTTTTTAAATGGTCCAAACTCATCTTGGTAGCTGTGAATTTAAAATATATTTTTAAAATAATTGATGTCAAAGAATGGCAAAAAGTTAAACAATCAGAGACTTATTTAGGATCTTCTAAAGATATAGAGGATGGTTATATCCATTTTTCAGGGGAAGATCAGGTCAAAGGAACTCTTGAAAAATATTACTCAAAACAAGAAAATCTAATTTTACTGAAGGTTGAAACATTAAAATTAGATCATTTAATTTGGGAGCAAGCATCAGATGGCAATATGTTTCCTCATTTATACTCTTCATTAGATTTGTCTAATGTTGTGGATGAATTTGAAATTAATCTAACTGATAATGGCATTCACGAATTGCCAAATAATTTTAATTAGTTAAATCTGTTAATAGTGTTCACTTAAAATAAGACACATCATACAGTGTTTAGTTCAATCATAAATTGTAAAAAATATTTATTAAAATAGACATCAGCTTTGATTAGTAGTTAAATTTCCCCATGGCTATTAAAAGAAAAAAAGTAGCAAAAATAAAGACTAAGAAAAAAAAGACTAAATTAGCCAAAGTATCTAGAAAAAAATCAAAAACTAAGAAGAAAGTTGCTACAAAAAGAGTAGCGACAAAGAAACCATCCAAGGTTTCCAAAAAAAATAATAAGCTTAAAAATAAAAAAAGTAGAGAGAGAGGAAAAAAAATGAGTACTGAAACCATCAAAGCTGGGAAATCTCCTTTATTGGATACATCTCATCTAAAAGTAAAATTTCCTTATAAAGAAAAATATGGAAACTATATTGGGGGAAAATTTGTTGAACCTAAATCAGGTAAATATTTTGACAATGTAAGCCCAATAAATAATGAAGTCATATGTGCAGTTCCAAGATCAGATGCAAGTGATGTTGAGGCTGCTTTAGATGCAGCTCATGCAGCTTTTCCAACATGGGGTGTTACATCAATTACTGAAAGATCAAATATGCTGCTTAAGATAGCAGATGTTATTGAGAAGAACCTGGAACTTTTAGCTACAGCAGAATGTCTAGACAATGGAAAGCCTATAAGAGAATGTATGGCCGCTGATTTACCATTAGTTGTTGATCATTGGAGATATTTTGCAGGCGTGATTAGAGCTGAAGAAGGTTCTGTATCAGAGATAAGTAATAGTGAATATTCTTATCATATTCCTGAACCATTAGGGGTTGTTGGTCAAATTATACCTTGGAATTTTCCATTGTTAATGGCTACTTGGAAGCTTGCACCAGCATTGGCTGCAGGAAACTGTGTAGTTTTAAAACCAGCAGAACAAACACCAGCATCAATTTTATTACTGATGGAACTAATTGGAGATTTATTACCTCCAGGAGTTGTTAACGTAGTAAGTGGTTATGGTTTAGAGGCAGGAAAACCTTTAGCATCATCTAAGAGAATTAGAAAGATTGCATTTACAGGTGAGACAACAACTGGACGTTTAATTATGCAATATGCATCTCAAAACTTAATTCCAATAACTTTAGAATTAGGTGGAAAATCACCAAACATTTTCTTTGAAGATGTCATGGATCATGATGATGACTTCTTTGATAAATGTATGGAAGGTTTTGCAATGTTTACTCTTAACCAAGGTGAGGTTTGTACTTGTCCTAGTAGAGTGTTAGTTCAAGAGTCTATTTATGATAAGTTTATGGAAAAGGCTGTTGCTAGAACAAAAGCTGTTACACAAGACAATCCTCTTAAAATGGAAACAATGATAGGAGCTCAAGTATCCTTAGAACAAATGGAAAAAATAAAATCTTACTTAGACCTAGGTAAGAAAGAAGGTGCCAAAGTTCTTTGTGGTGGTGAGGTTGCTAACTTAAATAGTGGTTTGGAAAAAGGAAACTATATCCAACCAACTATCTTTGAAGGTGATAACTCTATGAGAGTTTTCCAAGAAGAAATTTTTGGACCTGTAGTTTCAGTTACTAAATTTAAAGATGAAGCACATGCATTAGAAATTGCTAATGATACACTTTATGGTTTAGGAGCTGGAGTTTGGACTAGAAATGGTAATGTTGCTTATAGAATGGGAAGAGGAATCCAAGCAGGAAGAGTTTGGACAAATTGTTACCATGCTTATCCAGCGCATGCTGCTTTTGGTGGTTATAAACAATCTGGAATTGGAAGAGAAACCCACAAAATGATGCTTAATCATTACAGACAGGTGAAAAATTTACACGTGTCTTACAGTGAAAAAAAATTAGGCTTCTTTTAATAGATAAATTATAATGGCCCGTATTAAATCACGGGCCATATTAAATATGAAAGTTTCAGCAACACCTACTGCACTTGAGTTAATTGAAGACTTAAAAAAAACTCATGGTAAAGATTTATTATTCCATCAATCTGGTGGATGTTGTGATGGAAGTGCACCCATGTGTTATCCAGTGAAAGAATTTTTAGTAAGTGACGACGATGTGTTAGTTGGAAAAATTGGTGATATTCCTTTTTATATAAGTGAGACACAACATGAGGCCTGGAAAAATACTGATCTTATAATTGATTGTATTGAAGGTATGGGCGGAATGTTTTCACTTGATAATGGTACTGGAAGAAGATTTTTAACAAGATCTGAAATATGTGCACCTAATAATAATACTAAAACTAATTAAGTTTTCCCAAGTAGTTAACCATTACAACACCAATTACAATTAAGGTAATTCCAACAATTCCATATAGATTTGGAATTTGATTATATTTAATCATGGCGAATGCTACAACACCCACTACTGTTAATCCGCTATAAGTTGAATAAGCGAACCCAACTGGAAGTGCATGCATAGCTTTTGCAATGCAGAATAAGCAAATCATCATAAGTAGATACATGTAAATTATTGGCAAAGTTTTTGTGAAACCCTCAGATATTTTTGCAAAACTATTAGCAGCTATCCCAGCAAAAATACCAACAGCTAAAAACAAATAACCAAATAAAGGTTTCATACTTTAATTATTACCTAATAAGTTAACCATTAGAACGCCAGTAATAATAAAAGCTAAACCTATTATTGAATAAAGATTTGGTATTTGATCAAATCTAAATATTCCAACAATTACAGTTGCAATGATTGTTAAACCCGCAAAGGATGCATAAGTTATACCCATTGGAATATTTTTCATCACCATTGAAAGTGCATACATGCAAGCAACGATAGTTATTGCTGTGATAACACTTGGAAAGAGAAGGGTAAAACCTTCTGCACTTTTTGCAAAACTATTTGATGTTACTCCTAGGATAACAGCTAAAATTAGGATGATGTATGAAGTAGCGAGACTCATTTAATAACTTTAAATGAAATCTCGCGAAATATATATAATTATTTAGGTATTTTTGTTGCTCCTGTTTCAAGAGAAATCATTTTTCCATCTTGATACTTGAAGACAGCCATTACAGCTTCTGTATTTCCATCATTAAATGATACAAATGAATGCTCAACACCAATTTCATCATTTTCAAAAATCACTCTTATTTTATCTCTTTTAATGTCACCACTCATTGCCCACTTGATTACATCTGCTTTTCCTAAAACATTACCTGATGCATGCATGGTAAACTTATAATCATCATGTAAAATTTCATTCATTGCAGTCTCATCTTTTGCTTCCATAGCAGCATTATATTTTGCTAATATTGACATATTTATCTTTCTTTCTTTTATTTATTAACCAGAATGGTTCATTACTGAATCATCAGACATCATAGTCATTTTTGATTGATCTATAATTACACCAGCGTCAATTCTTGCTTTAATTATTTCTTCGTCTCCACTAAATCCTTTCATTCCTTCCATTGACTCAAAATGTACAATTACTGTCATTGTATTATCATCTTCTTTATCTGAGCCCGCAAAAGCAATTGTCATTCCATATTTTTTTAATTTATCTCCATTTGCAAGGATCATTTCTTTCCATAAGTTAAATCCCTTAGATAGTTTTTGTTCTATTTTTACATACATTTTTATTCTCCTTTCATTATTAATTTTTTATTATCCCAAAAAATTAAATGCATAACATTATAAAAATATCGAAGAAAAAGGCTTAGTACTTATAAAATTTAGTTATTTTACAACTTATCTTAGAATTGATTTCTTACATTTAAAAATTAACAATAACAATTTTTTTTGATAAAAATTAACTATGATTGAAAAATTTAATGGAATTTTTTACTTAATCCTTTTCATAATTCATTTTTTAGGTTTTGGAATTTATGCTTATCAAATGATAATTAATAATAAAAATTTTAGAGCTAAATTTGAAATGGATGAAACAGCAACACCTATAATGCGAATGATAGGTGCTACTTTTCTAGGAGCATTATTGATGGCTCTTTATATAATGTTTGTCAGACCTAATGGTGTTGAAGGTACTTGGGCATTCTTTAATTTAATTTTTGTACAAAATGTATGTATCTTAATTGTAAACACTTATTCGATAAAAATTGACAAAACAGGAATTAGAAATGACTCGAACGAAGGTGTTATAGCACCACTAGTATTTACTATTTTGAGTGCAGTTCTAATATATGGGTTGTCAGATAAAATTTATATCTAAAGCCAATTAGGGAAGGGTAAACCTTTTTCTTCAAGGAATTTTTTATTAAACATCTTAGTTGAGTATTTATCACTTCTATCACAAAGAATTGTAACAATCGTTTTTCCTGGTCCTAATTCTTTACCTAATCTAATTGCACCAGCGATATTAATTCCACAGCTTGTGCCAAGGCTTAACCCTTCATTTTGAATTAGGTCGTATAGAATTGGTAGTGCTTCATGGTCATCGATTGAATAAGCATCATCTATTTTAGCATTCTCAAAGTTTTTAGTTACTCTACTTGAACCAATTCCCTCAGTAATGGACCCACCTTCTGATTTTAACTCACCATTCTTTATATAATTATAAAGAGCAGAACCTTTAGGATCTGATAAATAAATTTTTATATCTTTATTTTTTTCTTTAAGAGCATTACTTACACCAGAAATAGTTCCACCGGTTCCAGACGAGCAAACAAATCCATCAACCTTACCATCTGTTTGATCCCAAATTTCTGGTCCAGTTCCCTCATAATGACCTTTTGCATTTGCCGTGTTATCAAATTGATTAGCCCATATAACACCGTTATTATTTGATGGTCTTAATTCATCAGCTAGTCTTGCTGCAATTTTTACAAAGTTATTTTCATCTTTGTAAGGCTTTGGTGCTACCAATCTAAGTTCTGCACCTAGGTTTTTTAATAAATCTTTTTTTTCTTGAGTTTGATTATCGTTCATTACAATAATAGTTTTGTACCCTAAGGAGTTTCCTAAAAGACCCAAACCAATTCCAGTATTACCTGCTGTTCCTTCAACAACAGTCCCACCTTTTGAAATGAATTTTTTTTCTTGAGCATCTTTTATTAAAGCTAATGCAGCTCTATCTTTAACTGATCCACCTGGATTTAAAAATTCAGCTTTACCATAAATATTGCATCCAGTTATTTCTGATGCAGCTCTTAATTTAATTAAAGGAGTATTTCCAATCCCTGAAATAAAATCATTTTGAATGTTGCTCATTAGTCTGATTTTGTATCACTATCTGGAGTAATACCATAAGGTTTGAATTCGCTATCAGCGATACCAACATTCTTTGCTGGTATACCAACCATAACAGCTTTTTCTGGAACATCTCTTGTAATCACTGCGTTAGCACCAATTTTTGCACATCTTCCAACTTTGACAGGACCTAACACTTGTGCACCTGATCCAATAACTACATCATCTTCGATTGTTGGGTGTCTTTTAATATTTCGCTGACCATTTGAGTTTATACTTGGTGCAATCCCTCCAAGTGTAACCATATGATAGATAGTTACATTCTCACCAATTTCAGAAGTTTCTCCAATCACAACTCCCATACCATGATCAATAAATAAATTTTTTCCAATTTTAGCTTTAGGGTGAATCTCAATACCAGTTAAGAATCTTGAAAACTGAGAAATCATTCTTGCAATTATTTCAAATTTAGCGGTACTAAAAAAATTTGCTAGTCTATGAAAGAAGACTGCTTTAACTCCAGGATAAGTTAAAATTAAACTTAACTTAGATTTTGCAGCTGGATCTCGATCAATTATAGATTGTAAAAAATTTCCCATGTTTTTTTGCTAGATTGACTTAATTGTGATCTTTATATAGTGATTATATTTCGTAATTAAAGAGGAGATTTATGTATAGAAATACCAATTGTTTTCATTTAGCTGTCCCTTGTGGTGACTTAGAAGTAGCAAAAAAATTTTACAGTGAAACATTAGGCTGTAGATTAGATAACTCTGCTCAAGAGTGGGCTGATGTTGATTTTTGGGGAAATGAGTTAACTCTTCATGCAAGTGAACATAAATTAGATAACGAGAGACACGATGTTGATATGGGAAATGTTTCTGTTCCTCATTTTGGTGTTCATTTATCAAGAAAAGATTTTGATGCTCTAAAGCAAAGATTAAAAGATAATGGTACAAAGTATTATGATGAGCCATACTTAAGATTTAAAGGAACTAAGTATGAACAGGAAACTTTCTTCGTAAAAGACCCTAATGAAAATGTTTTAGAGATAAAAACACTTACAGCTAATCCAGAATAGTTAGTGGCTATCAATTATAAAACTATCGCAAAGAAATTAAAGTTTGAAGGAAGAGCATTTATTAATGGTAAATATGTAAATGCTATTGATGGTAAAAAATTTGAAACAATAAATCCTGCAACAGGTAAAAAACTTTGCACTGTTGCTAAATGCAATCATAAAGATGTTGATCTTGCAGTCAAAGTTTCAAGAAAAGCTTTTAATAGTGGTGTTTGGTCAAGACGTTCTCCAGAACATAGAAAAGAAATTTTATTAAAATTTGCAGAATTACTTCGAAAACATGGAGATGAAAATTCAGTTTTAGAATGTGTTGATACTGGAAAGTTAGTTACAGATTGTATTAATGAAGTCGCCAATGATGCTCCAATGCATTTTCAGTGGTATGGAGAACTTATAGATAAAGTTTTTGGAAAAGTTGGTCCAACCGAACCATCTATTACAAGTTTAATAGTTAAAGAACCAATAGGTGTTGTTGCAGGAATTGTTCCTTGGAATTTTCCACTAATGATGGCTGTTTGGAAAATGGCACCAGCATTAGCTGCAGGTTGTTCAGTAATAATTAAGCCAGCAGAAGATACCCCGCTTACTGCAATTAGAGTTGCTCAAATTGGTAAAGAGGCTGGAATTCCAGACGGTGTATTAAACGTTCTTCCAGGATATGGAGATGTTGGTGAGGCTCTAGGTCGACATAAGGATATTGATGCTGTTTCATTTACAGGCTCAACTGAAGTAGGTGGATATTTTTTAAAATACTCAAGTGAAAGTAATTTAAAACCTGTTGCACTTGAAATGGGTGGTAAAAGTCCATTTATAGTTTTAGAAGATGCAAAAATTAATGATGATTTGATTGATAATGCAATAAATTCTGCTTTTTGGAATGGCGGTCAAAACTGTTCTGCAAACATGAGACAGATAGTTCACAAAAAAGTTAAAGATGAATTTTTAGATAAAGTAATAAAAAAAGTAAAAAAATTAAAAGTAGGTGATCCATTAGATTTAAAATCGAATATGGGGTCTATGATTTCAAAAGGACATTTACAAACAGTCGATGGGTATATTCAAAAAGGAATAGATGAAGGTGCAAAACTTTTATCTGGTGGAGTATCAAACAATAAACAAAAAGGCTTTTATGCAAAGCCAACATTGTTTGATGGATTAAAAGAAAATATGACCATTGCTCAAGAAGAGATCTTTGGTCCAGTATTAGGAGTTTTGACAGTTAAAAATGATGAAGAGGCTTTGAAAATTGCAAGTAATTCAAAATATGGATTACATGCTAGTGTATTCACACAAGATATAAATAGAGCTTTTCATCTAGCAAAAAGTTTACCTTGTGGGACAGTTTCAATTAATACTTTTTCAGAGGGAGATATTAAAACTCCATTTGGAGGCTATAAACAATCAGGTTCATTAAGCAGAGATCAAGGAACTGAAGCCCTTAATTCATTTCTTCAGACAAAAACTATCTGGATAAGTCATCAATAATTACTGCGACCATTAAGTTAAAAAGACAAGACTATATATATCTTTTGTAACTTAATTTCCTTTGACTTACTTTGTTCATTCGCGTTAGACTAAATTTTTAAATTAATAGGAGAGAGATAATGAGAATAATTAAAACTACACTTGTAGCTGGATTAATTTCACTTTTTGCTACTTTTTCAACATTTGCTGAGAAGGTAAAAATTGGTGATCCAGGTTGGACAGGTGCAACAGCTATTGCAAACTTATTAGCTGCAGTTGTTACAGATAAAATGGGTGGAGAAGCAGAACTTGTTCCAGGAAACAACACTGCTATTTATGGTGCGATCGACAGAAGTAAAGGTGAGATTGAAGTTCACCCTGACATCTGGTTACCAAATCAACAAGCTTACACAAATGATTTAGTTCCAAAAGGAACTTTAAAATTAAGTAGCAAACCATATGAAGGAAACCAAGGTTATTGTGTTTCTCAGCAATTTGCGAAAAAATTTAATATTACTGCAATTGAAGATTTAGGAAGACCTGAAGTTGTTAAAGCTATGGATAGTGATGGCAATGGTAAAGGTGAGTTCTGGATTGGTGCAGATGGTTGGGCTTCAGCTAATGTTAACCAAGTTAAGTTAAGAGACTATGGTTTATATGATGCAGGAATTGAGCCAATCAGAGCAGCAGAAGCTGTTAAAAATGCAAGAGTACTTGACTCTATTAAAAAAGGCGAAGGCTATGCATTTTATTGTTACAAACCGCATGCGATTTGGGGAATGGCTGATGTAGTTATGTTGGAAGAGCCAAAATTCGATCCAGCTAAATACAAAATGGTACAACCTAAAGAGGATGCTGATTGGTACAAAAAATCATACGTAGCTTCTAAAGACGCACTTAAAAAAATTCAAATTGGATGGGGAACTTCTCTAGAAAGTAAATCTCCAGCTATTGTTGAATTCTTTAAGAACTTTCAACTAACAGCAGATGATGTATCGGCTATGGCTTATGCAATTTCAGTTGAGAAAAAAAAACCAGCTGATGTAGCGAGAGCTTGGATGAAAGCTAACAAATCAACAGTTGATGGTTGGTTAGGTCTTTAATCTAAAATAAATTATTTATACTCGGCAATTTTATATTGCCGGGTATATTTTCCTCAAATAAAAGAAAGTTAAATGGATTCTTCTGGATCAGCAATTAAAATTGAAAATGTTTGGAAAGTGTTTGGTAACACTTCAAACGAAGCACTAGATGCTATCCAAAATAAAAAAATTTCTAAAAATGAAGCTTTGGAGAAATATAACTCTGTTATAGGTGTATCTGACGTTTCTTTTGATGTTAAACAAGGTGAAATATTTTGTGTAATGGGCCTTTCAGGTAGTGGAAAATCAACATTAGTTAGGCATATTAATAGACTTTTAGAACCAACATCTGGCAAAATTTTAATCAACGGTCAGGATGTAATGACACTTGATAGAGATAACTTACAAGAATTAAGAAATAAAAAAATTGGTATGGTATTTCAAAACTTTGCACTAATGCCTCATAGATCTGTTGTGGATAATATAGCAATGCCTCTTGAAATTAGAGGGGTAAGTAAAAATGATAGATTGGATGCAGCTAATAAAATTTTAGATATCGTAGAATTACAAGGTTGGGGAAATAAATTTGCACATGAATTATCAGGTGGTATGCAACAAAGAGTAGGGCTAGCTCGAGCTTTAGCAGCAGATCCAGATTTTTTATTAATGGATGAGCCTTTTAGTGCATTAGATCCTTTAATAAGAAGACAGCTTCAATCTGAGTTTATTAAACTTTCAAAACAAATGAAAAAAACTACTGTTTTTATTACTCATGATTTAGATGAAGCTGTAAGAGTAGGTCATCGAATTGCAATTATGAGAGATGGGAAAGTAATTCAAATTGGAACTCCAGAAGAAATTGTTGTTAGTCCAGCAGATGATTATGTTGCTGATTTTGTTAAAGGTATTTCTAGATTAAAAGTAGTTCAGGCTAAATCAATAATGCAAACTGTTGAAAATTTTGAAAATAAAAATGGAAAAATTACAAATGATTTAGAAATTGTTAATGAGAGTGATTTGCTAAGTAAACTTATTGAAACGTCAGCATCTAGAGATAAGCCAATAATTGTAAATAATAATCAAAATAAAATTGTTGGTGTTATATCGCAGTCAGATCTTTTAAAAGCAGTTATTGAAGGAGGAGATGGTGAGTAAAGAGCTAAACAATCCATCTAGATCAGAGTTAATAACTGATTTTGTCAAAACAAATCCAGAATATTATATTGAGAAATTCCAACAAATAGGTAGCAAACCTACTTTTTCTTTTTCATTTAATCTTTATGCAGCAATTCTTGGACCAATTTGGTTTGGAATGAGAAACATTTGGAATTGGGCTTTAACTTTTCTAATTATTGAAACTTTTTCTGTTGTTCAAATAATAAGAGGTTTATTTGGTAATATCACAAAAGATGCTATTCAAAAAATTGAACAAGTCCAATCGACAATTGCATTTAGAAATAAGCAATTAGAAGCAGCTATTACCAATAATCCTGACAAAGTTGATGTCTATAAAAGAAATATCAAATCATTAGAGGACGCCATGCAAGGCTATATTGATGAAGTTAGTAGAATTGAAGCATCAGCCATCTGGATAACAATTTTTGGAATAGCACTTTTAATTTCAATTAAGATTGCCCAAGGTGTTCTTGCAAACTCTAAATTAGAAAAAAGATATTCCGAATGGTTATCTGACAAATCAATAAGCCCTGGTATGCAAACTAAAAACTATATTTTAAGTACAGTTTTTGCTTCCGTAATTATGTTCTTTTCAGTAGTGCACTACAGTTTTCCAGGTTTAATTGTAATTATGGATGAATTTCCAACCCATCCAGATATCAGATTAACTTCTATTGCCTGGGTAGAAAAAATTTTTAATTATGCTGTATTAAAAGGGGATGCATTATTTACTGCAATTACAATTGGTATTAGATCTGTTTTAGATTTTTTAGAATTATTATTTGTAAAAACACCATGGATTGTAATCATAACTGCAATAGTGACTTTAACAGGGCTATCAGCTGGTCCCAGAGCTGCAATTTATTCAGCAGGTTTCTTATGTTATATGGGCTTTTTAGGTTTTTGGGTTAAAGCAATGACAACACTAGCTTTACTTGGAACAGCAGCAATTTTAAGTATCGCAATTGGAATACCGCTTGGAATTTTTTGTGCAAGACGACAAAGATTTTATTCAATGATAAGACCAATAATGGATTTTATGCAAACAATGCCTGCATTTGTATTTATGATACCTGTAATTGCATTCTTTGGGACAGGGAAGGTTGCAGCAGTAATAATTACAATGATATTTGGTGGAACTCCTGTTGTAAGATTAACAGTACTTGGATTAAGAGGAGTGCCAGAGACAATCAGGGAAGCTGCAATAGCTTACGGTGCAACTAAATGGTATTTGCTAAGAAAGGTAGATTTACCTTTAGCTACTCCATCAATTTTAGCAGGTGTAAACCAAACTGTAATGTTAAGTTTAGCAATGGTTGTAGTTGCATCACTAATTGGGGCAAAAGGTTTGGGGCAAGATGTATTAGAAGCTTTACAATATGCTAATGTTGGTCAAGGTATTCTCGCAGGTGTTGCGATATTATTTGTTGCATTAATTTTAGATAGGGTTGTTCAAGGTAAGAAAAGAGTTTAATAAACCCTAATGGAATTTCTGTTATTAGGTTTTTTTACTGGGTTAAGTCTTATTTTAGCAATTGGTGCTCAAAATATTTTTGTAATTGAACAAGGGTTAAAAAAACAACATATATTTCTTGTTTGTATAGTTTGCTCTATTTCAGACTTAATTTTAATCTTTCTTGGGATATTTATTTTTCAATTTTTTAATCAGTATTTTAATTCAATTGTTGAATTAATATTCAATATAGCTTTAGTAATTTTTCTACTTCATTTTATTTATTCAAAAATAAAGAATTATAATACAGCAGTCAATTTTGATACAGATTTGACTAGTATTACAGCATTTAATATTTTTTTAAGAACTCTAGGATTTACATATTTAAATCCACATGTTTATTCTGATACAGTATTCTTTTTAGGAAATTTTTCAAAAAACTTCATAATTAGTCAAAAAATACTTTTTGGAGCAGGTGCATCAATTGCATCTTTTTTATTTTTTTTCTTAATTGGATATCTTTCAAAATATCTGTCTAAATATGCAAAAAATAAAAAAATTTGGAATATAATTAATATCTCAATAATTATTTTTATGAGTTTTTTAACATTGTTTATTATAACAAAAATGATTAATTAAATATTATGAGTAAAATTTATATTGATGATGTAGGTGAGGGATATCCTTTAGTATTAGTTCATGGTTTTTTAGGCTCATCTGAAATGTGGTGTAATCAAAAAAATTTTTTTTCAAATTTTTGTAGAGTAATTTCACTAGCTTTACCTGGATTTGGTGAGAGTAGTGGTGTTCAATCATTAGACTCAATTAATAAAATGGCTAAGTTTGTAATTGACTTAATTGATGAAAAAAAAATAGATAAATTTAATTTACTTGGTCATTCAATGGGTGGAATGATAGTACAAGAAATTACTAAAATTGTTGGTAACAGAGTTAATAAATTAATTTGTTTTGCAACAGGATCTATTGGCGAAATACCTGGAAGATTTGAAACAATTGATGAAACGAGAAAAAGATTAAAAGAAGAGGGTGCAGCCGTATCATTTTCAAGAGTTCCAAAGAAATGGTTTGTAAAGGGTGACCAGGATAAAAATTATTATTTATGTGCAAATGCAGTTAAAAATGTTTCTCTAGAGACTGCTGATAATGCACTTAAAGCGATGAAAAATTGGTCAGGTATAGAAAATTTAAAAGATATTAAGAATGAAACATTAATTGTTTGGGGTGATAAAGATACGGCTTATAACTTTGACCAAGTTGATACACTTAACAAAAAAATTAAAAATAGTAGACTAGAAATCTTTAAAGATTGTAGTCATAACGTACATCTTGAAGAACCAGATAAATTTAATGATTTAATTAAGAGTTTTGTTAACCAAAAAAATAGTTATTAGTTTGAATAACCATATTTTTTTAACCTGACATCACCCGTTCTAGCGTGAGCTTCCATTCCTTCATATCTTGAAATTCTAGCAGCTGCAGCACCAACTAACTCAGTAGATTCTTTAGTCATTCTTTGGAAACTTAAAGTTTTAACAAATTTTCCAACAAATAAACCACCAGTATATCTTCCAGCACCTTTAGTTGGTAAAATATGGTTTGTTCCAGAACATTTGTCGCCATAAGCTACGGTAGTTTCTTCACCAATAAATAATGAACCATAGTTTGTTAATTTGTCATGAAACCATTGTAGATTTTCTGTTTGTACCTCTAAATGTTCAGGTGCGTATTCATCACTGATTTTAACCATTTCTTCATCTGTATCACAAAGAACAACTTCACCATAATCTCTCCAAGCAGCATCAGCATTTGTTCTTGGAACTTCTGGCAGTTCGGCTATTAATTCAGGAACTCTTTTCATTACTTTTTCAGCAAGATCTTTGCTTGTTGTGTATAACCAGCAAGGTGAATTATAACCATGCTCGGCTTGACCAACTAAATCAACAGCTACAATTTCTGGATCTGCTTTAGCGTCAGCAATAATTCCAATTTCAGTAGGACCTGCAAACAAGTCAATTCCAACTTTACCAAATAAAATTCTTTTCGCTTCAGCAACAAATTGATTACCAGGACCAACTATAATGTCAGCTGGAGGGTTATTAAATAAACCATTTGTCATAGCAGCAATAGCTGGAACACCACCTAAGTTTAAAATTACATCTGCACCACATAAATCAGCCGTATATATTATTGTAGGATGAGCACCCACACCTTCTTTTGGTGGGCTACAAGCTATTACATTTTTAACACCTGCAACTTTTGCAGTTGTTACACTCATAACAGCTGATGCAATGTGAGCATATCTTCCACCAGGTACATAACAACCTGCAGTGTTTACAGGTACAAGCTTCTGACCTGCAAATAAACCCTCTGAAAGCTCTACTTCAAAATCCTGACCATAGTTTTTTAATTGCGCTTCAGCAAATTTTCTAACTCTATCGTATGAAAACTGAACATCGTCTTTAGTTTTTTGATCAAGTGTTTTTTTAATCTCTTCAATTCTTTCTTTAGAAACAATAATATCACCATCGTATTTATCAAATTTTTTTGTTAAATCGATACAACCTTGTTCTTTTGTAGTCTCAATATTTTTTAAAAGATCTTGAACTATACCTGTTGTTTTTGTGTCGTCAGTTGATGATGTTTTTGGTGATTTTTTTAAATATTGTATAGCCATTGTTTAATTCCTTTATTTTAAGAGGTTCTTAATAATGTATAAAATGTTTTTATTCAATGATTTAAAAATACAATCTATAACCAAAATTAACACTAACAACACACAAGATAATAACTAGGAAATATAGACTTATATAATCAAATGGTCTCATTTTAATACCTTGAATTAATCTAGAGCAACTACAGCAGCAGCAATAGAGGCTAGTCTTGCCTGAGCTTCATCAGATCTACTTGTGATTACAACTGGAACTTTTCCACCAACTACAACTCCAGCAGCACACGCACCCATAAAATATATCATCATCTTAACTAAGCCATTTCCAGTCTCAACACTTGGAACCAATAATACATCAGCTTCACCAGCTACTACATTTTTAATTCCTTTTATTGATGCTGATTTTTTTGAAATACTATTATCAAAAGCAAGTGGGCCAAACACATCAGCTTCTAAGTTTTCTTCTTTTGCTATTTTGGTTATTTCTGCTGCATCTAAAGAACTTGGGACACTATCTAA
Organism: Candidatus Pelagibacter bacterium nBUS_28; assembly: GCF_051200915.1. GTDB lineage: Bacteria > Pseudomonadota > Alphaproteobacteria > Pelagibacterales > Pelagibacteraceae > Pelagibacter. The sequence goes on along the minus strand of NZ_CP172844.1, from coordinate 810,162 downwards.
AACTTCCTCTGTAGCAGATAAAACAGCAATTTTTGGTCTAGTTATTCCTATTCTATTAGAAAAATTAATTACATTTTTAAGAATATGCATTTTTGTTTTTACATTAGGTAAAACATTTAAAGCTCCGTCTGTAATGATTAAAGGTTTATCATCCTTTTCTACAGTCATATGCCAAATATGGCTTAATCGAGTTTTGCCTAATAAATTATACTCACGTTTTAAAATTTCTTTCATTAGTACATCTGTATGAATATGACCTTTAACAATTATCTTTACTTTACCTTTGCTAGCAAGTTTTGCTGCAATTTTTGCAGTATTATTTTCTACAGGCTCATCAATAATTTCATACTGAGAAATATCCCATTTCAAATTTTCTGCACATTTTAGAATTTCTTTTTTGTCTCCGATAAAAATAGGTTCAATTAAATTTTCATTTACTGCATCTTGAACTGAAAGCATGGGCAATGGTTTACCAGCATTTACAACTGCAACTTTTACACCTTTTTTTTTGTGAGCTTCATCAAGCAGATTATTGGGACAGACGATTTCTTTATTTGAAAGCATAAACAATGATTATAATTAAATTTAAAAATGTATATAGTAGATTTTATTATTTTAGATACTAAATTTTATTAAATGATTAAAGAATTCAACGTTAATTTTACTAAAAAAGAAATATCTTTGGTTTATCAAAAAGTAAAAGATTATCCTTGGAACTCTATAGTCGATTTAGAAAATTGGGATCATGGAACCAATAAAAGTTATTTAAAAGAATTGTGTGATTATTGGATTAAAGATTTTGATTGGAGCAAACATCAACTAGAACTTAATAAGTTTTCAAACTTTACTACTAATATAGATGGACAGGAAATTCATTTTATTAAAGAAAAGGGAAGTAATCCAAATTCTGTCCCATTATTATTAATACATGGATGGCCAGGATCAGTTATTGAATTTTTAGATATTATAGAAAAACTTGCACATCCTGAAAAATTTGGAGGGAATAAAAAAGACTCTTTTGATGTAATAGTTCCTTCTTTACCTGGATTTGGTTTTTCTAGCAAACCATCAAAACCTCTTGGCCCAAGAAAAATGGCTGAAATATTTAACAAGCTCATGACTCAAAATCTTGAATATAAAAATTATGTTGCTCAAGGTGGTGATTGGGGGGCAACTATTGCGAACTGGCTTGGTTATGATCATTCGATGTTTTGCAAAGCAATTCATATAAATTGTCTTACGATGCGCCACCCAGATGGTCCTCAATCAGATGAAGAAAAAAAATGGCAAAGCAGATTTGATAAAGATCAAATTATACAAGATGGATATAGAACACAGCAGGCAACTAAACCTCAAACTTTAAGTTATGGAATGATGGATAGCCCTGTTGGTATTGCTGCTTGGATATTAGAAAAAATGCATGGTTGGTCTGACTTAAAAGACAACAACATTGAGAGCGTTTATTCAAAAGATAAATTGTTGGCAAATATTATGGTTTATGTTTTAACCAAAACCTTTGATACAGCAACTTGGATTTATTATGGAAGAAGAGAAGAGGGTGGAAGATTATTTCCAAGTAATTTTAAGAAGATAAAGATTCCTACTGCAGCAGCAATATTTCCTGCTGAAATGTCTGAGTGGCCACCCAGATCTTACGTAGAGAGAATTTTTAACATCAAACAATGGACTGAAATGCCAGCGGGAGGCCATTTTGCTGCGTTGGAAAAACCAGATTTGCTTGTGAATGATATTAAAAAATTCTTAAGAAGTTTGAGATATGACCCTTACGATGAAAGAGGTGGTCAGTTTACTCATTTAAAATTTTAATATCTTGTTCATCAATACTTAAAAACACTTCTTCTCCTACTTTAAATATGTCGTTTGTATCTCCCGAAACAACATATAAGTTCCCTATTTTAGAATTTAAAATATATTGATAACTACTACCAACAAAAGAGGCATTTTTAATTATTGCGTGTATACAATTATTGTTATTGTCTCTTTTAATTTTAATTTTTTCTGGCCTTAAAGCTAGATTAACTTTGCCATTTAAATCTTGGTTATTTTCAATCTTTACACTCATTTCAGCTAATTTAAGTTCATATGTATTTGATTGTTTGTTAATAATTTCTGCAGCGACATCATTTGCATCACCAATAAAATTAGCAACAAATTTATTTTTTGGAAAATTATAAAGATCTTTAGGACTTCCTTGTTGAGCAATTACTGCTTTATTCATAACTATAACTTTATCTGATATTGCTAAAGCTTCTTCCTGGTCATGTGTTACATAAATTGTTGTTACTCCAAGTTTTTGTTGAATTTCTCTTATATCTTCACGAACTTGTCTTCTAAGTTTTGCATCCAAATTTGAAAGAGGTTCATCAAATAATAATACTTTAGGTTTTAGTACAATTGCTCTAGCGACAGCTACTCTTTGTTGTTGACCTCCAGATAATTCTGATGGCATTCGGTTTTCATATCCATCTAAATTTACTAATTTTAAAGTTTCTAATGCTTTTTCTGTATATTCTTCTTTATTTACGTTAATCATTTTTAATCCATAAGAAACATTTTCAATAACACTCATATGTGGGAATAAGGCATAAGATTGAAATACCATTGAAACATCCCTGTCAGTTGCTGGTAATATAGTTACGTCTTCATTATCAACTAAAATTTTTCCACTTGTAGCCCTCTCAAGTCCAGCAATTATTCTTAATGATGTAGTTTTTCCACATCCAGATGGACCAAGTAAAGTAGTTAAAGTTCCAGCTTCAAAAATACAACTAACATTATCAACAGCTACAGTTTCATTAAATTTTTTTGTAATATTTTCAAATTTTACTTCAGCTTTTTTCATTATCCTAAGTTTCCCTGTAATATGCCTGCAGATTGATCTCTTCTTCCTAATTTACGTTTACCTATTATTAATTGCATAAGCAATATTGTAAACAACATAACAACTATTAGTGCAGACGAGTATACTATTGCTAGACCAAAGTCGTTATTTTCTAATCTTCCTAAAATGTATGAAACAGCTAAGTCATAATTTGCACTTACAAGGAAGATTACAGCACTAATTGCCGTCATTGCTCTTACAAAACTAAATACTAGAGATGCGGTGATTGCAGGTTTAAGCAATGGAAGAATTATGTTTCTAAATGTTTGAGAGCTAGATGCATTTAAAGTTGAGGATGCCTCATCTAAATGAGGATCAAGCTGGTTCATTGCAGGCCATTCCAGCCCTTACCCCAACAGGCATATTCCTAAAAACAAAAGCAATTACCAGAATTATTCCTGTTCCTGTCAGCTCAAGAGGAGGAACATTAAAAGCAAAAACATAACTTACCCCGATAACACTTCCGGGGATTGCAAAGCTTAACATGGTACCAAATTCAAAAGCGTTTTTACCTTTAAATTTATGTCTTGTAAGAAGATATGCTGTTAAAATACCGATTGCAGCTGTTGGTAATGCTGAAATTATTGCTATCGCAAATGTAGTGTTAAACGAATTCCACGCTGTACCAGTCCACAATAATCCTCTTTCTTTAACCCAATCAATGCTAAAAGCTTCAATATAATGTTTTAAGGTGAAACTATGATCTACACCCCACATTTCAACAAAACCACCAAACATAATCATTAAATAAATAACAAATGTTAGGAATGCCCATGGAAGTACAGTTGAATAAATTACCCATTTAGTTTTTTTTGGAAGCTCAGGATGCATACCGCTATCGCCTTTACCAGAAATTGAAATATACGATTTTTTACCCAACCACTGGTTTTGTAAATAAAATACTACGAGTACAACTGATAACAAAATCATTGCAAGTATCGCTGCTTTTGTTTCATCATATTGTGCACCAACAATTGCAAAAAATATTTCTGTAGATAAGACATCATATTCTGCCCCTAGCACTAATGGATTACCAAAGTCTGCCAAGCTTTCAATAAAGCCAATTAAAAATGCATTTGCTATACCTGGTCTCATTAATGGCAAAGTAACAGTTTTAAAAACTTGCCACTTAGAAGCTCTCAATGTTTGTGATGCTTCTTCCATTGATGGGCTAACACTTTCAACAACTCCGATTAAAATTAGAAATGCAATAGGGGTAAAAGCTAGAGTTTGGGCAAACCATATTCCTGGTAAACCATAAATCCATCTAGAAGGTTCAATATCAAAACCCCATTCTAAAAAAGTACTTACTGCACCTGATCTTCCAAATAAAATTATTATTGCCAAACCAATTACAAAAGGGGGAGTGATTATTGGTAATACAGATAGTATTCTTATTGTTTTTTTAAACTTAAAACTAGTTCTTGCGATTAAAAGTGCAAAAGCTAATCCTAAAATTGTTGATGAAAATGCTGTAAGAGTTCCCATTGTAATTGTATTCCAAAAAACACCACAAGCATAATCGCTATAAAGACAATCCAATCCCCAAATTCCTTTATTTAATATTTTGTCTGAAAAATTACTTATTTCATAGCCACCTTCAGTCCCTTTAAAAGCAACTGTAAACATTCTAAAAATTGGGAAGAATACAAAAGTTGAAACTAAGATGATGATACTTCCAATACTACCAACGATAAAATTATCACCATTAAGCCATCCTCTTGAAGATAAACCATGAGTTATATAAAAGATAAATGTACAACAGGTTAAAACCGCACCAGATCCTACTCCAAACTGATTTTCTACATCTCCAAATATTGATTGAAAAATTTCAAAATTCCACCCTCTAATGCCGATTGAAAATCCTTGAAGAAAAAAATAGAAAAAACCAATTAATCCAGAATATAAAAAAATCTTTGAATAAAGAGGATTATTTTGACTTAATTTAAGTGTGGCTAAAGGAAAAAATAGGGGAGCAGTTAAAGGTAAAAGCCAATATTTTTGGTTTATAAAAACCTGAGGTAATACCGAACCATAATCTTCTAAAGAATATTCTTTAATCCAGTTAATAGAGAAAAACCCGTCACCTGTTACATACCAAGGAAAGATTAGGAAACCCAATCCTCCTATGAGCATCCAACAGATAACGAGTCCTTTCATTAATTCCTAATATTATCTAGGAATTACAGATACGTCGTTATCCCATTTGGATAACAGGCCTGCTCTAGTACTTTTATCTCCATAAACTTTAAAGTTATAATCAATTAAGTTTATAGTTGATAAGTCTGGAGCATCAGGATCAGCTTGTGCCTTAGTATTAGACGGCACTTGCAAAGATTTTCCTGAAGTGAAAACCATAGTTTGAATCGGGGGACTTAAAGCCCAGTCATAAAACTTTTTAGCTTCCTTCATATTTCTTGCACCTGCAATAATACTCATAGATCCAACTTCATAACCAGTTCCTTCAGCAGGAGACACAGTTACAACGGGTAAACCTTTTTTAGTTTGCTTAACACCATCGTGTTGAAAACAAATACCTATTAGGTTTTCACCTCTTCCAGTTGCTTTAATTGGAGCAGAACCAGATTTAGTATAAGTATTCACATTCAAATGAAGAGCCTTCATATAATCCCAACCTTTTTCTTCACCAAAAATTTGAATAATTGTAGCTAAAGTTGTGTAAGCAGTTCCAGATGAATTTGGGTTAGCTATTTGGATTTCACCTTTATAAATAGGTTTAGTTAAATCCATCCATGATTTAGGAGCTGGCAAACCTTTTTTTGCTAAAAGTTCTTTGTTATATCCAAAACCTAATGCACCAACATAAATACCAACAGATTTATAGTTTGCATTTACAGCTTGGTTTTGAGCTGCTGGTAATAAATCATTAAAATGTTTTGATTTATATTCTGCAGTTAGATTTTCTTGAGCAGCTGTTAGGTGTGGATCACCTGTTCCACCAAACCAAACATCTCCTTTAGGATTTGAAGATTCTGCTTTAATCTTAGCAAAAGTTTCACCACTACTTGCTCTTGTCATTGCAACTTTAGTGCCTGTTTCTTTTTCATAAGCCTGTTCCAGCATTTCACAAACATCTATTTCAACACTGCAATATAAAGTAAGTTTTGCAGCAGAAGCCTTGTTTGTTAATCCGAACAATGTAAATAAAAGAACCAAAGCAATTGAAGCTAGTTTCATTATATTTTTCATTATATCCTCTCTCTAGTTAATATTTTTAAAACTTAGTATGAATTAATAAGGTTTGTCACTATTTATTTCAAAGTTATGACAGATTTTCAATTTGTGGTTTAATTAAATTTGCTAATAAAAGGAACTTCTATATAAAAACTATTAATGGAAATCGTAACTAAGATTGCACCAATTTGTTTAGCATTAATTATGTTAGGACTAGGTCTTGGTCTTTCAGTTAAAGATTTTACAAGAGTATTAAAAACTCCAAAGGATTTTTTTGTTGGTTTTTTTTCTCAATTAGTAATTTTACCAATAGTTGCCTTAGGTGTAGCTTTAGCATTAGATCTTTCAGCTCCATTAGCTGTTGGTTTAATGATTATTGCTGCAGCACCAGGAGGAGTTACTTCAAATGTATTAACTAAATTTGCAAATGGAGATGTAGCATTATCAATTTCTTTAACTGCAGTTGTAAGTTTAATTAGCATTATATCAGTTCCATTTGTTGTCATTAACTCAGCCGAATTTTTAGGAGTAGTTGTTTCAAAAAATATTTCAATGACAGGCATTGCATTAAAGATGGCATTAGTTGTAACAGTACCAGTTATTATTGGAATGATTATTAGAGGTTTTGCTGAAAACTTTATTTCATCTAAAATTAATATTATTAATAAATTAACTGGCTGGCTATTTATAATTGTTTTTGCTGCAATTTGGATTGAAGAAAAAAATAATATTTTAAATTATCTTGCTCAAGCAGGTTTAGCTGTTTTAATTTTAAACGTAGTAATGATGTTGATAGCATATTTTATAGCTAAAAAATTTGTATCAGGAATAGCTCAACAAAAATGTATTGCATTAGAGTGTGGTTTACAAAATGGAACTCTAGCAGTGTTTGTTGCAACATTGATGTTTGATGATATTACTTATGTGATACCAACTGCAGCTTATGCACTCACTATGTATATAACTGGTTTTATCTTTATTTATATTTTAAAGAAATCTAATTAGTATTTGTAATCTTAATCTGGTTAAAAATTCTATACAAAAAGTTACTTAAATTTTTCATATTTTTATTTTGCAAAGTAGTAAACTTTTTTAACGCTAAACCTTTTATGTTCAATGTAATAAGTTTTTTTTCATTAATATGTAAAAAACCCTTTTCAATTAATTTTTTTGTCTTTCTAACGACCGTAGGTCTAGGAATACTTGTTATATCTGATAATGACATAGCATTAACTCCGACATCATCAGCTCCTTGAGCAATCATTGTCCAACTTTTTCTATTTAAATCTTTTGCTTTAAAACTTTTATTACCTACTGTATTTAAAAGAACCACAACCCCAATAGCTAAGGTTTCTAAGTCAGCTACATTATCTCTCCAACGATTGGTAAAAATAAATAAAAGTTTATAGAATTGATACCAGCAAAAAGAAAAATTAGTTTTAATTGACTCTGAAATTTCATTAGTATCAAAAATATTATTAGTTATCTTTTCCTTCACTAATATTTCATTAAACTTACTAATTAAGATACTTAATTCTTTTAAAGTTTGTTCTGCTTTTGCAGCTGTAAAGGCAGATCTATCTACAAAAATCTTTTTTCCAGTTTTTTTAATTACTCCTGATTTCTCTAATTCTTGAAGTTTACGTCTTACACTTTCTTTAGGTATATGAAGATCATTTGAGATATCACTTATATTTATTTTTGGAATTTCTATTGATTTATCTTTATAAAATGTATCGTAATCAATCACTAATCCATTTTTTCTATAGAAAATTAAATCTTTATTAATGAAGTAGATTAAAATTATGAATTTATCGATGTCTTGAAAAACATTGTATGAACGAATAAGCCAACTAGAAATTAATTTAAACCAATAGGGTGCTATTTTACTAAAATTTTTATTGATAATTTTAAAGATTTTATCTTCATTAATTTGATTGGATATACTGGGTAATTGCTTCATATATTTTAAAAAACCCAATTTGAACGATACAAATAAAGGAGTCAACCCATTTTGGACAACGGTAGTATATCTAAATTTATTAATGCATGATTAATTATCATTAATGAGTACAGAAAGCTTAAACAGAACATCTGATGTTGCTAAAGACCCTTCTCTCGTAATTAACACTAGAGTTAACGTGGATGTTCTTAAGCAAAGAATAATAGATCAGAAAAAAAAAGATAAATTTAAAAGAACAATTATCTTTTCTACAGTGTGTGTGTCTTTAGGTGCTCTAACTCTTCTTGCAAATTAATTTTGCCCAATTTGAACTGTCAATCTATTTAATTACAAATTTATCAGTGATTAACTCCTGTTATGAGCAAAGCATTAGATGAAGCTTATGAAAATAATACTGAATTAAATGAAGTCAAAAATAAAAAAAATCTATGTGTTCATGAGCTTAAAAAAAAACTTAGAGTAAAACAAAAAAGACAATTTATTAAAAATACAATTATTTTATCTTTAATAATTACTTTTTTTGGAGTTATATCCCTATTAATTTATCAAAGTCTCTAGATCTTTTTTAATAATATCTGGTATTGAGATTTCTTTTTTAAGATTTTGTTTGTATCGATTAAACTTGTTTTGTCCTGGATACATTATTTCTTTAACACCTTTAATCTTAGGAAGTTTTTTAATTGTTTGAATATTATCTTTAATTCTTTGATTATAATTTTTTTGAAATAAATTTGCTTTAAAAGTAATAAACAAATGTCCAATATTTTGTGGGCCAGAGAAATCATCAAAAGGATCTTTAACTCTTCCTGCATGATTGCCACCAGTTAATACACCACTTAAAATATCTACCATCCAAGCAAGTCCAGATCCTCTAAATCCTGCGATTGGAAGCTGAACACCTGCTAAAGCTTTTTTTGCATCAGTTGTCGGGTTGCCTGATTTATCTAGAGCAACACCCTCTGGAATTTTTTGATTGTTTCTTGCGGCCACTCTAATTTTACCTCTATTTATAACTGAGATTGATGTGTCTAATATAAAAGGAATTTTAGAACCAGTAGGAGTTCCAAAACAAACTGGGTTTGTTCCAAATAAAGATTTTAAAGCACCATGGGGAGCGACAGCTGGTGGTGCGTTTGTATAAATCATTGCGATTAAATTTTTCTTAACAGCTTGTTCCGCGTAGTAACCAGATAATCCATAATGACCACTATTCTTTACAGCCACCATTCCAATTCCAGTTTTTTGAGCATGTTTAATTGCTGTTTTAATTCCAAGATCTGCTGCTACAAAACCAATACTATTGTTTGCATCTATATGTGAAATAGATTGAGAAATTTTATTTATTTTAATTTTAGGTTTAGGATTAATTACTTTTTTTGAAATACGATCGCAGTACATTTTAAGTCTGGATAAACCATGTCCATAAGCGCCAACTAATTCTGCATTAATTAATGCATTAGCAGAAATTAAAGCATGATCTTTACTGAGACCATATTTTTGAAAGATTTTTATAATTTCTTTTTTAAGAATTGGGGTTTTCACTATTACCCTTTACCACGCCATGGAATATATTTGTCTATAAGTTTTCTTAAAGTTACATCAAACAATAAACCTAACATTCCCATAACAAAAATAGTGATCCAGATAACTTCATATTGGAAGTATTTTTTAGCAACATTTTCAACAAAACCTATACCAGTAGTACCTGCTAAAAACTCGGCTGCAACCAATGTTCCCCAACACATACCAATTGCAACTCTAACACCTGTTAAAATTTCTGGTAAGGAGTTAGGAAAAATTACATATCTTAAAATTTGCCATCTAGAAGCACCTAATGAGTGTGATGCATGAATTTTTGATAATTGAGTTCCAGATGCCCCAGCCCTAGCTGAGATAATCATGATAGAAAATGATACCATAAATAGTAAAAATACTTTTCCAACATTATCAATTCCAAGTACCGATATAATAAGTGGAGCCCATGCAAGTGGTGGTACAGGTCTATATAATTCAATTAATGGATCAAAAAAGCCTTTAGCAAATCTATTTAAGCCCATAAACAATCCAAGAGGAACTCCTAAAATAATTCCAATCACTAAACCTAACAATACTCTTAAAAAAGAGTCCCATATGTGACCCATTGGAATTGGAATTTTAAATAGACTAAACTCTCCTGATACTACACTTAAAACTTTACTTTTAAAGTTAGGCTTAACTACACCAAATTCATTATGAACAGGATATTTGCCTGGTATTATATCTGCAATCCAGTCAGGTAAAACAAAACCAATAATTTTACTTACATCCATCATTTCAAACCAAAGCAGTGGAATATTTTTAAATCCAACACTTGGTTTTGATAGAAGAATAAATTTATTAAATGTATCTGATGGTTTGGGTAGCCATCTACCAGAACCTTGTTCAGAGCAATTTGGGCCACTTGATACAATGGTTCCTGCTGGAAATAAAAGGATATCAACTAATCTTAAAGATCCTTGTTCATTTTTTTGCACCTCATCAAATGTAAGTATAGAATTTTGCATTTCATCCAATGTGTTTGGTGGAAAAATACTTGCATATTCAATTCGTCTTGCAATTTTAAGAACATCTTTAGCTAATGTTGAAGCCACTTCTTCACTATCATCTGCTGCTTTTCTAAATGCTTTAACATCATCTTTGATTTCTTTCATTACTGATTTGTACTGAAAATTATGGTTTCTTAGCTTAAAGAACTCATCACTAATTACTTTTAATTCTTGAGCGGCAGCATCAAATTTTAAACCCTTATTTGTTTTGGGAATTGTTGGAACTTCAACTGTATTTTCTACAGCAGTTCCAGATGCACCCCAACCACCTTCAGCTTGAGCATCGATTAATCTTTTATTTCGTTGTTCTGAAGTTTCATAAGGATAATCTTCTTTTTTAAATTCATTAGATAATTGATCAATTTTACCAGCAAGTTCTGAAATTTTAATTTTTGTTTGATTTTCAAGTAAGTTTTCATTCGTTAATAATGGAATAGTTGATTTAGTTTTATCAATTAATCCAATTAAAAAAGATCTGTGTTGTTCACTTATATCTTTTGAATTTTGAATTTCATTTTTAAGTTTAGTTATATTTTTATTTTCAGCTTTAATGATTGATGTACTTTTGAATTCTCTTTCTTCAATTGGGAATAAATATTTTAATGATAATAAAGAGTCGTTTACTTTACCAACTTGACATAATTCGTTAGCTGATTGGGGATAAAATGATTTAGCTATATCCCATGAATAATAAAGCCATGTAAGTAAAATGACACTACTTCCTACAATAATCCAGTGCGTACCACCTTTAGCTCTTTCAGGGTTTCCGAAAACTGCATCAACTTTTTCAGTTCTAATAAGTTTTCGGCCATACATAATGCAGCCAATGATGGCCACAATAATTGCAAAGGTGATAAATTGAGTAAACATTTTATATATCCTTACCCATTATTTCCTCTTCCATGTTCCAAATCATGGTTAAAATCTCTTCTCTTTTACTTATAAAATCTTTTAAGTTTTTGATATCTCTTAAATCTTCTTTTAATCCCATTGATGCAAATGGCAGATTATATTCTTTATGAATTCTTCCAGGTCTAGGTGCCATTACATAAAGTCTCTCGCCTAGTAAAAGTGCTTCTTCTACTGAGTGAGTAATTAAAATAATTGTTTTTCCAGTTTCTTTCCAAATTTTTAAAACTAGACACTGCATTTTTTCTCTAGTAAGTGCATCAAGAGCTCCTAGTGGTTCATCCATTAAAATTAAATCAGGATCATTGATCAAGCATCTTGCAAGAGCAACTCTTTGTTGCATACCACCTGACAATTGATAGGTAGGGGTATTACCAAATCCTTTAAGACCCACAATTCCCAACCATTCTTCAACTTTTTTTGCAGTTTCAATTGGATCTTCTTTTTTCATTCGAAGTCCAAAATTCACATTTTCAGCAACAGTTAGCCATTCAAATAGAGCTCCTTGTTGAAATACCATTCCTCTTTCAACGCCCGGTCCATTAATTTCATTACCGCCCAATATTATTTGTCCCGAGGTAGGTCTTAAAAATCCTGCCGTAATATTAAGCAAAGTAGTTTTCCCACATCCAGAAGGGCCAAGAACTGTTAAAAGTTCTCCTCTTTTTAAAGTAAAGTTTACATCTTTCAATGCGTGAACTGTTTCTCCTTTAGGAGTTTTAAAAATCATGTTTAGATTTTGTGAGACTAAATCACTCATAAGAATACTTTATATTAGAATATTTTAAAAAAATAGGCACCAATTATTTCTAATTGGCGCCTATTAAAATTTATTTTACGCTCTAAAAATTTATAGAGGTAAAAAGCTTGTATCAACTGCTCCGTTAGGAGTATCCATTCCTTTTAAGAAACCAGCAAGATTTCCAGAAGTCATAGACTTTTCAGTTTCTGAAGGTGAAAGAAATTTAAATCCACCGATTGTTTCTTTCATATCACCAAGTTTCATTTCAGCATCTTTTGCTATAACACCCATATCTGATTTACCAGAAGCGTATCTAGCGTTTGCTTCGTGAGTTACTTCGATGAAAGTTCTTAACATACCTGGATTTTCTTTCATGAACTTGTCAGTTACAGATGTAATATCGATACCTAAGATACCAGCATCTCTAGCTTCTTGAACAGTTAAAAGTCTTGATCCAACTGCAGTTGCAGCTTTGATAGAGTTACCACCAAATAGACAAGCCATAACAACGTCACCACTTACTAATGCAGCAGCACCTTCTTCAGGGTCCATTTGAATAACATCCATTTTAGATCTGTCAGCTCCAACAACTTTCATACTTTCGTCAAAAACGTATTCAGCCATTGTTCCTAGTGGAACAGCAACTTTTTTACCTTCTAACTCAGAGCCATTTGCTTTTGTAATTCCAGAAGCATTAGATGTAACACAAGTTGTTCCACCCATTCCATATTCCATAGCAATGTCTACAAGTTTTAAAGGAGCTTTTGACTTAACAGCGTTTATGAATGGCACTAAACCTTGTGAGTAAGAAATATCAATATCTCCTGCTAACATAGCATCAGTCATTGCACCACCATTTGAAAAGTTAGTCCATTTAACTGGAACACCTAGAGCTTTTTCGTAAATACCTTTTACTTTATCTTCTTGGTTTGGCGTTGGCCATTCTAGAAAGAATGCAACTCTTACTTCTTTAGCAGCTGAATTTGCAACTGACATAGAAAGGTTAAGAGCAACGATAGACCCAAGAATAAAACTTAATATTTTTTTCATTATTATCCTATTGTTAATTTAATTAAATTAGTCTTATTAAAATTCAATTTTAGAGCTATGTAAAACAAAAAAAGATACTAAAGTTACAATCTGTAGTTGTGTCAATATTATTCTTTTAAAGTATTTATTTTAGTCTAAAGAGGCCATAGATTTAAAAAATACAAAATTAATTATATAAAGAGAGAAACTTTTATGAGCTCAGAAAACAGAACTTCAGTTCCAAATTCATTAAATGAACACTGGATGCCTTTTACATCTAATAAAGATTTTAAAGCAAACCCAAGATTAATTACTGAAGCAAAAGGAGTTTATCTTAAAACTCACCATGGAAAAACTCAAATTGATGCAAGCTCAGGATTATTTTGTAATCCTTTAGGCCATGGAAGAAAAGAAATTACAGAAGCTGTAACAAAACAATTAGACACTTTAGATTATGCTCAACCTTTTCAACAAGGTTTTGGTGGATCGTTTGAATTAGCATCAAGAATAGCAAAACATACTCCAGGTGATTTAAACAAAATGTTTTTTACAATTTGTGGATCTACTGCAGTAGAGACGGCAATTAAAATTGCAGTTGCATATCATAGAGCAAAAGGGGATGCACAAAGATTTAGATTTGTTGGACGTGAAAGAGGCTATCATGGAATGAACATTGGTTGTGTTTCAGTTGGTGGAATGGTTAATAATGTAAAAACATTTGCAAGTATTTTAATGCCAGGTGTTCAACACATTAGACACACTCATTTACCAGAACATAAATTTGTAAGCGGTCAACCAGAGACAGGTGATTATCTAGCAAATGATCTTGAAACTATTTGTGCAAACTTTGGTGGCGAAAATATTGCTGCTTGTATCGTTGAACCTATTGCAGGATCTACTGGAACTCTAGTTCCGCCAAAAGGATATTTACAAAAACTAAGAGAAATTTGTGACAAGCATGGAATACTTTTAATTTTTGATGAAGTCATTACTGGTTGGGGTAGAACTGGATCTAAATTTGGTGCAGATGAGTTTGGTGTAACACCAGATATTATGACAATGGCTAAAGCTACAACTAATGGTGTTGTACCTATGGGTGTTGTTGCATGTAATGATTATATTTATGATGCAGTAATGGACTCTTCACCAACAGGTGCTGTAGAACTATTTCATGGATATACTTATTCAGGAATTCCTGTTGCGGTAGCTGCAGCATTAGCTGTTCAAGATATTTTTGAAAAAGATGATATTTTTAATAGGGCTAAAAATCTGGCACCTTATTTTCAAAAAGGTTTATTCTCTCTTCAAGACTTAGAGTCTGTAGATAATATCAGAGGCTATGGAATGATGGGTGGAATTGATATGAAATTAAATACTAAACCAGGCAAAGCAGGTTATGAATGTTTTAAAGCTTGTTACGAAGCTGGAGTAAACTTTAAAGCAACTGGTGACTGTTTAATTATTGCTCCACAATTTATTTGTGAGGAAAAACATATTGATGAAATTATTGATAAACTGAGAACAGGTATCACTAACTATCAAAAAAACCAAAAAAACTAATTAGTTTTTAAACAATTAACAAAGAGAGAAGTGTTATGAAGATAGGCGTACCTAAAGAAATCAAGCCACAAGAAAATAGAATAGGCCTTACCCCAGAGAGTGTTAAAACTTTAGTTTCAGAGGGTCATGAAGTTATCGTTGAAAACAATGGTGGTTTTGAAGCAGGTTTTGAAAATGAACAATACACAAATGCAGGTGCTAAAATTGCAAATACTGCTGCTGATATTTTTAATGATACAGAAATTATAGTTAAAGTTAAAGAACCACAAAAAGTTGAAGTGGATATGATTAGAGAAAATCAAATCGTATACACATATCTTCATCTGGCTGCTGCTAAACAATTAACTGAAGGTTTAATCAAATCTAAAAGTATAAATATAGCTTATGAAACAGTAACAGATGATAATGGAAGATTGCCTTTACTCGCACCAATGAGTGCTGTTGCAGGTAGAATGTCTGTTCAAGCCGGAGCACATTGCTTAGAAAAAAATCAAAAAGGAAGAGGACTTTTATTAGGTGGTGCACCAGGAGTGGCTGGTGGTAAAGTTGTTATTTTAGGTGGTGGAGTTGTAGGCGAAAATGCAGCAGTCATAGCAACCGGTATGCAAGCAGAAGTTCATATCGTTGATAAGTCTGAAGCAAGATTAAAACAACTTGTTGAAATGTTTGGTGATAAAATCATTCCTGAACAGAGTGATAAAATTGATTTAAATAAATTAGTTTCTGAAGCAGATCTATTAGTTGGTGGAGTTTTAATTCCTGGAGCAGAAGCTCCAAAATTGGTTACCAAAGAAATGATTAAGTTGATGAAACGTGGATCAGTAATTGTAGATGTTGCAATTGATCAAGGTGGGTGTGTAGAAACAAGCAAACCTACAACTCATGGCGATCCAACTTATATTGTTGATGATGTAGTTCACTATTGTGTTGCAAACATGCCAGGTGGTGTTCCAAGAACTTCAACAATAGCATTGAACAATGCAACTTTACCTTTCTTAGTCAAACTTGCTAACAAAGGTTATCAAAAAGCTTTAGGGGAAGATAAAAACTTTTTAGCTGGATTAAATGTTCACAAAGGTCTTGTAACCTATAAGGCTGTAGCTGATGTTTTTGGACACGAATATGTCCCCCCAGAAATAGCTGTAAAAAATTAATTTACTTTTTAACTTTTGATTTATAGTTAACTAATGGATTACCAATATAACTTGTTCTAAATGCAATAAGAATGTTAGTTATGTTAATAATTTATTGTAATATATTGTATTGAAGATTTTTCAAAAAATAAATATATAATTAATTAATTCAAAATTTACTATATGAATTATAGATAAATATAAAAATGACTAAAATATATTGTGATATCGCTGATTTAAACCTTATTAAAAAATTTAATAAAAAAAAGATTGTCAAAGGATTTACTACTAACCCAAGCTTAATGAAAAAAGCTGGTGCAAAAGATTACAAATCTTATTCAAAACAAATTTTGAAAATTTGTCCTAACAAACCAGTGTCCCTTGAGGTTTTTGCTGATGACTATCAAAATATGAAAGAACAAGCTTTAAAAATTAATACTTGGGGAAAAAATGTTTATGTAAAAATTCCTATTACAAATTCAAAGGGTATTTTTATGGGTAAAATTATTAAAGAATTAAATAGTTTGAATATTAAATTAAATATCACAGCAATATATAGCTCAAAACAAACTAAGAGAATCTTAAAATTATTAAATAAGAAAACAAAAGTAATTATTTCAATTTTTGCTGGTAGAGCTGGAGATACTGGAAAGGACCCAGTTCCAGAGTTTAAAGAAAGCATTAAACTAGCTAAAAAATTTAAGAATATTGAGATTTTATGGGCCAGTGTGAGAGAACCTTACAATTATACCCAAGCAAAACAACTTAGTTGTGATATAATTACAATTCCACCTTCAACAATTGAAAAAATTGAAAAGTTTGGAAAATCTTTTGATCAATTGACTATAGAAACTGTTAAAGCTTTTTATAAAGATGCTAAGTCAGCAAACTTTAAAATCTAAATTTGTTAAAAAAATTATTAATTATTTAAATGAGCAAACTACTGCCCAATAGTTCTAAAGTTGTAGTTATTGGAGGAGGGGTTGCAGGATGCTCAGTTGCATATCATTTAGCAAAATTTGGATGGAAAGATACAATTCTTCTTGAAAGAGATCAACTAACATCAGGTACTACTTGGCATGCCGCAGGTTTGGTTGGACAATTAGGTGCTACAGCAACAATAACAAAACTAAGAAAATATTCACTTAATCTTTATAAAGAACTAGAAGAAAAAACTGAACTATCAACAGGGCTTAAACAAAATGGAGCAATAACTGTTGCAAGTTCAAAAGAAAGACTTCAAGAATTATTAAGACAAGCAACCTCTGCTCAACTTTTTGATGTAAATGTTGAAGTTTTAGATAAACAAAAAGTTAGAGATTTATATCCTGTAATTAATGATCAAGATATTTTGGGCGGTGTTTATATGCCTGAAGATGGTCAGGCAGATCCGGTAGGAGTTACAAATGTGTTGGCTAAGGCTGCAAAAATGGAAGGGGCCAAAATATTTGAAAAATCACCAGTGACTAAAATATTAGTAAAAAACAATAGAATTACTGGTGTTGAAACTAAAGAGGGTAAAATAGATTGTGAGTATGTAGTGCTTGCAACTGGAATGTGGTCTAGACAAATTGGAGAGGATATTGGTGTAAGCGTTCCTTTATATCCAAATGAGCATTTTTATATAATAACTGAACCAATGAAAGATTTACCAAAAGATCTACCAGTTCTTAGAGATTATAATGATTGTCTTTATTTAAAAGAAGATGCAGGAAAAATGCTCGTCGGTATTTTTGAGCCAGGCGCAAAGAATGCATTTAAAGAAAAGGGAATAGTCCCTAATGATTTTTCTTTTGGAGAGTTTCCAGATGATTTTGATCATTTTGAACCCTATTTAGAAAAATCTTTTAAAAGATTACCAATGTTAGAAACAGCTGGTGTTAGAAAATTTTTTTCAGGACCAGAGTCATTTACACCCGATACTCAATATTTATTAGGGGAAACAGCAGAAGTTAACAATCTTTATACGTGTTGTGGTTTTAATAGTATTGGTATTGCAAGTTCTGGTGGAGCGGGGCGAGTTACAGCAGAATGGATGATTAATGGTTATATGAATGAAGATTTGTATTCATTAGATATTAAAAGATTTCAAAAATTTCACTCTTCTAAAAAATTTATAATGAATAGAGTTACAGAATCTTTGGGAGATTTGTATGATATGCATTGGCCATATAAACAACACAAGACCTCAAGAGATCAAAGATTACTCCCATACCATGAAGAGTTAAAAAAAATGGGTGCATGTTTTGGTCAATCAGGTGAGTATGAAAGACCAATGTGGTATGCATTAGATAATACTAAACCAGAATACAAATATAGTTTTAATTATCAAAATTGGTATCCATCAGTTGAGCATGAATGTAAAAATACAATAGAAAATGTAGGATTGTATGAGCTTTCACCTTTCTCAAAATATGAAATTAAAGGTGAAAAGGCATATGAAGAATTACAAAGATTATGTACTGCAAATATTAAAAATGAAATTGGAAAATGTACTTATACTCATATGCTTAATGAAGGAGCTGGAATTGAAGCAGATCTAACAGTTGTTTGTCTTGCAAAAAATCATTTTAGAATAATAAGTTCAGCAGCTGTTAGAACTCATGATAAGGCTTATATACTTAAACATTTATCAAAAGATTTTGAATTTAAAGATGTAACAGATGAACTAGTATGTTTGGGAATTTTTGGACCAAAAAGTAGAAATTTGTTATCAAAAATTAACGATGAAGATCTAACAAATAAAAATTTTAAATTTGGGACAAGTAAAAATATTAAATTAAACTCAATAAATGTTTGGGCTCAAAGATTGTCTTATGTTGGTGAGCTTGGTTATGAGCTTTATATTCAAAAAGAAAAAGCTAAAGAAATATATGATTTAATTGTTAATACTGGAAAAGACTTTGGGCTTACTCATTGTGGAGCTCATACGATGGATACAATGAGAATGGAAAGTGGTTTTTTACATTGGGGACATGATATTTCACCAGAGGAAAATCAATATCAAGCAGGTTTAAGTTTTACAATTAGTTATAAAAAACCATTTGATTTTATAGGAAAAGAAAAATTACTTAAAATTAGAGATAAAAAATTAGAGCGTAGATTTATTATGTTAGTTTTAAAAGATAGCACACCTGGAAAACCACTTTTACTTCAAGAAGAACCAATTTATTTAGATGACAAAATTGTTGGAAAAACGACATCTGGAAACTACTCCTTTAATTATAATAAAAATTTATCATTCGGTTATATAAATTCTGAACTTTCTAACGAACAATTAGTTGATAAAAATCTTTATATTGAAATTGAAAAGGAAAAATATCCAGCTGAATTACTTTTAAAGCCTTTAAAGTCACATAATTTTAAGAAAATATAATTATTTTTTTAATTAGTTTGAAGTTATAAATAATTACTGTTTAAATAGCTTTGTGAAAAAAAACGATCAAGAAATAACTTTATTAAATTCAGATAATGTCTCAAATAAAGATATAGAAAAAAACAATTATAAAACAACTAACGTAAACATTTTACTTAATAGGGTTCGATTAGATAAAAAAAGAACTTTTAAAAAAAGATTTATTTTTTCAATTTTTTTAGTAACTGTAATAAGTTCTTTAATTGTTTATTTTGTTATTTAGTTAAAATCTTACCTAAAAAGTTTATTGAAACAATAAAGATTTATATTATAAGTCTTCTAGAAATATTGGCGGGGTAGCTCAGTTGGTTAGAGCGCAGGACTCATAAGCCTGAGGTCAGTGGTTCACCCTTGAAAATTCTTAATAAACTCATCATTTATCATTACCTGTAAGTTTATAAATGCCTAATACTTAAACACTATTGTGACAGAGTTGTGACAGATATTTTTGATTGGGATTTCTATAAAGATAAATTTGAACTTATTAGATAGTTTGTTTTGAAAAATATTTAAATTAAAATTCTAGATAATACTTTTTATCTTTTATTTTTTTTAGAGAAATAAAATCTCTTCCATAATTTCTTAATGTATCTAATGTAATCCTTTGATATCTTTCAAGGTATCCCTCTCTTTCAAGTTTTCCCTTTATAAGCTCTCCTAAAATTTCTCTATTATCTTTAGTGGTAATCGCTTTGTAATTAGCAGAAGCAGTAATCATTTTTAATTCATAAAACTTATCTTCGTCTTTTACATATGCTGTAAACTCACCTTTGGGATAATCTTTAACTCTATCTTTAGCTTCAGTTGTTATTTCAACCTCATACCATGGTCTAGGTGCATATTTACCAGTTATTCTATTCTTTCTACCTTTCTCAAAATAAAGATTAAGAGATGAACGCGGCTGTTCATCAACTCTTAATTTGATGTCTATATTAGTCGTTATTTCAGTTTTAGGAAAAAGCTCTTCTCTTATCTCGTAATTTTTTAGTTTGTCTTTTGTTTTCTTTTTTCTTCTATTCTTAACAAAAAGTTCAACCTCATTTAAAGGAGCTGTAAATTCATTTCCAAAGTAAAGATGATTAAGGAATTTATTAATTTCTTTTTTTGATTTTTGCTCATCTATAACTGAGGTGCATTCTATATTTCCAAAAAACCCACTGTCTGAAAAATTTGATGAACCTACATAAATTTTTTCATCATCATTTTTTTTAAACTTATAAATTTTTCCATGAAACTGTCTTAATGAAATAAAAACTCCACTATTTTCATTAATTTTTTTGAGTTCTTCATTCAAATTTTCTAATGCCTTTTTTTGAGATTTGCTGACACCTTCATGATAAATCATACCAACAAGCAATCGACAGTATCCTTTTTTAGAAATATTTAATAAATTACTTTTAAATTTCTCAATGGCCGAAACACCAAAATAACCACTGGCAATTTCTAATCCTTCGTATTTATTAACATCACTAATGAATTGTTTCCCAAAGGGACCACCAAAATCTTTGTGATTAGTGAACATGAGGACTATATCTTAATATTAGGTTCCACAGATTGATAGTTATTTTTTTCAAAACAATTCAATATTGCCTCAAATATAATTCTAGCACCATCAACAGGGACAGCCATACCTATTTGTTTTCTTTGGCTTTCTTTATTTCCTTTAAAAATAAAATCATCAGGAAAAGTTTGCAGTCTTGCTCTTTCTCTATTTGTTAAAGCTCTATGTTCTGACCAATGATACATATGTGTTCCACCACCACCACTCCCAGTAACAGTATAAGCTGGCTTATCTGGATGGAGTCTTTTATAAATTTGACTTATCTTTGCACCTTTAACATTTAGAGCTAAAGATTTTGGAAGTTTTGCAGTGAAAGCACTTTGTCCAGGTTTAATATGCTTTAATCTTTCAATTACTTGTTGTGAATTTTTTGTAAAAATATGATTAGGGTCATTAGCTTTAAATGGTTTTGTTAATACTTCCTTTACGGTTACTGTTTTTTTTGAAGGTTTAGGAACTTTAAAATAGAAATCATTTCCAAATTTTTTATTAAATCCTATGATGATTATTCTATGACGTGCTTGGGGAATACCATATTCTTCAAATTTATATTTATGAACTGTTAAATTATACCCATCACCTGAGTTACCTAATTCAGAAAGTATTTTTTTAAAAGCCACTCCGTCATTAGCACTAGACATACCTGAAACATTTTCAGCCAAAAACCAATCAGGTTTATATCTGTTCATTAATTCCACACCATAGGAATAAAGAGGGCCAAACTTGCCCTTAAACCCTTTATGCTCACCAACGTTGCTAAAATCATTACATGGAAAGCCATAAGCAAAGGCATTAAATTTTGGAAGTTTAATTTTTTTATTATCAATTAATGAGAAGAATTTTTCTACAGGAGTGCAGTAGATATTCTTATCTGAAATATTAAAACTATAAGTATCACAAGAATCTTGGTCATAATCAGAGGCCCAAGAATGCTCTAATGATATATCTTTATTCTTAAATTTATTATTAGCTAGTTTAGCACCCAAACCTAAACCACCAGGGCCACTGAAAAACTCTCCTAATTTAAATACTTTCTTCATTGATTCTATCTATATCACAAAAGTAAAATTAATCTCGAAGGTTTAAGTTGGCTATTGAAGATGATTAACACTTAATAAGTGCTTGTGTTGATAACTCCACCTTTTTGAAACCATTTATGAAAGTAAATTTTTTCTTTTCTGAGTGATTTAGCGAATTCTTTAAATTCAAACTTTAAATTATCTACAATATTTTTGAATAGTAATGCTTTTATAGAATCATAATTAACCTTAGCTCTCTCTTGAGATTTAAATATTTCAACTGTTAGACTGGAGTCAAGTTTTTCTTCAGAGTAGTATTTTTCAATATAAACATATGATTTATCAGTAACAACCAACATGCAGATTATCTTCTCATCATGCTTTAATATTTTTAAATCTGTGCATTGTTCTATAAATGAATTAGCAACACTAAATGAGCTCATCCCAAAGTCCTTCCTCATATTTGATTTGATTTTTATTTAATAATTGAATTAAACAATCTTTTTTTGATTGATTTTCTTTTGGTTCTATATTTTTTAAGAAAAATAATATTTGTTCAAAAGTAATTTCTTTTAAGTCTTCTTTTTTGATGTTTATGTAGTCATCAAATTCTTCAAACAAATTGCTAGTTTTAGGGCGTGTTATGTCGGAGAATTTCATCATATCTCCATAATCAGTTAGTGCTGAATAGTAATTTGCAATTGGATTTTCTTTTTTACCAAATACTTCATATTTCCAACCTTTCGGCAGATTAGTTTTGTCCATAAATGTAAGAGAGTTTTTTATTTTTTGAGAAGGTTAACAATATTATATTTAGGTATGTATATAATAATTTCAAGTACTAGATTAATTATTTAATTATCAATTTTTTTGTGAATAAAATTGATTGTTCTATAAGTGTTTGGTTAATGTTCTCTTGGTAGTATTAAACTCTATCTATATAATATCTTACAAGGTCTTAAGAGAGGACATCTCTTAAATATCAACTAAAGAATCTTTAACACAGTAATATTGTTAATAACTTATTCCCATTTAAAATATCTTTTACATATTGTTAAATAAGTTACTTAAAAGATATCATCTTCATAAGGGATATATGGATACCTATGTCTAAAGTAGACCCTCACTCAACAACACTAAAAGCATTGATAACAAATAATAAACAACACAATTAACACCATCATTATTGTTTCTAAAAAGGAAGATAATTTATTGTTGTCAAAAGTAGTGTTTATGAATCAACATTATCTATTTGTTTACATTTCTTATGAGCTTCTAAAACAGAAGGTACAAGTTTATCCAATTTCCAACTATTAATTTGAATATCAAAATATTTAGATGCTTTAAAATCTAACCCATCAACAATCTGAATTTCATATTTTTGAAACTCATCATAAAATTCTTTAAGAAAATAAATATATTCCTTAATAGGATATGAGCCTAAGCTAAGATGAACTCTATAACCCATTAAAAAAGGAGCTATATCTTGAACTGATGCTGTTATATCGGCACCATTTATCTTAATTGGAATATTCTTATTTAATAATTGCTTAATGTCTCCTGGTTTTTCGTAAGTATAAACAGTAAATGTATTGTAAACTTTTTCACAATTATCCTGTTTTCTAATCCAAAAATTTAAATTATCACCATGGGTAACCTCACCACTAACCCTGGCATAAGATAATGTTTCATGTTTATCTATAGTCCATTCCTCATCATCCGCTTGAGCTTGGTAAGCAATAACTAATAAAAATAAAAATAAATGTAAGGAAATAAAGATTGCAAACCGCTTCAAGATTTAAACTCCACCTTGAAACCATTGTTCTTTAACAGTGATGTTATCTTATCTAATAATAGACTGTGATGAGTATTGGGGCTTACTTTAAATTTAAAAGTTTGTTTATAAACTGGTGTGGAATTACCATATGAGATGAAAGTTGATACGTGACAGTACTTATGAATGTCGTTTATTTCCATTAATTAGAGCTCCTTATTGGTTGTATTTTTGAAAGTAAGTAACTTGTAGTTACTGATAGTGGTTCCAATCCTTTTCCGAGGGAGCTGTCCACGTGATAACAAGGAAGATAATGAAAAGAAACGTAAACAGGATGAAAAAAGATTGGAAATCCAATGCATGATTCATATTTATTAAGACTGTTTGTTTTTAATCAGCCAAAAAATTGTTTTGAAAAAGGCAAAAAAAATATAGGATTTAATAATGAAAAGACTTTTAGTGATTGTGACTCTAGGTATGTTGTTGAGTGGAAATAGTTTTGCACTCCCTAAATGCCAAGGTGACAATGTATTTGATTGGACTGACTGTATTGGTGCCTACATTATTGTTGATGGAGATTATAAGGCAATAGAATTTAATCCTGGAGATAAAAAAAAATTATTAAATCCTAGCTTTGAAGAAATACAGAATTTTAATTTTGGAACAAAATATATTGGTGAAATGAAAAACGGTTATGCAGATGGAGAAGGAGTTATGCTATTAAAAACTGGTAGCGATAAAATCTTTTCATATGACATCTATAGTGGATACTTTAAAAAAGACCGATTTAATTTTGATAAAAAGGGGTCAAGATTAAGAGGTAAACATACTATTGAAAAATATTAATAATATGAAAAAACTTTTGTTAATTACAGTTTTGTTTCTAACATTTTCAAGCCCATCTCACTCTCAAAGTTTTGAATGGATTAAAAATCAAAAAGAATATTCAGATGCTAATGGATTATTTTGGGATAAAGAAAAAAGATTTTTAAAACTAATTAAGGATAATATTTATGCAGATAAAACCTATCCTTCATTTACAGGAACGGCAGGAACATTATTCATAACAATTGAAAGATTATTGGGTGGCCCACCAACAGGAATTAAATATTATGATAATAGAAGATATGTAACTACAAGTGCATGTGAGGCACATGCTTGTCCTGAAAAAGCATTTGTATTTATTGATACAAAAGAAAAATTTGTAATAGGACTTATTAGAAAATGGGACGGTGAATACTATATTATATCAAAAACTCACAAAATATTTAATGATTTACCTGATATGTTTGCTCAAGCTGTTAATGATTGGGAGAGTGAAGTTGATGTTAAGCCAACTGAAATTTTTTTTATAGGAGCTAATGCGGAATTAATTAAGATTAAATGAAAAAACTTTTAAGATTAATCTTTTAAATTATAGATAGTTAAATATTATGGAAATGACTCTTAAAGAATATCTAATTAAATTTTTTGGTGCCAAGGAGTCTTTTTTTGAAAATGGAATAAAAAGTAAAGTTGATTTTAAAGGAAGAAACTTAGGTTTCGTTTCCTCTAGTTTACTTTCAAAAATAAGTATCAGTAAATCCTTTATTCCTCTCGATAAAGTTTTTCCATCTAAAAAAAAAATTTATCTTAGTTATAAATCAAACCCAAATCATTGTAGGCTGTGTGGATTTACGTCACCAAATGGAACTTTTAAAGAAGCAGTTATAAAATTTGATAAATACCAACTTGATTTAAAGCATGATGAAACTCCCGAAGATGATTTTGATGAAGATAAGTTATTGAAAAAGAATAAACTTACACCTGGTTTTGCAAATGACGTAACTTTAAATGATATATTTTCTGGTTGGCACGAAGCTTATTTTCATCATGATTATGAGTACTCAGATTTTGAAATAATGGGAAGCCACAATTTAAGTAATAAAAATCATTTTCTATTAAAAAAAGGAAAAAGAATATTTTATATTAATACCGATTCTTTGGAATACGTAGATTTCATAGGAATAAAAATTTAATATGAAAAAATTATTATTAGTCTTGTTCTTAAATATCTTCCTTTGTTTTTCAGCATTTGCCGAAGTTAAAAACTTTAATTGCTTGTTAAATTTAGTTTATGTTAATGAGTCTGGTAAAATAGTGTCATACTTAGTTGAAAACACTAGGGGCAGCTTGATATTTGAGAAGGCTAAAATTGGAGAACTTGACCAATGGAATTCTAATGTTTATGGAAAAGCTACATTTGTATTTGGTGGTGAGAAAGAAGAATTTACACTTAATAATTATACACCAATTAATGGAAGGCCAGCTTTTAATGGTTATTTTTATAACAGAATAGACAAAGAATATATTAATGAAGACTTTAATAAAGATTTAAAACTCAAAAATAAAAAAGGGAGATTGGTTAAATTAAAATTTATTAAATTCTTACCTATTAATGAAAATAAAAAGTCTTACCATCTAACGATTACAAGAACATTTGGATTACACACGTTAGAGTCTCATAGAAATGATGCTACAATTGAAATAGATAATTTCATATGTAACTAGTTTACATTCAGTTATTACCAATTTTATATAAGCAACATATACATACCCCTATACCCCCCCCATGGAGCATATGTACCTCTTATTAATTAAGTTTATTAATTAGATTGTTAATCTTAAGGTGAGTATATCTCATTAGTTGCCTAACGTCCTTATGACCTGAAATTAAACTAACTTCAGGGATAGATAATCCTTTTTCAAAGAACCTTGATATTGCTTCATGCCTTAAGTCATGGAAATGTAAATCAACAATACCAGCTCTCTTAGTCATCCTATACCAATTAAGTCTTACAGCATTTGAACTAATAGAGTAGGGAAGAATTGATTTGTTTATTATCTCTTTTACTTTTGTAGTTAGGGGTATTTTTCTAGGGCTATTGTTTTTAGTATCAGATAAATAAATACAGTTATCCTTAATGTCATCATTAGTAATAGATAGTATTTCACTTCTTCTCATGCCAGTTTCAATTGCAAGCTCAATGATGTTGTTCATGTTTCTGTTTTTAAATTGATGGTTAAGAATATATTTAGTTTCATTATCATTTAACCTTCGCTCTCTTGGGGGATTACATCTGGGCTTTTGAATATTAGATAGTGGATTATGGGGTATAGGATAACACCACTGTTTGATTGCAGTATTGTATATATGATGAAGCAACACTAAATCATAAGCACAAGTTCTATTCCCATCCTTAATTCTTCTTTGTTTAAACTCTAAGAAATCTCTAGTCTTTAATTGGTAAACCTTTTGATTAACCATAGGTTCTTTCAACAATCTCTTTAGTCTTTGTGTTTCAACAATATGACCTTTCTTGAGCTGTGTTACTTCATCAATGTACTTATTGATTAAATCTTTGAGAGATATTTTTTTGTTAAGTGATTGTAATTCAGCTCCTAATAATATTTTGTTTTCATTAAAGACAGCCCATCTTCTAGCATCAGTTAAATTATTAAATGATTTAGTGATTTTTTGTCCTTGAACTCTGACTTGAACTTGGTATTTATTACTTCGTTTTCTTATTGTTGACATTAGGTCTCCTAAGTTTATGACAGGCTGTGACAGACTTGTGACAACAAGATAAAGACGATATAAATAATTAAGAATGGCGGGGTAGCTCAGTCGGTCAGAGCGCAGGACTCATAAGCCTGAGGTCAGTGGTTCGATCCCACTTCCCGCTACCAATTAATGTCCAGGAAAATCAATTAGATTTTCAACATTATAATTGTTTTTCACTAAATTATCAGATCCACCTAAATCAAATAAGTTAATTACAAACACAAATGCAGAAACTTTAGCTTTAGATATTTCAACTAGTTTAGCTGCTGCTTCTGCAGTGCCTCCGGTTGCAATTAAGTCATCTATAATTAGTACACTATCATTTTCATCTAAAGAGTCTTTATGCACCTCGATTGTTGCTGTTCCATACTCAAGTTCAAAATTAACTGAGTGAACATCTGCAGGTAATTTATTTTTTTTTCTCAGCATTATAAATGGCTTTTTTAAAATATAAGAAACTGCTGATGCAAATACAAAGCCACGAGATTCTATTGCTGCAATTTTTGTAAAACTGTAATTTTTTGATCTTTCAACAATTTGATTAATAGTTTCTGAAAAAACTTTTTCATCTTTAATTAATGTAGTTATATCTCTAAATAAAATACCTTTTTTTGGGTAATCAGGAATTGATCTAATAAAATCTTTTATATTCATTGGCATTTTTTTAACAATTTTTTATCATAATTTTTTTTGATTAACTAAATCTATTAACTATAATATCTTTAGGTTTTTCCCCATTTAAATAAAGTTCATGAGCTTTACTCAAACCAAATTCAAAATCACGAGTATATTTTTGAGTATTAAAAAGTGGTTTATTATTTTTATTTCTTTTCAGTTTTTCTTTAATCTCTTTTAATTTTATTGGTTGAGAGGCATAATTTAATATTAATTTTTCATATTCTCCATCAGTATAAGTTATTAACTCATTTAGATCTAAAGCTGATAATAAACTAGAAGCAACACGTGCAGCAAATTGACTTCCTTGTTTTGTAATAATTGGCAATCCTGCCAACAAAGCATCGCTACCTGTTGTATGGGCATTATAATTAAATGTATCTAAAAAAATATCTGCATGTCTTTGTCTTTCTATGTGTTCAAGATGTGGAAGACTATTTGCAAAAATAATTCTAGATGAATTAATATTATATAGTTCTGCTTGTTTAAAAATATTATTTTTAGCCCATTTGTTTGAATTAAAAAGCCACAAAACACTTTTATCAATTTTTTTTAATATTTTCATCCAAATATTGAATTCATTTATTCCAATTTTATAATTTTGATTGAAACAGCAAAATACAACCCCTTCTTTTGGCAAACCATGATCAGATTTTGTTGTATTCAATTCTGGAACTATAATTTCATTATCATTAGGTTGATACGAATTAGGCATATAAATAATTTTTTCTGAGTAAAATTTTTTTTGATCTTGAGGAACTAAAATATGATCTGCAATGATATAATCAAAATATTCTGCACCTATTGTACCTGGATATCCAAGATAATTTATTTGTGTTGGAGCAATTCTATTTTTGAAAATTCCAAGTCTATTATTTTTTGTATAACCCATGAGATCAACCGCTATATCTAAATTATCTTTTTTGGATAGTTCTGAAATTTCTTGAAATGCTAGATTTGTAATATCGGTAAATTTGTCTACATTGTTTTTTAATAAATTGTGCCATTTTAACGATTCATCTTTTCCAAAACTATACAAAAAAAACTCAAATTTTTTTTTATCATATTCACGAAATAAACCTGAAATTAAATACATAACTGCATGATCACGAAAATCAGCACTAAAAAAACCCACTCTAAGCTTACTCGATAGATTTTGATCTTTTTTTAAAATATTATTTTGTTTTGATTTGAAATTTTCTTTAATATAATTTTTAGATCGAAGATAATGATGTTCTGCATTATCTTCCCATGATAATAATGAAAATGGTTGAATAGGTTTTGTTAAAATTCCAAGACGAGACGAAGAGTGTATTAACTTATCATTAATATTAAAATCACACATATGCTTTAACAAATCAAGCATACTACTCTCAACACTAGCATAATCAGGTTTTATCATTAAAGATTTTTTATATTCTTTTAATGCTTCATCAAATTTACCTAATTTTTGGAAACATAAACCCAGGTTATAATGTGCTTCGGGATAGTCTTTTTTATACGTTAATGCTTGTTCAGAGGCTGTTACTGCTTCTTTAATTTTATCCAACCTAAGAAGAACAATACCTAAATTATTATAAGCTTCAGGATTTTCTTTATTAAATTTAATAGCTTGTTTATAGCAGTCTTCGGCTTCAATAATTTTACCTTGTCTTACAAGACTGTTTCCTAAATTATTGTATACAGGCGAATAATCTGGTTTAATTTTAATTATCTTTTTAAAACTTATTTCTGCTTTATCGTATTCTTTTTTAAGATGGTAAATTGATCCTAAATTATGATGTGCGGCTATATAATTTGGTTCTAATCTGATAGCTTCCTCATACCATTGTTTAGCCTCATCATAATTTTTTTCTTCTTGATAAACAAAACCTAAATTGTTGTGAACCTCAGCATCATTAGGATTTAATTTGAGTGATTTTTTATTTGCACTTATTGACTCTGAAATTTTACCATTTTCCTTAAAAATTATTCCTAATGCTTTCCAAATAAAAGGATCTACTGGAAATTCTTTAGAAAGCATAATTGCATATTTTTCTGCTTCATTAAACTGTTTATCACTAAAATATTTTAGTAAAGTATTAATTTGATTTTGAGATAAATTTTTATTCAATTTTAGTATTTTTAAAATAAGTAGTAATAATCTAATCTATATAAATATATATTTTAATTATTATGAAAACAAATAAATTAGCAATAATTGGTGGAAGTGGTCTTTATGATGTTGAAGAGTTTAAAGACAGAGAATTACTTGATTTAAATACTCCTTGGGGAAAACCATCAGATAAAATCTTAAAAACAAAGTACAATAATAAAGAAGTTTATTTTTTACCAAGACATGGAAGAGGACATTTTATTTCTCCATCTAATATTAATTTTAGAGCAAATATTGATGCACTTAAACAATTAGGGGTATCAGATATTGTCTCTGTTTCTGCAGTAGGGTCACTTAAAGAAGATCTACCACCAGGTAAATTTGTTATTGTAGATCAATTTATTGATAGAACTTTTGCAAGAACTAAAACTTTTTTTGATGATGAGATTGTTGCACATGTTTCAATGGCTCACCCAACATCAAACGGATTGATGAATGCTTGTGAAGAAGCTATAAAAAAATCAAACATAGATTATAAAAGAAATGGAACTTATGTTGTAATGGAAGGGCCTCAATTTTCAACACTTGCTGAGTCAAATTTATACAGATCATGGAAAGCAGATGTTATTGGTATGACTAATATGCCTGAAGCAAAACTCGCTAGAGAGGCTGAAATTAGATACGCATCTGTTTCAATGGTGACTGATTTTGATTGTTGGCATCCTGACCATGAAAATGTCGATGTTAAGCAAGTTATTAAAGTTCTTTTAGGCAATGCTGAAAAAGCTAAGGTGATGATTAAAAATTTAATTGATAATTTTGAGAATTATATTGATCCAAAAGATCCAACAAATAATTGCTTAGATGTTGCAATAATTACAGTTCCAGAAAAAAGAACTCAAAAGACGATAGATAAACTTAAATCTGTAGCTGGTAGAGTTTTATCTCAATGAAAATAGAGGGAAAAAAGTATAGAACAATTTGGTTTGACAGTGGTGTAGTAAAGATAATTGACCAAACAAAGCTTCCACATAAATTTATAATTAAAGATCTCAAATCAGTCAAAGATGCAATAAATGCTATTAAAATTATGGAGGTGAGAGGGGCACCTTTAATTGGTGGAACTGCTGCCTATGGAGTAGTTTTAGCAATCCAGGAAAATAATAATCCTGAATTTATAAATAAAAGTGCAGAACAACTAATTCAATCAAGACCTACAGCAATTAATTTGAAATGGGCAGTAGATCGTATGATGAAAAAATTATTAGGGATTGATAGTGACAAAACCTTAGATGTTGCTTTAAATGAAGCTAAAGAAATATGTGATGAAGATGAAAAGTTTTGTGAAAATATAGGTATCAATGGATTAAAAATAATTGAGGAAATTTATAATAGGAAGAAAGATACAGTTAATATTTTGACTCATTGTAATGCTGGATGGTTAGCAACTATTAATTGGGGAACAGCTACTTCTCCCATATATCATGCACATAAAAAAGGCATTCCAGTTCATGTATGGGTAGATGAGACAAGACCAAGAAACCAAGGTGCAAATTTAACTTCTTATGAATTAAATGAGGAAGAAATACCAAATACTATAATTGCTGACAATACAGGTGGAATTTTAATGCAAAGAGGAGAGGTGGATATGTGTATTGTAGGGACTGATAGAACTTTGTCTAATGGAGATGTTTGTAATAAAATTGGAACTTATCTAAAAGCATTAGCAGCTTATGATAATAATGTGCCTTTTTATGTAGCATTACCAAGTTCAACTATCGATTGGGAAATTAAAGAAGGTAAAAATATCCCAATTGAAGAAAGAAATTCAGAAGAGCTGTCTCATGTTGAGGGAGTGGATGAAAATAATGAGATCAAAAAAGTTTTAATTTACCCTAAAAAAAGTAAAGCAATGAATCTTGCCTTTGATGTTACTCCAGCAAAGTATGTAACAGGTTTGATAACAGAAAAAGGTATTTCTGAAGCATCATCTAATGGTCTAAAAGAATTATTTAAGAAATAATTCTGGAAGAAATTAATCCATCAAGTGGTTTTGGGTGAAACCACGTAGACTTTTGTGGCATATATTTTTTCTTTTTTGCAAAGGATAAAACTTGTGAAATATTTGTAGGATATAACCTAAATGCTAAATTATACTTTTTAGAATTTACAAAATTTTCCAAGGCTTTTTTACCTTTAAATCCTGATACGAAATCAATATTTTTTTTATTTTTCAGGATTTTATCTAATATTAATTTTCTTAATATTGTTACATCTAATTCTTTTGATTGTTTTAAAGGCTTAATTGTATACCATTTTTTATTTGCATACATTTCAATTTGGTTATTTTTAAGTTTCTTATTCATTTTAGATATTTTTAAAGAAAAGTGTTTTGAAATTATTTCCTTAATTTTCTCAAATTTTAGGTTGGTTTTTACAACTCTATTGTAATCCAATATGTTTACTTGGCTATCTGGAAAAGCAATTATCATAGGAGCAATTTTTTTTTTACTTTTTAACATTGCTTGAATTCGATGATGTCCATCACATATATATATTTTTTTTATATTTTTTAGATAATTTTTAAGTAATCTTACTTTATTTAATTTATTAACAACCCAAAGTTCATGCCTACACTTATCTTTGGATTTAAAATTATAATCTGATTTAAATCTAAAAATATTCTTTAATTTTTTTAACGAATTTGGAGTACTCTTGTATGTAGTATAAATAGGGCTTATTTGACTATTGAATTTTAATAATTGCTCTTTTCTTTTTTTAATTCTTTCAACAAAAGTTTCTTCATGACCTAATATTTTTTTGTCATCATAATTATCTAAATTTATTTTTCCAACTATCCCAAGTAACTTCTTATTATTGTATGTAATTCTATATAAATAGAAATGATTTGATGCATCTTGCTGAATAATGCCTTTATCTTTAAGACTTTTAAGAATTTTTTTTGATTTATTGATTTTGGAAGTATTTAATAAATTTAGAAAGTTTAATTTTTTATTTGGTTTATAATTATCAATATAACTAACGTTTGGAGAAGTAACTTCTTTTGCAAACTTTTTTTTAGGTCTTATTCCGCTAAATGGTTTTATGAGACTCAATTTTTTAAATTAAGCAATTTTTGGCAATTCTTCTAAAGCTTTATCAACACTTGCTTGGTCAAATTTATCTTCAGCTAAGTTTCCTTCGAAGAAATCACCGTAAGCCTTCATATCAAAGTGACCATGCCCACAGAGATTAAATAGTATTGATTTAGACTCACCATTCTTTTTGCACTCTAATGCTGCATCAATTGCACCTTTGACTGCATGAGTAGCTTCAGGAGCAGGAACAATTCCTTCTGTTCTTGCAAAGTTAACGCCTGCTTCAAAACATTCTTTTTGACCATATGCTTTTGCTTCTATTGCATTAAGCTCTTTAAGATGGCTAACCATTGGTGCCATAGCGTGGTATCTTAATCCTCCAGAGTGTGTTGCTGGTGGAATAAACTGTGATCCTAAAGTATGTGTTTTCATTAGTGGTGTTAATCTTCCTGTATCACCAAAGTCATAAACAAATTTACCTTTTGTAAGTGAAGGACATGATTTTGGTTCACATGCAATTACTCTTGTTTTTGTTCCTTCTCTAAAATTTTTACCTAAAAATGGAAAAACTAATCCTGCAAAGTTGCTACCACCACCTGTACATCCAACTAAAATATCAGGATAGTCATCAGCCATTTCCATTTGAAGTAATGTTTCATTTCCAACGATAGTTTGATGCATCAACACATGATTTAACACACTGCCAAGCGCATATTTTGTATCAGGATTTTTTGCTGCCATTTCAACAGCTTCTGAAATAGCTATTCCTAAACTACCAGAGCTATCTGGAAATTTCGCTAATATAGCTTTTCCACTATCAGTTTCTTCTGATGGACTTGCAACACATCTTGCTCCATATGTTTGCATTACTAATTTTCTATATGGTTTTTGTTCAAAACTTACTTTAACCATATAAACATCTAACTCTATTCCAAATAACTTACATGCAAAAGCAAGTGAGGTTCCCCACTGTCCTGCACCTGTTTCAGTAGTTATTTTTTTTGTACCTTCTTCTTTATTATAAAAAGCTTGTGCAACCGCTGTATTTGGTTTGTGACTTCCTGACGGGCTTACTCCTTCATATTTGTAATAGATTCTTGCAGGAGTATCTAAATGTTTTTCTAATCTTCTTGCTCTGTAAAGTGGAGAAGGTCTCCATTGTTTATAAATATCTCTTACCGGCTCAGGAATTTCAATTTCTCTTTCTTGAGAAACTTCTTGCCCGATTAGAGCCATTGGAAATAATGGTGCTAAATCATCTGGTCCTATTGGTTTTAAAGTGCCAGGATGTAAAACTGGATCCAAGGGTTTTGGAAGATCTGCAGCTATATTATACCAAGTCTTTGGCATTTTACTTTCTTCAAGAAAATATTTAATTGTATCAGTCATTTTTTTCTTCATGTAGTCTGATCTTAAATTAAGTTAAAATCAAGTTTTTTTTAATGAAGAAAATTAAGGCTGAAATAATCAAATATTCCAAAATGCTTAACAGCAGAAAGCTATCTGCTCTTAGATCTGGCAACATATCAGTAAGATACAATGATGGTTTCTTAATCACTCCCTCTGGAAAAAAGTATTCATCATTAAAAGGTAGCGATATAGTTTTTGTTTCACTTAAAGGAAATTTTGATAAAAAAAAAGGAATTCCTTCTTCAGAATGGAAATTCCATCAAGATATTTATTTAAATAAAAAAGAGGCTAAAGCTGTAGTTCACGCTCATTCAACTAATGCAACGGCTGTTGCTACTCACAAGAAAAGCATTCCATCTTTTCATTACATGGTTGCTATGGCAGGAGGTCACGATATTAAATGTGCAAAATATGCAACTTATGGAACAAGAGAATTATCTAAAAATATTTTAAAAGCTTTAAAGGGCAGAAAAGCTTGTTTAATCAGCAATCACGGTCAGATTGCATTCGAAGAAAATTTACCAAAAGCTTTTGAGCTAGCTGAAGAGGTTGAAAATATATCACTTCAGTATATAACGAGCCTAAAATTGGGTAGGCCTAAAATTCTTTCGATAAAAGAAATGAAAAAAGTATTATCCAAAGCAAAAAACTATAAGAGAGGATAATTAATGACTAAAGTTGGAGAGCATATAACTCTAGACATTATTGGAACTATCAAAGAATACGATCCTTCTTTGTTTGAAAAAGTTATTAATGATATTGCAAAAGCAGCTGATGTAACAATTCTTAATATTTCTAAATATAAATTTGAGCCTCAAGGTTTTACAATTTTAGCATTATTAGCAGAAAGCCATATCAGTTTTCATACATTTCCCGAAAAAGGAATAATTAGTTTTGATTTTTTTACTTGTGGAAAAGTTAACCCATCAGTTGCAATTGATATAATAAAAAAAGAATTTGCTCATAAAAGAATTGTTAAAAAAGAATTTAATAGAGATACAAAATCTCTTTATCATGACATTTATAGTTCGCCAGGATTACAAAAATCATATGTAGTAAACGATGTTCTTGAAGATTTTAAATCAAAAGTCGGTCAACATATTGAAATTTTAGAATTAGAACAATTTGGTAAATCATTATTTATTGATGGAGAAATACAAGTCGCTGCAACTGATGAACATTTATACAGCTCAACTTTTGTAGGCGCTGGTCTTCATTTAAATAAAAACAACGAAAGAGCTGCAATCATTGGAGGTGGTGATGGTGGTGTTGCAAGAGAGTGCATTTCTAAAAATTTTAATTTTATAGACTGGTTTGAGCTTGATCCAGAAGTTGTGGACGTTTGTAGCAAACATCTTGGAGATATAGGCAACAAAGCTACAGAAAAAAATTCAGTGAAATGTGTGTGGGGTGATGCATTTAAAAGCATAACATCAGTTGAAGATGATACTTATGATCACATTTTCGTTGATCTTAATGACGATCAATTTTGCATAGATCTTGCTGCTAAAAATATGGACTCAATGATCAGAATATTAAAACCAAAAGGTGTGATTACTGCTCAGGTGGGCAGTCAAGATAAAAAACCTAAACAAGTTGATAATTGGCTAAATGTATTTAACCATCATTTTGGAAATACTAAATTATCTAGAGTTTATATACCTAGTTTTGATTGTTCTTGGAATTTCTCTTCATCAATAAACCATTAATTTTTCTTTTTTAATTTTTAAAATTGTGAAATACTTCTTCCAAATTAAAGGAGAAAATAATGAATATATTCAAAAAAACTATTTTAACAGTTCTTGCTTCTTTATTAGTTATCGGAAATGTTTACGCTGACAAAATAAAAATTGGAACTGAAGGTGCTTACCCACCATGGAACTCTAAAGATGCATCAGGCAATCTTATTGGTTTTGAGGTTGAGTTAGCAAACGAACTTTGTGCAATCATGAAACATGAGTGTACTATCGTTGAACAAGATTGGGATGGAATGATTCCAGCCTTATTGATGAGAAAGTTCGATGCAATTATGGCAGGTATGTCAATTACTGCTGAAAGACAAAAAACAATCACTTTTTCTCAAGGTTATGCTGATGAAGTAGCTTCGCTTGCAGTTATGAAAGGTTCTAGTCTAGAAGGTGTAGACACTCCTGAAGGTGTTAATTTAACTTTAGGTGGATCTGCTGTTAAAAAAGCTCTTAAAACTTTAACAGGTGCACTTGCTGGAAAAACTGTTTGTACTCAAACAGGAACTATTCACCAAAACTTTTTAGAGTCAGGTGATGTAGGAAGTGTTAATGTTAGAACTTACAAAACTCAAGATGAAGTAAATCTAGATTTAACATCTGGAAGATGCGATGTTGCATTAGCTCGAGCTGTTGCATTTACAGACTATGCTGACAAATCAGGAAAACCAGTTGTATTAGTTGGACCAACTTTTTCAGGTGGTGCATTTGGTAATGGTGTTGGTGTTGGTGTTAGACAAGGTGGAGATGATGCGATTGGAAAAAGAGACGCTAAACTTCTAAAAGACTTCAACAAAGCAATTGATAAAGCTAGAAAACAAGGAATTATTAGCAGACTTGCTATTAAGCACTTTGGTTTCGATGCTTCTATGTAATTAATTTCAGACTTGGCGACTATAATATATAGTCGCCAATCTATATGGAACTTCTCGCATTTGGCAAAACTGGTTGGGGTGATGAATTATTTTACGCAACCCTAATGACTATAGCTGTCTCTGTTACAGCGATGTTAATTGGTTTTATTTTTGCGTTAATTTTTACTCCATTAAAGTTATCTAAATATAAATCTTTAAATCTAATAGGAAATTTTTACACCACTGTTATCCGTGGTGTTCCAGAACTTCTAGTAATTTATCTATTCTTCTTTGGAGGCAGTGGAGCGATTATGTATGTGGCATCTATCTTTGGTTATTTTGAATACATAGAAATTAATGCATTTATTACGGGCTCGATGGCAATTGGTATAATTTCTGGTGCATACTCAACCGAAGTATTTAGAGGTGCTATTCAATCAATAGACAAGGGTCAGTTCGAAGCAGCTAAAGTTTTGGGTGTAGGTAAATTTGCGCAGTTCTATAAAATAATATTACCTCAAATGTTAAGACTAGCCATTCCAAATTTAAGTAATGTTTGGCAAATTACTTTAAAGGATACCTCTCTTATTTCAGTCACAGGACTAGTTGAAATTATGAGACAATCTTATATTGCAGCAGGATCTACTAGAGATCCATTATTTTTTTATTCTTTTGCTGCAGTTTTGTATTTATTATTAACTTATTTGAGTATGAAACTAATCAATAGATTAGAAGCAAAGTATAGCAGGGGGTATTAATGGATTTTGATTTAATGATCACTAGTCTACCTAAACTACTTAGTGCTACTTTAATTACACTGAAATTATTATCTGTATCTTTGATAGTTGGAATGTTTCTAGGTTTATTTTTTGCAATCTTGAGAATGAGTAAGAATATTTTTATCAATCAATTTGCATATGCGTATTCTTATGTATTTAGAGGAACACCTTTACTAGTTCAAATTTTTATTATCTATTTTGGCTTGGGTCAAATTGAGTATTTAAGATCAACATTTTTATGGGTGATTTTGAAAGAACCATATTGGTGTGCAATTATTGCTTTTGCATTAAATACAGGCGCTTATACGTCTGAAATTTTAAGATCAGCATTTCAAACTATTAAACCAGGCATTATTGAAGCTGGAAAAAGTTTAGGCATATCAAGTAAAATCATCTTTTATAAAATTCAAATTCCAATTGCTATCAGACAATCATTACCTGCTTATGGGAATGAGATAATATTAATGATGAAAGGGACATCGTTAGCAAGCACCGTAACCTTGATGGATTTAACAGGAGTTGCAAAATATATAATTTCAACAACTTTTAAACCTATAGAAGTATTTATTGTAGCAGGTGGAATTTATTTATTTATGACTTTTTTGATTCATAATTTAATAAAGTATTTAGAAAAAAAATATAGTTTCCAGTAAAATTTTAAATGCATCTTTCAAAAAAACAGATTGAAGATTACCAAAATCTTGGAGTTATAATTGTAAAAGACATTTTTAAAGAGTGGATTGAACCATTAAGAAAAGGATTTCAAAAAGTTTTAGATAACCCAAGTAAACATGGACGAGAGAATGTAGATGATAACAATGGTAGATTTTTTGAAGATTATTGTAATTGGGAAAGAATAAAAGAATTTAAAGATTGTATTTTTAATTCACCTGGAGCTCAGATTGTTACTGAAGCAACAAATTCTAAATCATCTCAAATTTTTCATGAACATATTTTTATTAAGGACCCTGGCACACATAAAGAAACACCTTGGCATCAAGATATGCCTTATTATTGTGTTGATGGAGGTGATACAGGAAGTTTCTGGATACCCTTAGATGAAGTTGATAAAGACAATAACCTTAAATTGATTTTAGGTTCTCATAAATGGCAAAAGTTAATTAGACCTACAAAATGGTCTAATAATAGATCTTGGTATCAAGACGATAACTCTTTTATGGATTTACCTCCATTAGAAAAATTTGAAAAAGATATTTTAATCCCAGAACTTAATTTAGGTGATGCAGTGTTGTTTAATTTTAAGACCGTACATGGCTCGACTGGAAATAACAGTTCTAAATCTCGAAGAGCATTTTCAATGAGATTTATTGC
The DNA here is from genome assembly GCF_051200915.1 of Candidatus Pelagibacter bacterium nBUS_28. Taxonomy (GTDB): domain Bacteria; phylum Pseudomonadota; class Alphaproteobacteria; order Pelagibacterales; family Pelagibacteraceae; genus Pelagibacter. The sequence goes on along the minus strand of NZ_CP172844.1, from coordinate 770,783 downwards.
TGATGATGTTAGGTATATTGATAGAGGAGGACCCACGTCCCCACCATTTGATGAAATTAATTTAAAAACTGGTGATTTAATGCGTGAAGATTGGTTTCCTAAAATTTTTAGTAACTAGTATATTCTTTAATCTCTTTAATAATTGATCCAGTATGATTATTGATCTCAAGTTTAATTTTTGCTCGATCATCATTTAAAAAATGAACATCTCTAGATAATCTTATAAATTTATCACCAAAGTCTTTATTTTTTTCACAATCTCTTTTATCGTCTTCTATAACCCATAATCTTGCATTTATTTCTTTTAAATCATGGAATAGTTTTTCTAATTTTTCATCTGTTTTAACATTTTTTTCTAGCTGATCTTTTAGAATTGAATGTTCGTTAGATATAAATTTAAGTTTTTCAGGATCTTTAATTTTTTCTTTTTTAATTTCTAGGATGGAAATTTTGTCTAATAATTCACCAACTGATACTTCAACTAGAATTTTATTCATAAAAAAATATACTATGTTAAGTTGTTATTAATATGGCTAATATTTTAATCATTAAACATGGCTCTTTGGGTGATATAGCCCAAGCTTGTGGGGCAATTCAAGATATTTCTGAAAATCATAAAGATGATGAAGTTCATTTATTAACAACAAAGGCATATTTTGATTTATTTAAAAAAAATCCACATATTTCAAACGTTATATTGGACAAGAGATTACCAAAATATAATCTCATCTATTTATATTCGTTGATGAGAAATATTAAGAAATATAAATTCACCAAAGTTTATGATCTACAAAACTCTAGCAGAACAGCTTTTTATAAAAGAATATTATTTCCTAATTCTACAAAAGATACATGGTCATCTACCGAAACCACATTACCTGAAGGAACTACAAAAGAAGATTTTGATAAAGACTCAGTTTTATCTAGATTTGATTATCAATTAAAAAGTTCTGGAATTAATACCAGTCACACTTTAAGTCCTGATTTTTCATGGAGTCCATCAGATATATCTCAAATAAAAAATTACCATCAATTGGAAAAATATATTGTTCTTTTTCCTTTTTGCTCCCCTCATCTAATCTCTAAGAAATGGCCTTATTATAATGATTTAATTTCTATAATTAATGAAAAATTAGAAAATAAATTTAAAGTAGTTATTGCACCTGGACCTGGTGAAATTGAAGATGCATCAAGTATTAATGCAGTTTGTGTTTTAGATAATGGTAAAGCTTTAGACATATCTCAGCTATCATCATTGATTAAAGATAGCTCTTTTGTTGTGGCTAATGATACTGGACCTGCTCATATGACAGCCCATTTAGGGTCAAAAGGAATTGCATTGTTTGGATCTCACACAACTCCTTTTAAAGTTAGCATTGAAAGGGAAAACTTTAAAGCAATACAAGCTCCAGAGTTATCAAAATTATCTCCAGAAAAAGTTTTTGAAAGACTTTCTGAAACTATTTCTTAATTTTTTCTAATACTCTTAAAAATACAGGAACAGTGAAAAGTATAAAAAGTAATCTTATTATATGATGAAAAGCGACAAAGTCTGGATCTAGATCAAAAGCAATTGCTATCACTGCTACCTCATAAATTCCACCAGGACTAAAAGATAATATTAAAGTTAAAATATTTGTATCAACAAAAAAAGTTGCAACATAAGCTGCGAATAATCCCAAAGCCACCAATATAGTTGTTGCAACAATACTATGAAGTGAATTGTTAGCTATCTCTTTAACAGTTTTTTCTGCAAATCTACACCCAACGGAAGAACCAAGGATTAGTAGACAAAAATTTATAGTTTCATCTGGTAATTTATATGATGCTATATCTGTAATTTGTAACAAACCACAAGCAAATAATGTACCTGAGAGCAAAGCTGCTGGAACTCTAATTTTATCAAAAACAAAAATAAAAAATAACGATGCAAAAATAAGTAAAATTAAATTTAAGTGATTTTGACCTAAATAATTGAAGTCATCATTTAATAAAACATCGTTGCCAGTGTTATTTACTATAATAAATGGAATTACAGTTATTATGATTATCAATCTTATTAAGTGTGAAGTTGCAACTTGAGATAAATCTGTTTTTTCATTTTCAGCTAAAATCATTAGAGGACCTAATGCACCGGGAGCTGCTGAAAATATTGAAGCTTTTTCACCATAACTTGCAAATTTTTGAAGGTATTTAGCAACAATTAAAATACTAATTATTATATAGATTAGCATAATTAGTGAAGTCCAAATCCAATTACTTATTTGATTAAATAAATTTTGATCAATGTAATTTCCAATATGCAAACCTAAGATTATCAAGATAAAGCTTAATACAACTTTAGGCATGATAATTTTTAAACCTGATAATGCAGCAATTGATGTGACAATCATTGGGCCCAAAAACCAAGCTAGAGGAATATTAAAATAATCAGCAATAATTGCACTAGGAAAAGAAATAATTAAAACAGAAATAAATTTTATTGTGAAAATTTGATTGATTTGTTTTAACATTATTTACTTTGAATTAAATTCTTTTCAATTTTAACTTTAGAGGATCTAAGAACATTTAGAAAGCTAATACAGTTTTTTTTATTAAAATTAGAAATATGACCTGCAATAGTTAATGCACCAAGAATTTGATTTTTTTTTCTAAATATTGGAACTGAGATAGATGCCATTTCTGAATCTCTTTCTCCAAAAGTCATAGCATATCCATTTTTTAAAACATCATCCTTATCTTTGATTTCTAAATTATTATAAGCTGACAAGACATGACCACTTGAACCTTTGTTTATAGGTTTTTTACCTCCAATAACCTCTTGGTATCTTATTGATTTATTGGGTGAACTTGATTGGATACATACTCTTACATCATTTTGTCTAACAAAAAAACTTGCCGTCTCTCTTGTTTTGGATGATATGAAATCTAATTCAGCTTTAATAGAATTTTTTAAATTAAAACTACTCTCATAAATTTCAAATAATCTTGGGATTGTATGACCAATTTTAAATTCACCACTTTTTATTTTTCTAATGTATCCAAAATTTTCAAGTGATTTAGATATTCTTGAAATTCTACTTTTATGGTCTCCAGTAATATTAGCTATTTTGGTTATAGTTAAAGCTTCATTTTTTTCAGTGAAGCAATTTAGAATTTCCAAAGCTTTGTTTACTGCATCAACACCAATAACATTTTTGTTAGACTTCATAATAATTCTATTAAATAGAATAATATGTTCTGTCAGATAGTACAATAGTATTATTATTATTAGACATTTCTTTAAAATATTAATTAAGTAACAAAAAAACAAATAGAGGGAAAAATAATGAAAAACTTAAAAAAAATATTTTCAGTATTATTTTCAGTAATCCTATTATTCTCAGCAACTACAACTAGTTCAATTGCGATTGATAAAATTCATTTCGTAATCGGTGGTGGTGCTGGAGGTGGTTGGGATGGAACTGCTAGAGGTACTGGAGAAGCTTTAACAAAAGCTGGTATGTTAAAAAGTGCATCATTTGAAAATATGTCAGGTGGTGGTGGTGGTAAAGCATTAGCTTTCATGATTAATACTAAACCTGCAAATACAGTTTTAGTTCAATCTACACCATTAGTTTTAAGATCAATCACTAGACACAAAGGTTACGTGAGTGGAAGTGGTACTTTATCTTATAAAGATGTTGTGCCGATCGCTGGTGTAATAGGCGACTATGGTGCAATCGCTGTTGCAAAAAACTCACCTTACAAAAACTTTAAAGATGTAGTTGATGCATACAAAAAGAATCCAAGCTCTGTCAAAATGGCTGGTGGATCAGTAAGAGGAAGTATGGACCATTTAATTGGCGCTTTAGCTTTCCAAGCTGCTGGTGCTAATCCAAATGATGTAGCTTATATTCCTTATGATGCTGGTGGAAAAGCGTTAGCTGGACTTTTATCTGGAGAGACTCAAATTATTTCTACAGGTTTAGGTGAATTGATGGGTGCGAGAGACCAAGTAAGAATTATTGGTATTACTGCTCCTTCAAGAGTTTCTGATGCTCCAGATGCGCCAACTCTTAAAGAACAAGGTTATGACGTACAATTCGTTAACTGGAGAGGGTTTTTTGGTCCTCCAGGTATGAGCAGTGCAGATAAAAATGCAATTGCTACAATGCTAGGCGATGTACAAAAAACTTCTGAATGGGAAACTGTTAGAGCAAGAAATGCTTGGGTTAATATTTATAATCCGGGTGACAAGTTTGTTTCTTTCTTAGAAAAACAAACAGAAGAAATGACAGCTCTTATGAAGAAATTAGGAGTTATATAATCCTTAGGATTATTTAAAATTAGAGCAGTGAATATAAATACTACAAAAATTATATCACTGCTCTTTTTTATTTTTTCTGCATTTTATTTATATACAGCTTACCAAATTCAAGTTTTTGCATTTGATGAAAATGCACCGTTTAATGCCAGAACATTTCCAATTTATTTAGGTTATGCAGGATTATTTTTTTCAGGCCTTAAAGTAATTTTACCTGATCCAAACACAATTAAAGTTGAGCATAAAACTTTAGAGTACAAAAAAACTGCTATCTTAGTATTAATTGCAATAATTTATGGGGCTTTAATTCTAAAAGTTGGGTATTTTTTAACTACCTCTTTATTTCTAATGGCATCTTATTATTTTTTAGGTGAGAGAAGATGGGTGTTAATGTTTATACTTTCTTTTCCATTTGTTGCAGCATTTATGTATCTTTTACACGGTGTGCTTGACATTTACTTAAGAGATCCATTTCTTCAAATGTTAGGAGTGATGGGATGATAGAAGGAATTTTAATTGGATTAAAAACAGCTCTAACATTTCAAAATATATTTATGGTAATGATTGGTTGCTTCTTTGGAACAATCATTGGAATGCTTCCTGGTCTTGGACCAATGACTGCGATAGCTTTAATGATACCTATTACTTACGGTTTTGATCCAGCAACTGGCTTAATTTTAATGGCTGGTGTTTATTATGGAGCTGTATTTGGAGGATCTACTTCTTCAATATTATTAAATGCTCCAGGAGTTCCTGGAACGGTAGCAACTTCGTTTGATGGTTATCCAATGGCACAACAAGGTAAAGCTGGAAAAGCTTTGGCAATTGCTGCCTGGAGTTCTTTTGCAGGCGGAACACTTGCTGCAATTTACTTATTATTTATGGCACCTAGTTTATCAAAAGTAAGTTTATCTTTTAGATCACCTGATTACTTTGCCTTAATGATTTTAGGCTTAACCGCTATTGCTGCATTTTCATCCAAAGGACAATTTATTAAAGCGATGATGATGGTAGTGCTTGGTTTAATGTTAGCATCTGTTGGTCAAGATAGTTTATCTGACATTACAAGATTTACTTTTAATAATATGAACTTAACAGATGGAATAAGTTTTGTTCTTGTTGTTATGGCAACTTTTGCAATGAGTGAAGCACTCACTATTATTTTAAAACGTAACGATCCAACCGCAGCTGCAAAACAAGTATCTTTAACAGAACTTGGTTCAATTAAGATTAACAAAGAAGAAAGAACTAAAATGTTAAAAACCATTCCTCGAAATTCAATTATTGGCTTTTTAATCGGAGTATTACCTGGGGCGGGAGCAACTATTGCATCTTTCTTAGCATATGGAATGGAAAGAAATTTAGTAAGCGATGAAGAGAAAGAAAAATTTGGTAAAGGGAGTGTTCATGGATTAGCTGCACCTGAAACAGCAAATAATGCAGCATGTTCAGGAGCTTTTGTTCCATTACTAACTTTAGGAATACCAGGAAGTGGTACTACTGCTGTAATGTTAGGAGCTCTATTAGGATTTGGTATTCAACCTGGTCCAAGACTTTATGTAACTAATCCAGAAATTTTTTGGTCTGTTATAATGTCGATGTATATTGGAATGGTAATATTACTTATTCTGAATTTACCTTTAATTCCTTACATCGCTAGAATTTTAGCAATACCTAAAAATTATTTAATTCCACTTATTTTATTTTTTTCAATTACTGGAATTTACGTAATGTCATTTAATAATTTTGATATTTATGTAATGATTGGAATTGCTGTTGTTGCAACCTTTATGCGCTTATATGATTTTCCAATGCCCCCACTTATTCTAGCTTTTGTACTAGGAGGATTGATGGAGGAAAATTTAAGAAGATCTTTATTATTAAGTGATGGTTCTTGGACTTTTTTGTGGGATAGAACTCTTACAGCTTGTATATTAGCTACAACAATATTGATAGTGCTGTGGCACATTTACAAAACAATTACAAAAAAAAATTAAGATTTAATATCAACTCTTTTTCTTATTATATCTTTATCTAGCTTCATTTCTCTGTAAGAAATTATAAAGACACCGGTAAATATTATAAGAGCACCAATCCAAGTATAAAGATCTGGTATTTCATCAAATACAAAATAACCAATAATAGACGCAAAAACTAAATTTAAAAAAGAGTAGGGTTGTGTCATACTCACATCAACTAATTTAAATGCATGGTTAAGCGTTAAATGTAAAACTGTCCCACACATAGCCGCCAAGATTAAGTAGATAAATGTTTTTAAGCTGGGCATTTCCCAAAAAAATAAAACAATTAAGAAGCTAAGTAGGCTCATAAAAATAGATTGATAAGCTAGAATAGTAATTGCACTATCATCTTTAGAAATTTTTTTAGTTATAATTATATTAATTGACCAAAGTAATGCAGAAAATAAAACCATATAAACTCCAATAGATATATCTACAAAACCAGGTCGAATAATTATCAACATTCCACTAAAACCAAGTATAAGAGCTAAAGTTCTATAAATATAAATTTTCTCTCCTAAAAAAAATACTGCAAGTATTGTTACCATTAAAGGAACTACAAAAGATATCGCGGTAAGTTTTTCAATAGGAAGCAGTACTAAAGCTGAAAAATATACAAGCATTGCAGGTAAACCAAGTATTGCTCTTAAGAAATGTTGTTTAAGGTGAGTTGTTTTAAGTACAACATCTTTATTTTTAATTACGTATGGTAAAATTATTACTAACCCTAAAAAAAATCTAAAAAAACCAGCCACATAAACATTAACATCTTCTTGAGCTATCTTTAAAAAAGAAAGCATTACAGTTCCAAAAAAAACAGAAGTGATTATTAAAAAAATAGCTAATTTGTTATTGGACATTAATTAATTACTATAAGTATAACTGAAGTATAAACAATCTTAGTTAAAAACATCTTTAATCAATTTTTTGCTGATTGATTTAAAACAAAAATGCCCGAACAAGTAATAATTATCGCTCCAAAAATAGTAAACATATCGGGCACATCATTATAAAATACATAACCAAAAATTATTGCCCAAAAAATCAAGGTATAATGAAATGGCTGAATAATGCTTGCTCTTGCTTTACTTAAAGCAATTATTTGAAGATAAAGCCCTAATGAAAAAAATATCCCTATACCTAAAAACATTGCATACGAGGATATATCTACTGGAGACCAAAACTTAGAAGCCAACAATGACATAATTATTAATCCAATGATTGATGTATAAAATAAAGAAGTCTCATTTTTATCATGTTTAGAAACTTTTTTAGTAACGATTTGATAAAGTCCCAATATAAAAGCAGCAATCAATGGCAATAATGCTTTTGGATCAAAGATTGATGAAGTTGGTCTTAGAATAATTAAAACTCCAACAAAACCGATAAAAATTGCTACCCAAGTTTTAGGAGACACTTTTTCTTTTAAGATTATTGCTGATAGTGCCACCACTATTACTGGTGCCAGTGATCCAATACTATGAGCATTAGCTAATGATAAATATTTAAAAGATAATACAAAACATCCAGACTCTATTAATGATAATAAGCTTCTAAAGATCTGTAATTTAATATTTTTAGATTTATAAAATAAATAATTATTTTTTCTTTTAGACTCAATTAAACTCAAACATAAGACAAAAAAATATTTAACCAAAAGTAGCTGAAAAATAGAATGATGAAAAACCAAGGTTTTTTGAATAACATCTAAAATAGAAAAAGATAAATAAGCAAAGATTCCAAAAATTATTCCAATAGACTCTTTGGATTTAAAAAGATGCATAGATTAATTTAGAATTTTTTTATATTCTTCAACAATATTTGGCCAATAGAACTTAGCAACGAAGTCTTTCGCATTTTTTCCGTACTCTAAATATTTTTTGTTTTCTAGCATAGAATTGATTGATGAATAAATTTCATCCAAATTATTACCATCACAAATTAAACCTGTTTTTTCATGATCAATTGCATCTGATGCTCCACCATCTTTACCACCAATTGAAGGGATATTGTATTGAGCAGCTTCAGTATAAGCTATCCCAAAACCTTCTACTGAAGATTTGTGAACAACAGATGGCATCACAAAAATATTTGATTTAGCAATTAAAGCATTTTTTAAATCATCACTTATATCTTTAAAAAAAATTACCTGAGCTTCTAAATCTAATTCTTTAACTAATTTTTTAACATTTTCTTCTTCATCACCATAACCAATACAAATATAAATAATATCTGGATAGATCTGCTTTAGATTTCTTAAGGCCATAACAACCTTTTCGTGATTTTTTCGTTTATCAAATCTAGAAACAGTAATTAATCTTGGTGATTTTACTGCAAGTAAGCTTTCGACTTTATCCAATGATTTTTGGTCAAGTTTTTTTATAGGATCTATGCCTGGGTTGATAACAATAATTTTTTCCTTTTTAACTCCAATATCAATAGCTAAATTTTTAGTATACTCTGAATTAGAAATTATTTTTTCAACATTATTTAAAACATTTAATAAACGTTTATTGATTCCTGATCCTTTAGCATGGTTAATTTCTTTACCGTGAATTAAGCAATATTTATTTTTATTAGTTTTTAAATGCTCTAAACTTTTCCAATGATCTGCAATAATTCCATTTACTTTGCTATCTTTTACAAATTCATCAATTAGATAAGCTTTTCTATATTTTCTAAGTAGTTTAGGTCCTCCAACTCTTTCAATAGAAAATGATGCTTGTTCATCAAAGATTTTGTGGTTTTTAATATAATCAGCAAAAACTTTAATCATAAAACTTTTTGAAAGTTCTCTTGCAAGTCCCCACATCAAACTTTGCATCCCACCAACTTCTGGAGGAAAAGATCTAGTTACAATTAAATACATTAATCATACTTCCATTTGATGCCACACCCAGCACTTGGAATCTGATCTTGTGGTCCGTTACCAGTTTCAGCAATTTGTTTCATAGACTTTAATAAATCACTTTCAGCATTTTTTACTGGTATAAAATTTTTAAGTTCTCTTAATCTACCTCTATATTGAAGTTCTAAATTTTTATTATAGCCAAAAAAATCTGGAGTACATACTGCATCATATGCTTTAGCAATTTCCTGTGTTTCATCTTGAAGATATGGAAAACTAAACTGATTATCATTTGAAAATTTAATCATATTCTCAAATGAGTCTTCTGGATAATTAACAGCATCATTAGAACATATGGCAACTGAATTAATTCCAATTTTCTTTAATTCATTACAGTCTTCAACTAATTCTTTTGTAATAGCTTTTACATACGGACAATGGTTACAGATAAACATTATCAAGGTTCCTTTTTCACCCTTAATATCATCTAAAGTAATAATTTTATTTTCAGTAGATTTTAATTCAAAGGGTAAAGCTTTTTTACCAAAATCACATATTGGAGTTTGAACTGGCATACTATAAGAATGTATAAATTATGTTTTATGATTTAAAAGATAAAAAACCAAAAAACTCTGGCGAAAATTGGGTAGCACCTAACGCAACCATTATAGGAGATGTTACTTTAGAAAAGAACTCTAGTATTTGGTTTAATGCAGTTTTACGTGGAGATATTGAAAATATTCATATAGGCGAGGGAACAAACATACAAGACGGTAGTGTTTTGCATACTGATCCAGGTTGTCCTTTAAAAGTTGGAAAAAATGTTACAGTTGGTCATCTTGTTATGCTTCATGGATGCACAATTGGGGACAATAGTTTGATTGGTATAGGAGCAGTTATTCTTAACAAAGCTAAAATTGGTAAAAATTGTATTATTGGTGCTAAAGCTCTAATTACTGAAAACAAAGAAATACCAGATAACTCGTTGGTGGTTGGTTCACCAGGTAAAGTTATAAGAGAAGTGACGGAAGAAGAGAAAAAGGCGGTACTTGAAAACACTAAACATTATCAAGACAATTGGAAAAAATATTCAAAATCAATTTTTTAAAAGGAGAATAAAATGTCAGCAGGTTATGTCATTGCCCAATTAAAAGTAACTAATCCAGAGAATTATAAAGAGTACGTAGCTAAAGTATCAGAGGTTGTTAAAAAATATGACGGTGAATACCTTGTTAGAAATGGTGAGTATCAAGTTGTTGAGGGAGAAGATAATTTTCCAAGATTGGTAATCATTAAATTTCCATCTTATGAAAGAGCTTTAGAATGGTATCATTCAGATGAATATAAACCTGTTAAAGATATACGATTACAAAATTCTGAGGGGAGCAATATAATTGTAAAAGGCGTATAAATTTAATAATGAGGTGGTTTTTTATCTTCTTTAAAAATATCTGAAGTTATCTCACCATTAAGCTCTTCAATTTTTTTATTTAAATTTTTAATTTCACCCTTTAAATTTTCAATTTCTTTTTGTTGAGAATATACCTCACTACTTATTTGAGATATTTCTTGTTGAAGAAATGTAATCTGTTCTTCTAATTTTTTAACTAAATTTTCCATAAAAAAAACTAAGGAACCAACCAATAATCCCTGTTAACAGTATTTTCAGAACCAAGATTATCAGCAAATTCAAATCGTGCTCTTCGATGACCTTTAGCTGCTAGATAAAGCCACTCAATAGATTTAATTTTACACTGAATGACAGTAAAGTTTTTATAACCTTCTTCACTTTGTTCTTTTGTGTAATCAAAATTATCACGCTCCGGTTTTAATCCAGAAGTTGGAATATCACTTTCTGTTCCAGGCCCATTATCAACTAAATAACATTTTCTAGATATATGTTGTGTTTTAGACCAAGAATCTTTTGTTATTTCGTTGTCATGATTAACAGTACATTCTACTTTAAATCTTACCTGAATTTTTTCCTCTTTATCATAGAATAAAATTGCAGCATTTTTATTAGCTTTTAATTTTCTAATTTTATCTGATCTAATATCACTATGGTATTGAATAAGATTATTAGCTTCATCAGCCTTTCTAAGAACAACTATTCGTCCATCAAAATCAGATTGATCTCCACAAATAAATACAGGTATTCTAAAAGGTGAGCTTCTATCTTTGACTGCATTTGTTAACATTGACCAAATTTTCTTTTTGATCTCAGCAAAATCCTCGTAGTAAGGAACAGTATCGGTCACAGATTATTTTTTCTTCTTTAATAGAGCAATCAAACTTGAACTATCCCAACGATTACCACCCATCTCTTGTACTTTTGCGTAGTAGCCATCAATAAGTTCTGTAATTGGAACTGGGGAACCATTTTTTTTAGCTTCCTCAATAACAATTGCCAAATCTTTTCTCATCCAGTCCACTGCAAAACCATAATCAAACTTATCATCGGTCATAGTTCGATATCTATTTTCCATTTGCCAAGATTGTGCAGCACCTTTAGATATAGTTTCCATAACAATATCCATATCTAAGCCAGCATTAATTCCAAAATTAATAGCTTCTGATAAACCTTGTACAGCTCCTGCTATACACATTTGGTTCATCATCTTAGTCAATTGTCCGCTTCCTGATTTACCAATTAATTTTACTTTTCTACTGTAGCAATCAATTACTGTTTCAGCTTTTTTAAATACATTTTCATCACCGCCAACCATTACAGTTAGTATTCCACCTTCAGCTCCAGCTTGACCACCTGAAATAGGCGCATCTAAAAAATCAAATCCTTTATCTTTAGCTGCAGCATATAATTCTCTAGAAATTTCTGCAGATACTGTAGAGTTATCAACATAAACTGAACCTGCTTTAGCAGCTTTAAATAAACCATTTTCTCCAAGAGAAACTTCTCTTAAATCATTGTCATTACCAACACAGGTAAAAATAAAGTCAGCACCATCAGCAGCTTTTGCAGGTGTATCTGCTTTTGAGCCTTTATATTCTGCAATCCATTTATCAGCTTTAGCAGCTGTTCTATTATAAACAGTTACATTGTGACCAGCTTTTGATATATAACCAGCCATTGGATAACCCATGACACCAAGACCTATGAAAGCAACATTACAAGACATAATTTTTATTTCCTATGTTTAATAGTTTGAAGTTTAAAGTAATTCTATTTGGGTTTATTTTTACATTTTTTTCTAGCTTTGGACAGAGTTATTTTCTAGGCCTATTTAATTCTAGTATTAGAGAAGCACTATCTATTACCCATGGACAATTTGGTTCAATTTTTGCATCAGCAACCTTATGCAGTAGTCTTCTATTAATTTGGGTTGGGAAAAAGATAGATGATGTAAATATTTTTAAATTTGCTTTTTTTGTAACTATTCTTTTGTCATTTGCTTGTTTCTTCTTTTCAAGAATAACATCAATTTTTTTATTATTTATTGGAATTTTTTTAATGAGATTTTCAGGACAAGGAATGATGTCTCATACAGCTTCAACAACTATTTCAAGATACTTTACCAGAACAAGAGGTAGAGCTTTAAGTATAAGTTGGTTTGGTCTTTCATCTGCAGAATTTGTAATGCCCGTTCTAATGGTATATTTATTAACAATCATAGATTGGCAAAATCTTTGGATTATTTTTTCCATTATAGTTTTAATATTTTTGCCAATTGTATCTTTTTTATTAATTAAAAATTTAAATTTAGACTCGAGAGAGGCTAATGATGAAAATAAAAAAGAAGTTGAAATTAAACAATGGAAGAGAAGGGAAGTAATAAAGGATTATAGATTTTATATTATAAGCTCGAACATGTTAGCAATGCCGTGGATATTTACTGGTTTTGCTGTTTTTCAATCTTTTGTTCAAACTTCAAAAGGATGGGGTCCATATGTAATTGCTCAATCATTTATGTCTTATTCAATTTTTTCAGTACTTACTTTATTTTTATCAGGTTTTTTAATTGATAAATATTCAAGTAGAAAATTATTAATTTATATGAATATTCCACTTTTATTATCTGTAATTGTTTTATTCTCTTTCGATACATCTGTTACAGCTTTTGTATTTTTAGGTTTAGTAGGGATATCTAATGGATTTGCAAATATATTAGGATCTTCTACTTGGGCTGAGTTATATGGAGTTAAATATCTAGGATCTATTAAAGCTTTAACTACTGCATTGATGGTGTTTGCAACTGCTTTTGGAACTGCTTTATTTGGGTATTTGATAGATACAGGTTTTACGGTGGGTGATATAGCTGTTGTATCAGGCACTTATACATTCATTTCTTTGATCCTACTTTTCTTTATAAGAAAAAAGCTAAATCCGGTAATAATTTAGAAAACCCTTGCATTTTTAAGATCTCGGGTATAAATAATCGCCCATGGCAAGAGTAACTGTAGAAGATTGTATAGATAAAGTAGATAGCCCATACGAATTAGTCCTTATTGCTAAAGAGAGAGCTACTCAATTAAATTCAGGTATTGAACCAACTTTAGATAGAGATAACGATAAAAATACAGTTATTTCTTTAAGAGAAATCGCTGAAGAAAAAATTCAAGTTTCAGATCTAACAGACAGTGCTATTTACAAACTTAGAAAACATGTTGAGCAGGTCGATGATGGCGCTGAAGATGATGAAGAAATAGGTGATGATTTTGAAAATATGTATAAAGGTGAAATTTCAAAAAGTGGAACGCCAATTCTACCATCGAAAAGAGCGAGAAAAAATCCAGAAAAAATTCAAGTTTCACAAGAGGATTTAGCTGAATTATCAGAGACAGCTAAACCAGATGTAGATGTTTCAATAGATGAAGAAACAATGAATGAACAAGGTGAAGTTTCATTAGACGAAGTTTCAGAACAAGAAAATCAAGAAGCTGAAGCAATTACAGAAGATTCAGACGCTTCAAACTCATAATAAAATCATATAAAGTCAAATCATGAATAGGAAAGTATCAGTCGCTCCTATGATGGATTGCACAGATCGTCATGAGCGTTACTTTTTAAGACTGATTTCAAAAAATACACTTCTCTATACAGAGATGGTTGTTGATGAAGCAATTAACAGAGGTGATAAAAAACGATTACTTCAATTTAACATTAATGAAAAACCTGTTGCACTTCAATTGGGTGGATCTTCTCCAAAACTTTTATCCGAAGCTTCGAAAATAGGTGAAGATTTTGGGTATGATGAAATTAATTTAAATTTAGGTTGCCCAAGTAAAAAAGTTGAAAAAGGTAAATTTGGTGCTTGCTTGATGAAAGAACCTAATTTAGTTGCGGATTGTTTAAGCAAAATGCAGGCTTCAACAAACTTACCAGTAACTATCAAAACTAGAATTGGATATGATAATGTTGAAGATTATGAAAATCTTCATAATTTTATCACAACTCTAAAATCAACAGGAGTTAAAACATTTATTATTCACGCTAGGAAAGCAATGTTAGGTAAGTTTACCCCTAAACAAAATTTAAACATTCCCCCTTTAAAATACGAGTACGTTTATAAATTAAAAGAAGATTTCCCAAATGAAGAGATAATTATAAATGGTGGAGTAATATCTGTAGATCAAATTAATCCTCTTCTTAAAAAAACAGATGGTGTGATGATTGGAAGAGCAGCTTACCATACGCCTTATATGTTGGCAGATATTGAAAAAGAAATTTTTGGAACCAAAGAAGTCTTGAGCAGACAAGATATAATCGAACAATTAATTCCGTATGTAAAAGATGAAATCAAAAAAGGTACAAGATTAAATCAAATAATGAGACATACTATAGGTTTATTTCATGGACAAACAGGAGCTAGTTATTGGAAAAGATATTTAAGTGAAAATATGTGCGTGAGAGATGCAGATGTCAAAAAAATTGATCACATCATGGATAAGATTAAATACAATAATATCGATACAAGTGTAGGGCAATCTGCTTAATTCAATTCTAGCAAACGAATATAGTTATTTTATTTTATTAATGGCACTAACAGCGGTGCCTGTTGGCTTTGTTGCAGGTTTATTTGGTATTGGTGGAGGATTGGTAATGGTACCATTCTTATTTTATGTTTTTGAAAGCTTAAATATTGATACAAATTATATTATGCACCTCGCTGTTGGAACTTCTTTTGGTATTATTATTCCAACTTCTTTTGTTTCTGTAATGACTCATTATAAACTTGGAGCTGTTGATACAAATTTGGTTAAAACTTACGGTATATTTACAGTGATAGGTGTTTCATTGGGTACAATTTTTGCAGTTTATTTAGATACTAAAAATATGGTTTTATTTTTTTCATTAGTACTTTTTTTGTTAAGTTTGTATTTATTATTTTTGAAAGAAAAAAAAACCATAATAGCAATTTCGATTAAGCAGAAATATAAAATTATTTTTGGCTTAATTTCTGGATTTATTTCTGCGCCCATGGGTATTGGAGGAGCAGTTATGAATGTACCAATATTTAAATTTTTTGGCTATTCAATTAATAGAGCTATTGGGACAGCTTGAGCAATCGGTTTTTTTATTGCATTATTTGGTGCTATTGGTTTTGTCATAAGTGGCACCTATTTAAAGACCAATTTACCTCTTAGTGTTGGTTTTCTAAATATACCTACTTTTTTAATCTTCATTCCTATTACAACTTTTATGGCTAGAATTGGTGCTCGGACAGTTCATAAAATCGATAAACAAAAAATAAGTAAATATTTTGGACTTTTATTGTTTGTGGTAGCTTGTAAATTTTTATACGAATATTTTACGATTTAAACTTTAATTCTTTTATAGACTTTTTGATTAAAATTTAGTTAGACTTTAATTTTAACATTATGGAGTTTATAGGATATTTTTCTAACGTTTTCATATTTGAAAATTTATTAATTTTAGTTTTAGGAACTATTGGTGGACTTTTAATGGGAGCTGCTCCTGGATTGAGTCCTACAATGGCAGTTGCTTTATTAATTCCATTCACTTTTAAAATGAGTCCTGACCAAGGTTTAATTATGCTTGGTGCGGTTTATACAGCTACTGTTGCTGGTGGAGCAATTAGTGCAATATTATTAAAGATACCTGGAGCTCCTGCAAACATCGCAACAGTTATGGATGGCTATCCAATGGCAAAAAGTGGTAAATCAAAAGAAGCTCTACATTATTGTTTTATCAGTTCATTCATTGGTGGCGTAATAGGAATTATTATTTTAATTTTTTTTACTCCTATATTAGCAAATTTTGCTCTTAAGTTTGGTCCATCACATATGTTTTGGATAGCAATTTTTGGTGTTACTGTAATTGCAACATTAGATTCTAATTCAATAATTAAAGGACTTTTTTCTGGAGCCATCGGTTTATGGTTGGCAACTATAGGGTATGACTCTGTGTTAGGTGTTGAAAGATTTGTTTTTAATCCAATTTTTTCAGGAGGCATAAATATTATTGCTGCTTTGGTTGGTTTGTTTGCTATCCCTCAAGTCTTATCAATGATTGAAAAAAAACAATTAGATTCTGATCAATTTCAAATGGAAAAAAAAAGTATAGTTCAGTCTATTATTTACAATCTTTCAAGAATTAAAGCATTAGTAGTTGGAAGCGTATCTGGAGTTATAATTGGTTTAATCCCTGGTGCAGGAGGACAGATAGCAGGACTTGTATCTTACGATCAAATTAAAAAATTAAGTAAAAATAAGGAAAATTTTGGAAAAGGAGAACCTGATGGAATTATTGCTGCTGAGTCTGCAAACAATGCTATGGTTGGCCCATCTTTAGTTCCTTTACTTACACTCGGGGTTCCAGGAAGTCCAACAGCAGCTGTTTTGTTGGGAGGCTTATTAATACATGGAATGTTTCCAGGACCAAATCTTTTTACAATTTATGCTGAAACAACATGGACTTTTATTAATTCATTATTAGTTGCACAATTTATGATGTTGATTTTTGGATTATATATTAGCGGTTTAGCAAAATATGTAATTAAAACTCCAACAAATTATATGGCTGCAGCTATAACGATACTTGCTATCTTTGGAACCTATAGCGTCCAACATAACTTTGCGGATGTGATTGTTATGTTGTTTTTAGGTGTTTCAATGTTTTTTTTATCAAAATTTGGTTTTACAGCTGCACCGATAGTTTTAGGTTTAATATTAGGACCAATTGCTGAAACTAATTTTAGTCAAGCAAAAATAATTGCAGATACACAAGAGGGTATTTTTAGATATTTAACATCAGGATATTTAAATTTAACAATAATAACATTATGTATAATTTCTATAGTTTATGGAATTGTTTCAGAAATGAAGAGAAAAAATGCTTAAGATAAATAATTTAATATCTTTGATTTGTATATTATTTATCTCAATTTTATTAGCATTTGCCTCGTTCACTGGCGGTTCAGAAAATACATCTGAAGCATATTTATTTCCAAAATTAATAACATCTGTAATGATAATCTTATCTTCTTTTTCATTAATTTTTTATTTTTTAAATAAAACTTTATCAGTTGCAGAGATTGATATTAAAAAACTATCAGTTTATTTATTTTCTCTAATTATATTTATTTTTATCGGCGAAACTATTGGGTTTTATCTTTTAGCTATATTATTGTTTTTTATAAATAGTTACTACTATTCAGAAAATAAAAATATTAAAAAAATAATTCAAACCATAATTATAACAACTATATTCATGTTATTTATTTATTTCCTTTTTTCTATTATGCTTAAAGTTCAAGTACCTAGATTTTTTCTTTTTTAGAAATATTTAATTAAAAATACAATCATAAGTAGTATTTTAAATAAGATACCTTTAAGACAAGTAATTTTACATATCTTAAATATAATTAAAAAATATAACTAAAAAAAATAATGGTCAGACCGATTTTATTGTGATCTAATTTCTATTAACAGAGGAGGTAGATATGAATATAAAAAAATTTTTTTTATATATCACAATAATCTTATCGCTTCTTTCATTTGGATCAATTGCTAAAGCAGCTGATTATCCTGATAGACCGATAAGTGTAATGGTAGCTTATAACCCAGGTGGTGCTACTGATTTTCAAGCAAGACTAGTAACAATGATGGCGGCTCATCCTAAGAAAGATTATTTAGGACAGCCAATAGTTATTGTTAATAAACCTGGGGCTGGTGGAAAAGTAGGATGGAATTGGTTTGCATCTAAAGCTAGAAAAGATGGATATGATTTAGCTGCTTACAACATCCCACATTTTGTATCTCAATCAATAGTATTTGATGATACAAAATACAACATAGATAACTTGGAACCTATAGCGAACTGGGGAGCAGATCCAGCAGTTTTGATTGTCAGTAAAGACAGTCAATTCAATTCAGTTGGTGATATGGTTAAATTTGCAAAAACGAATCCAGGTAAAGTTACTTTTTCAGGTGCTGGAAAATTTGTTGGTCATCATATAGCTTTTTTACAATTTCAAAAAGCTAGTGGAGCAAAGTTGACTTATGTTCCTCATACAGGAGGTGTTCCTGCATTAGCAGCTGTTAAAGGCGGTCAAGTAATGGCTGGTTTTAATAATCTTTCAGATGCTTTCAGAAGTCAGAATGATATTAAAATTTTAGCAATTGCCGATCTTCAAAGAGAAAAAACATTTTTACCAAATGTTCCAACATTAAAAGAAGAAGGTCTTGATGTTGATAATTCTAGTGTAAACTTTAGAGGCATCATGGCTCCTAAAGGAACTTCACCAGAAATTATTGAATATTTAGCAGCTAAAGTTCCTTTAATGTTTAATGATAAAAAAACTTTGAAACAAATGAAAAAAGGTGGTTCACCTGTTAGAATTATGAACAGAGCTGAAGTACAAGAAATGTGGAAAGCTAGAAAAGTAAGCTTAACAAAACTTCTTGCTGGACTAAAACCTTAATACTAATTATTACTATATCAATAAAGTTTCGCCTTAATATTTTAAGGCGAAACTTCTAAAACTTAGTAAAAAATTATGAATAACAAGTCTTCTTCAGAAATAGTTCAATCATTAGTTCTTAAAGCAAAAAAAGCTCAATCTATTTTTGAAAATTATAATCAAAATCAAGTTGACGAAGTTGTTACTGCAGTTGCTTGGGCATTATGTAAGCCATCGAATAACCAAAAAATATCTAATTTAGCTGTGAGTGAAACTGGCCTTGGAAATCCAGAAGATAAAATTTTAAAGAATAAAAGAAAAACACTTGGACTGTTAAGAGACCTAAAAAATATCAAAACTGTAGGAGTGATTAATGAAAACAAGAAAAAAGGAATTATTGAAATAGCTAAACCAGTTGGAATTGTTGCAGCTGTTACACCGTCAACCAATCCAGCAGCAACTCCAATAAACAATATCATTAATGCCTTAAAAGGAAGAAATTCGATTATAGTTTCTCCATCACCAGCAGGATCTAAGGTTTTTAGGGATTTATTAATATTAATTAATAATGAGTTAAAAAAAATTAGTGCTCCTGAAAATTTAATTCAAACTTTTGATTGTGATGTCACAAAAGAGTTAACTAATGAACTAATGAAAAATGTTGATTTAGTTATTGTAACCGGCTCATTAAATAATGTTAGGGAAGCTGCAAAATCTGGCACTAAAGCAATTGGTGTTGGACAGGGAAATGTAACATCAATTGTTGATGAAACAGCTGATTTAGTAGACGCTTTTAAAAAGATAAAAATGTCAAAAACATTCGACAATGCCACAAGCTGTTCATCAGAAAATAATTTGATTTTAATTGAAGATATCTATGAAAAAGCAATCAACTTATTATCTAAAGAAAATGCAGTTTTACTCAATAAAAATCAAAAAGAGGTTTTACAGAAAAATTTATGGATTGATGGAAAACTAAATAGAAAAATAATTGCAAAATCAGCAAAATTTATTGCAAATGAGTTAAATCTTAAAGTAGATAAAAATGTTCAAATATTAATGGTTGAAGAAGATGGAGTTGGGTTAGATTACCCTTTTTCAGGTGAAAAATTATCACCAGTGTTGACCATATATAGAGTCAAAAACTTTAATGAAGCTAAGGAATTAGCCAAAAAAATTCTAAATTATCAGGGCATAGGCCATTCTGTTGGTGTACATACCAAAAAAGATGAAAGAGTAATTGAATTAGGATTAGATTTATCTGTGTGCAGAGTGATTGTTAATCAAGCACATACATTTGCTACAGGCGGAAGTTTTACTAATGGCCTACCTTTTTCTCTATCAATGGGTTGTGGAACTTGGCAAAAAAATACAATTGATAATAATTTAAATTACAAACATTTTTTAAATATAACTAAAATATCTAATTTAATCCCGGGAAAGGAAGCTGAACTTAAAGAGTATTTTAAAGATTACTGTGAAAAAAATGACCCCAAAGAATTAAAAAATTTAGAATAGTTGAATGGAATTAGGCACAGTAAGAGATTTTATAAACTTTAATTCAGAAAATAATCCAAATTTAGATTTTATTACTTGCCCAAATACTCAAAAAAAAATAACAAATAAAAACCTTAAAATAAATTTAGATAAGATAAATTATTATCTATCTGTTGAAAAAAAACAGAAGAAAAATTCACTTATTTGTACACTGACAGAAAATTCACTAAGTGGAATTCAACTCATGTTAGGAATTATGTATTCTGGAATGATACAAGTTCCTCTCAATTTAGTGGCAGGAGAGGAACAGCTAGCTTACATCATTGAGCATTCTGAATCTAAGCTATTACTTTCAACTAAATCAAATTTAAGTTTAGCACAAAGAATAATCAAAAAGTCTAGAAGTGAAGTTGAGCTTATAGAAATTGATAAAGACAATTTCATAGATGAATTAAATGATGAAAAAATAGAATTAGATAATCTTAATAAATCTAACAATGCTTTGTTAATGTATACATCGGGTACAACTGGAAAACCCAAAGGTGTAATGCTCACTCATGACAATGTTTTAAATGGAGGTAAAAACGTTTTAATTTCACATGAATTAATTACTACCGACAAGGCATTATGCGTTCTTCCATTATATCACATTAATGGCTTAATAGTTACAGTAATGGGGCCATTAGTAAGTCAAAGCTCATTAGTTTTATCTGAAAAGTTTTCTGCTACAAATTTTTGGAAACACATTGAAGAATTTAAATGTACTTGGTTTAGCATAGTACCAACTATAGTTTCTTCATTATTAAATAAATATTCAGAAGCTGAATTTAAATCATTGGATACATCACTTGTAAGATTTGGTAGAAGTGCATCGGCAGCATTAGCCCCAGAAACACATAAGAATTTTGAAGAAAAATTTAAGATAAAGATGATTGAAACAATGGGTCTGACAGAAACGTGTGCTCCTATTTTGTCTAATCCGCCTTCTCCCAATCCTATTAAATACGGCTCACCTGGTATACCTTATGGAAACGAAGTTAAAATTTTTGATAATGAATTTAATGAAGTTGAAAGAAATACAATCGGTCAAATTTGTGTAAGAGGTAAAAATGTGATGAAAGAATATTATAAAAATCCCAACGAAACAAAAAAAAGTTTTTACAATGATTGGCTTTTAACAGGTGATTTAGGTTTAATGGACTCTGAAGATTTTGTTTTTGTAAAAGGTAGAATTAAAGAACTTATTATTAAAGGAGGTGAAAATATTTCACCAAGAGAAATTGATGATGTTTTGTATCAACATCCCGATGTACTCGAAGCAGCAGCATTTGGTGATGAATGTAGTCATTATGGTGAAACTGTAAAAGCAGGTGTTGTGTTGAAAAATAAAAACTCATTAACTGAAATAGATTTGATTAATCATTGTTCAAAAATTTTAGGTAAATTTAAATCACCAGAAAATATATTTTTTTTTGATGAACTTCCAAAAGGATCTTCAGGAAAAATTCAAAGATTAAAGATTAAAAATTTAATTAAATAATCTTATGTATCGAATTAATAAGAAATTCTTAAAATCCTCTCATCATATAACTGAACTAAAATTATGCTCTATAAGACTTCATGACAATTCCAAATTTCCATGGTTGATATTAATACCCAAAAAAAAAAATATTACTGACATAAGTGAACTTAATTCTAAAGATCAGATATTACTTATGAAGGAAATTGTTTTTGTAAGTAAACTTATGAAGAAATTATTTAAAACATCAAAACTTAATGTGGAAAAAATAGGGAATAAAGTACCCCAATTACACATACATATTGTAGCAAGATATAAAAATGACAGCTCTTGGCCTTTATCAGTATGGGTTGTGAAAGGTAAGGCTTATTCTGCTAAAGAATTAAAAGAAGTTACAAATAAAATAAAAATTGTTTTTAAATAAAAAGAGGTGACTTCAGTCTCCCTCCATCACCTCATATATAAATTTATATGATTCTTTCTCTTTTACTAAGCACGTTTTGATTGAATCTTTAAAGAATTGTATAACTTTTATTCTATGATCTTTTCACAGAATTTCGATGCAAATTGAGTATCTTTAATTATTTGTTCTGGTTTTTGATTAAATACATTATCCAATTCATCATCTGAAAACCTTTCACTTAATTTATTAACTGTGCATTTGCAATAGGCTTTGGCTTTGTCTGCACCCAGATACTGTTTAGAGTTCTGGTAACAACCAATATACATCTGCTGCCTATTTTGTTCGCTAAAAGTATGACTTTTAAAGGGTATTATTAAGAATAGAATTAAAATTAGGCTATATTTTTTGATCATATTCACCTACT
The DNA here is from genome assembly GCF_051200915.1 of Candidatus Pelagibacter bacterium nBUS_28. Classification (GTDB taxonomy): domain Bacteria; phylum Pseudomonadota; class Alphaproteobacteria; order Pelagibacterales; family Pelagibacteraceae; genus Pelagibacter. Next base: position 747,884 of record NZ_CP172844.1, on the reverse strand, counting down.
TTTCCAGTTTTTTGGAGTAAGTCATCAATAAATTCAAAGATTTTTTTCTTCCTAATATCTGATGTTGGGCTTTCCGTTACAATCACAAGTGATGGTTTGTTTGAAGATGCTCTAATCAGCCCCCAAGAACCATCATTAAAAGAAAATCTTACCCCATTTACTGTTAATACTTCTGTTATTATTTGATCATCAATTTTAGTTTTGTTATTTTTTATTTCTTTAACTTGTTTAACTAATTCTTCAACTACTTGGTATTTTTCTTCATCTTTACAGAAAGGAGCCATAGTGGGGGTTTGATATGTATTAGGTAATTCGTTAATGATTTCACTCATCATTTTGTTTTGATTATCTAATAAATGGCACACATGAATTGCTGAATTAATTCCATCATCATAACCATAGCCTAAAGGTTGATTAAAAAAGAAATGACCACTCTTTTCAAATCCTGCTAGTGCTTTTTCTGTGTTTACTTTTCTTTTAATGTGAGAATGACCAGTTTTCCAATAAATAGTTTCACAATTATTTTTTAATAGAACATCATCCTTTGAGTATAATCCTGTTGATTTTACATCTACGACAAATTTTGAATTTTTATGTTTTGTAGATAAATTTCTTGCAATTAATAAACCAATTTTATCAGAAAATATTTCATTTCCTTTGTTGTCAATAACACCAACTCTATCTCCATCACCATCAAAACCAAAACCTATATCTGCATTATTGTCTTTGACGGCTTTAGCAATTTCATGAAGCATTTCTAAATCTTCTGGATTAGGATTATATTTGGGAAAAGTCCAATCTAGATTGCAATCAAGTTCAATAACTTCACAACCAATACCTCTTAATATATCAGGAGCAAATACCCCAGCAGTACCATTCCCACATGCAACAACTGCTTTTAATTTTTTATTAATCTTGTTACCGCTTATTAAATCATCTTTGTAAATTTGTTGAAAATTTTTAATTTGTTTTTCATTACCTTCACCACTTGAGAAGTTTTCATTTAATGTAATCTCTTTTAATTCTTTCATTTCTTCAGGAGCATGAGTTAAGCCTTTTTTGATACCCATTTTTACACCAGTCCAACCATTTTCATTATGACTCGCTGTAACCATCGCAACTGCATCCGCATCTAAATTAAATTGTGCAAAATAAACCATTGGTGACAATGATAAGCCCACATCTTCAATATGACATCCTGTTGAGATTAAACCTTTTTTAAGAGCACTTTTTATTTCTTCACTATAAGATCTATAATCGTGTCCAACAATTATTCTTGGATTCTCTTTTTGGGTATGAATTTTTATTTGTGTACCTAAACCTTTACCAAGATTCGTGATTCCCTCTCTGCTAATATCTTTTTCATACAACCAACGAGCGTCATATTCTCTAAAGCCATAAGGATCTATTTTTATTTTTTCAGACATTTGTTAATTACTTACTATTTTTTAAATTTTTTTATTGATATTTTTTTTGTCGCGTTCTATAAATGTTCTGTTGATTAATTGTTTATATAGTATATCAACATAAAACGCATACAACATCTAGTTGTTTTCGTCACAATAACAAAATATAGTAATAATTATGAATAAGATTCTATCACAGGCCCTAAAGAAAGCTGTCTCTGAATATAGCCCAGAAGTAAAAGAAGTATCAAAAGGAAATAGACCTGATCTTTTTTCATTAAGTACCGAAACTGAACTTTTTCAAAATGATAAGGGAATTATAATTAAGATCGATCGATCTAAAGATGCAAATTTAACAGACTTTGGCAAGGCAACATTGAAAGACAGATATCTTGGTCATAACGAATCTTTTCAAGATTTATTCGCCCGTGTTGCAAGCTCATATGCTGATGATAATTTACATGCACAAAGAATTTATAATTACATTAGCAACCTTTGGTTTATGCCAGCAACACCTGTTCTGTCAAACGGTGGAACTAAAAGAGGATTGCCTATTTCATGTTTTTTAAATGAGGCATCAGATAGTTTGGGAGGAATTCTTGATCTTTGGAGTGAAAACGTTTGGTTAGCTGCAAAAGGTGGTGGTATAGGAAGTTACTGGGGTAATCTTAGATCTATCGGTGAAAAAATTGGTAAGGTTGGAAAAACCTCTGGAATAATTCCTTTTATAAAAGTTATGGATTCTTTAACAATGGCAATTAGTCAAGGTTCTTTAAGAAGAGGATCAGCTGCTTGTTATTTGCCAGTCGACCATCCTGAAATTGAAGAATTTATTGAAATGAGAAGACCTACAGGTGGAGATCCAAATAGAAAAGCATTAAATTTACACCACGGTGTTTTACTTTCAGATGCATTTATGAGAGCTGTAGAAAATGATGAGCAGTGGGGATTAAAAAGTCCTGCAGACGGTACTGTTCAACAAACAATTTCTGCAAGAAATTTATGGATAAGATTATTAACTGCAAGAATTGAAACAGGTGAGCCTTATATAATTTATATCGATACAGTGAATAGATTAATTCCACAGCATCACAAACTTGCTAACTTAACGGTTAAGACATCAAATCTATGTAGTGAAATAACTTTACCTACTGGAATTGATAAAGATGGGAGAGATAGAACCGCTGTATGTTGTTTATCTTCACTAAACTTAGAAAAGTACGAAGAGTGGAAAGATGATCCAGACATGATCAGTGATGTAATGAGATTTTTAGATAATGTTCTAAGTGATTTTATAAAAAAAGCTCCTGATCAATTTAAAGATGCAAAATATTCTGCAGAAAGAGAAAGAAGTGTTGGATTAGGTGTAATGGGCTTTCATTCTTTTTTACAAAAAAATAGAATTCCACTTGAGTCGGTGATGGCAAAATCTTGGAATAAAAAAATATTTAAACAAATTGATGAACAAGTTAATAAAGCTTCAAAAGATTTAGCAGAAGAAAGAGGGGCTTGTCCTGATGCTGCGGAGTATGGATATCAAGAGAGATTTTCAAATAAAACAGCAATTGCACCAACTGCTTCAATCTCAATTATTTGTGGTGGAGCATCACCAGGGGTAGAGCCGATTGCAGCTAACAGTTATACCCATAAAACTTTGTCAGGTTCATTCAATGTTAGAAATAGATATTTAGAAGAAATCCTTGAAGGGCATGGAAAAAATGATGATGAAACTTGGTCTACGATCACAACAAATCAAGGTTCCGTATCTCATTTAGATTTTTTAACTGATCTGGAAAAAGATGTTTTTAAAACTGCATTTGAACTAAATCAGAAGTGGATTATTGAATTAAGTGGAGATAGAACTCCATTTATATCTCAGGCTCAGTCAGTAAATTTATTTTTACCAGCTGATGTTCATAAAAAAGAGTTACACAAAATTCATTTTGATGCTTGGAAGAAAGGCTTAAAGAGTCTTTATTACTGTAGATCAAAATCAATTCAAAGAGCTGAAAATATCAATGATGCAAAATCAACAGATGTTTTAGCCAACGTTTATAAAAACAAACAAACTAAATCTGAAGAACCAGAATACGAGGAGTGCCTATCATGTCAGTAGCAGAAAAAATTAAGACACCAAGCAATGAAATAATCCAACCAAAAAAAATGGGTTTATTAGTTGAAAACCCAGTTTACAAACCTTTTAGATATCCATGGTGTTATGATGCGTGGTTAACACAACAAAGAATTCATTGGTTACCGGAAGAAGTGCCATTAGGAGATGATGTTAGAGATTGGCAAAAAAATTTAACTCAATCAGAAAAAAATTTATTAACTCAAATATTTAGATTTTTTACTCAAGCTGATGTTGAGGTTAGTAATTGTTATCTGAGACATTACACAACAGTATTCAAACCAACAGAAGTTTTAATGATGATGACAGCTTTTGCATCAATGGAGACTGTCCATGTAGCAGCTTACTCTCATTTGTTAGATACTATTGGAATGCCAGAATCTGAATATTCTGCTTTCATGAAATATAAAGAAATGAAAGATAAATATGATTACATGCAAGGTTTCAATGTAAACTCTAAAGAAGATATCGCAAAAACAGTGGCGGTGTTTAGTGCGTTTACAGAGGGACTTCAATTGTTTGCAAGTTTTGCAATTCTTTTAAATTTCCCAAGACACAATAAGATGAAGGGAATGGGGCAGATTGTTACTTGGTCTGTTAGAGATGAAACTCTCCATTGTAATTCTATGATTAGAGTTTTTAAAGAATTCATAAATGAGAACCCAGAAATATGGACTCCAAAACTTAAAAAAGAGCTTTATGAAGCATGTAGAACTATTATTGAACACGAAGATGCTTTCATAGATCTTGCGTTTGAAATGGGTCCAATGGAAGGTTTAACTGCTCAAGAAGTTAAAGATTACATTAGATTTATAGCTAACAGAAGACTTACTCAATTAGGTCTAGAGCCAATTTATGATGTACAAAAAAATCCTTTAACTTGGCTAGACACAATGTTGAATGCTGTTGAGCACATGAACTTTTTTGAAGGTCGTGCAACAGAATATTCTAAAGCATCAACGCAAGGTACTTGGGTAGAGGCTTTTAGTTAATCTAGTTTAATGTTTAAACTATTATTAAGCATTTTTATTTTATTAACTGGTTGCAATACAGTTACAGGAAGTATCGAAGGCACTGCCTTAGGTGTAGTTAAAGATGTTAAAACTACATATCATTACTCAACTTGTATTTTTACCAAGACTCAGTGCGGTGATTTAGATTTAGATTAGGTTATCTATAATTTAATTCCATAACTTTTCGATGCTTGCTACCTTTATACTTAGCAAGTGGTCGAATAAGTTTATTTGCTGCATGCTGTTCCATAATGTGAGCAGACCAACCTGTAATTCTTGAAATTACAAATATTGGCGTAAAGAAATCAGTATCAAATCCCATTAGATGGTAAGTGGGACCTGTTGGGTAGTCAACATTTGGGTGGATATTCTTTTTCTTGATCATCACTTTTTCAACAATGTCGTATATCTTTTCAAAAGTTTTATCTTTTTTAATTTTAGCAACTTTTCCAAAGTATTCTCTCATTGTTGGAACTCTTGAGTCTCCAGATTTATAAACTCTGTGACCAAACCCCATTACTACCTCTTTATTTTTTAAAGCATTATTGATCCATTTTAATGCATTTTCAGGTTTCTTAATTTTTCTCATCATGTGCATTACTTCTTCATTTGCACCGCCGTGAAGAGGACCTTTTAAACTTGCTATAGCTCCTGTAATAGCTCCATGAATATCTGATAAACTACTAGTAATGGTTCTTGCGGTAAAAGTTGAAACATTAAAACTATGTTCAGCATATAGAATTAACGATACATCAAACGCCTTAACTATTTCTTTTTGAGGAACTTTACCAAAACACATGTAGAAAAAGTTTTCAGCAAAAGTTAATTCTTTTTTAGGTTTGATAATTTTTTTACCACTTCTAATTCTATAAAAAGCAGCTAGTGCAGCAGGTGTTTTTGCAAAAATTCTTAAAGCTTTTCTCATATTTGCCTCTGGTGAAGAGTCAGATGTCTCTTTATCTTCTAAGCCCATCACACTAACGGCTGTTCTTGCAACATCCATTGGGTGAGATTTTTTTGGCATATGCTTAATTATCTCATACAAATTTTTTGATAACTCTCTGTTATTTTTTTCTTCTTTTTCAAAATGTTTTAATTGAATTGAATTTGGAAGATCTTTATTTAAAATTAAATAAGCAACTTCCTCAAACCTACAATATTCACATAAATCTTGAGCAGCATATCCTCTATAAGTTAAAGAGTTTATTTCTGGCATTACTTTTGAAACTTCTGTTTCATCAACCACTATTCCCAGTAAACCTTTTTTAATTTCATCACTCATTATTCATGTCCTTCCGTACTAAAGTTATAAATTTTTTCATCAAGAGAGTTATATTTTTCATACTCAACTAACTCATAGAGTCTTTTTCTAGTTTGCATTTTATCAATAATATTATTCTGATGTCCATTCACATAAATGTCTTTTAAGCCATCTTCCACATTTTTCATTGCTAATCTTTGTGTAGTAACTGGATAAATCACTATATTATATCCAAAATTCTCTAATTCTTTGTAGTTGAAAAGTTTTGATTTACCAAATTCAGTCATGTTGGCTAATAAATAACATGAAAGTTCTTTTCTAACTTTTTCAAAATCTTTTTCGTCATGCAAGGCCTCTGGAAAGATAATTTCAGCACCAGCATCAATGTATGCTTTACATCTATCAATCATTTTATCAATTCCCTCAACTCCTTTTGCATCTGATCTTGCAATTATTTTAAAATTACTGTCTTTTTTTGCAGTAACACATTCTTTAATTTTATCAACCATGGCATCTGTTGAAATTAATTCTTTATTATCAAGATGCCCACATCTTTTTCGTTCAACTTGATCCTCAAGATGAACAGCTGTTATCCCAAACTCTTCAAACGTTTCAATTGTTTCTTTGCAAGATTTAAACCCCGTATCTATATCTACAATAGTCGGTAAATTAGTAACCCTTGAAATCAAATAAGATCTAGTACTTACATCTTGTAATGTTGTTAAACCAATATCTGGAAAGCCAAGATCATTAGCCATTACTCCACCAGAAACATACACTGCATCATAACCTATTTCTTCAATCAGTTTGGCTGTTAATGGATTATAGGCACCTGGAACTCTTAATATTTTATTTGATTTTAATTTATCAACAAAATCTATTCTTTTTTGACTTGGTTCTTTGTCAACAAAATGCACTAAAATATTCCTTTTTTTAAATTTCTTTTTAAATCATTTTTTTTAATTTCTATATTTAATTTATCCAATTGACCTGATCTTAAAAGTTTTAAGTTTTGAACAGTTTTTAAGAAACGATCACTTTCTTTTTTATTAAGAATACCACCTGTAAGTGTTAAAAACTTATTAATATAATTTTGTCTTTTAAATGGTCTTGCTCCATATGGGTGGGCATCTGCTCTATCAAGTTGTTCACTAATTTTTTTACCATTATTTAGAGTTACAACTACCTTAGCACCAAAAGATTTTTTCATTGGATTTGGATCGTGATATTTTTTAGTCCATTTCTTGTCTTCGTAAGTTGTAATTGATTTCCAAATTTTAATAGTACTTTTTTTATTTGCTCTGGCCTTTGTGTAAGATTTTACATGATGCCAATCTCCATCTTCTAATGCTACAGCAAAAATATACATAATAGAGTGATCAAGTGTTTCTCTGCTTGCGTTTGGATCCATTTTTTGAGGATCGTTAGCCCCAGTTCCTATTACATAGTGAGTGTGATGACTTGTAAATATATCAATCTTTTTAATCTGATTTAAATTCGAAATCTTAGTTTTCAATTTTTTAGCTAAATCAATTAATGCTTGAGACTGATACTCGGCTGAATATTCTTTTGTATAAGTTTCAAGAATTGCTTTTTTAGCCTCTCCTTTTTTAGGAAGTGGAACTTTATAATTAGCTTTTTTCCCATCCAATATTCTCGCAATAACACTATCTTCACCCTCATAAATTGGGCTAGGGGCTCCTTCACCACGCATAACTCTGTCTACTGCTTCAATTGCAAGTTTACCTGCATGAGCTGGAGCGTAAGCTTTCCAGCTAGAAATCTCACCTTTTCTAGATTGTCTAGTAGAGATAGTGGTATGCAATGCTTGTTGTACTGCTTGGTAAATTGTTTCAGTATTAAGTTTAAGCATTGAACCAAGACCAGCTGCAACACTTGGACCTAAATGGGCTATATGATCCACTTTATGTTTATGTAAACAAATTCCTTTAACAAGATTTACCTGAACCTCATAAGCTGTAATAATTCCACGCAATAAATCTATTCCACTTACTTTATTCTGTTGAGCAACTGCAAGAAGGGGTGGAATATTATCTCCTGGATGACTGTAATCAGCTGCTAAAAAAGTGTCATGAAAATCAAGTTCTCTAACCGCTGTTCCATTAGACCATGCAGCCCATTCACAATCAAATTTAAGTTTAGAATTTACACCAAATAAAGTTGCACCATTTTTTCTTGAATGTTTAAGTGCCATTTCTCTTGAAGAAATCACAGGTCTTCTATTCAATGATGCTATTGCAACTGATGTATTATCAATAATTCTATTGATTACCATTTCAATTGCTTCTTTATTTAATTTTGCATTATCGCTAGCAATTTCAGCAATTTTCCAAGCTAATTGCTTTTTTTTAGGAAGGTTAATTTTAGACGGGTAAACTTTAACTGAATGTAATAACAAAATAACTCCTTAGTAGTGATTTTGTTTTAATAGTTAAAAAAAATTAATCAATATTAAAGATATTTACTTATAATTTTTTCAATACCAATGAAGTCTTTTATTAAGTGATTATGATAAATTTCCTCAGATTTTTTTTCTGTATACCCATATTTTAGTAAAATCATTGGAATTTCAGCTGCTTTAGCTGCATTTGCATCGGTTTCACTGTCACCAACCATAATTGATTTGTTTTTATCACCATTTAAAATTTCAATAGTTTTAATCAAATGCCTAGGGTCTGGTTTGCAATATTCGAAAGTATTGTATCCAGAGACATATTCAAAAAAGTCATAAATTCCAATTTTTTTTAAAAGATCAATTGCTAAATGTTCAGTTTTATTTGTACAAACTGCCATTGATACATTTTGGTTTTTACACCACTCTAAAAATTCTTTTACACCATTAAGAAGAGTGCTCTCATGCAAAATGTTTTTTTCATAAAAAGATATAAATTCATCTGACATTTCATTTTGAATTTTTTCATCAAACCATTTCCATTTCCCATTACCTTTAGCCATTATGGCTTTAGCACCACTGCCAACAGCATTCCTTAATTCGTTTATAGATTTTGATGGATAACCAAATTTTTTCATTACATGATTATGTGCACGAATTAAATCGGGCGCTGTATCAACAAGAGTCCCATCTAAATCAAATAAAACAGTAAATTTTTGGCTCATGATTAAAGATATTCTTTTATGATTTTTTCAATACCAGTAAAATCTTTTATAAGGTGATTGTGATATATTTCAGTTGTATTTTTTTCTGTATACCCGTTTTCTAGTAAAATAACTGGTACTTCAGCTGCCTTACCTGCATTTGCATCTGTTTCACTATCACCAATCATTATAGTTTTCTTAAGATCTCCATCTAATATTTCTACTACATTTGTGAGATGCCTTGGATCTGGTTTACAATAATCAAAAGTATCTGATCCAGCCACATATTCAAAAAAGTCGTAAATTCCAATTTTTTTTAAAAGATCATTTGATAAATGTTCTTGTTTATTTGTGCATACAGCCATAGAAATATTTTGTGCCTTACACCATTTTAAAAATTCTTTAACACCATTAATGAGTGTACTTTCATTTACAATATTATTTCCATAAAAATTGACAAATTCTTTAACCATTTCATCTTTAATTTTTGCATCCAAGACTTTACTAAATTCTTTTTTTGCTTGTCCCCATATAGATCTTCCAATTAATGCACCAGCACCTTTGCCAACTAAATTTCTAATATCTTCCGTGGATTTAGTGGGGTAGCCAAATTTTCTCATCACATGATTATGAGCCAGCATTAGATCTGGAGCTGTATCAACAAGTGTTCCATCTAAGTCAAATAAAATTGTAAATTTTTGCTTCATTTTAAAAGTATTTTAAAGAAATATTATGTGAATTAATTAAGTTATATTCTTAATATAAAGCATTTAAAAATGAAAGAATTAAATTCACAAAAAATTCAAAATAAACTTCGAAATAAATTTTTATACAGCGGTGTTAAAATGGTGGGGTCTGAAACAATTTTTTTTTCAAACGATACTAAAATTGGAAAGAATGTAACTATCGAACCTTTTGTTGTTATTGGAAAAAATGTAAAGATTGGAAACAATGTTATAATAAAATCATTTTCTCATTTAGAGTCTTGTAAGATAGAAAACAAAGTTGAAGTTGGACCTTACGCACGAATAAGACCAAATACCACTTTAAAAGAAGGATCTAAAATTGGAAACTTTGTTGAAGTTAAAAAAAGTACGATTGGAAAAAAATCTAAAGTAAATCATTTGTCTTATATTGGAGATAGTGAAATTGGAAAATCTGTAAATATTGGGGCTGGAACAATTACTTGTAATTATGATGGAGTTAAAAAAAGTAAAACAAAAATTAAAGATAATGTATTTATAGGATCTAATTCATCATTGGTTGCCCCAATTACAATTGACAAACAAAGTGTAGTTGGAGCAGGGTCTGTAATTACAAAAAATGTAGGAAAAAAATCTTTAGCTTTAACAAGAGCAAAACATACTGAATTAAAAAATTATAAAAGAAAATAATTATGTGTGGAATAATAGGTATTTCTAGCAATAAATCAGTATCCAGCAACATTATTAACTCTCTTAAAAAATTAGAATATAGAGGTTACGACTCTGCTGGTATCGCAACATTGTCTCAAGGTTTCATTAATGAAGTTAAATCTGAAGGTAGAGTTGAAAATTTAGAAAATAATTTTGATTTAAAAAACCTTTCAGGAAATATAGGTATTGGCCATGTGAGATGGGCAACTCATGGTGTACCAAATAGTATTAATGCTCACCCACACTCATCAGAAAATGTTTCAGTAGTCCATAACGGAATAATAGAGAATTCTACATTACTAAAAAAATATTTATTAAGCAGAGGTCATAAATTTAAATCCCAAACAGATACAGAGGTTATTGTGCATTTAATTACAGAAAATTTAAAAACATCTGAGTTAAAAGATGCAATTACAAAAACTTTAAAACAACTTCATGGAAGCTTTGCCTTAGGAATTATATCCAAAGATATGCCTGATTTAATAATTGGTGCAAGAAGAGGCTCTCCTCTAGCTGTTGGATATGGTCCTAATGAAAATTATCTTGGATCTGACTCTTATGCTCTAAAATCAATGACTAATAAGATAACTTATTTAGAAGATGGTGAATTTTGTTTTATCAAAAAAGATGAAGTTAATTTCTTTAATGAGGATGGAATAAAGATTAACAAAAAAGTTTTAGAACTTTCTTCTGAACAACAAAATTATGACAAAGGTGATTTTAAACATTTTATGGCTAAAGAAATTGAAGAACAGCCTCAAACTTTGAAAACAGGTATTAAAGAATATGTAGATAGTATGAATAATGACATCAATATCTATAATTTCCCATGGAAAACAGATGAAATTAAATCAATTATGCTTATTGGCTGTGGTACTGCTTATCATTCTTGTTTAATGGCTAAATATTGGTTTGAAGAATTAACAAATTTAGATGTAAACATTGATATTGCGTCTGAGTTTAGATATCGAAAAAATAGGTTTAAAAATGATACTTTATACATTTTTGTATCTCAATCAGGAGAAACAGCTGACACCTATGCTGCTTTAGATTTATGTAATAAAAATAAAATGAAAACTTGTGCTGTTGTTAATGTAATTGAAAGCTCAATTGCAAGAGATTCAAATTTTGTTTTACCAATTCATTGTGGTCCTGAAATAGGAGTTGCTTCAACTAAAGCTTTTTTAGGCCAAATACTTGTTTTGTATATTCTATCTCTAAAACTATCATCATTAAGAAATGAAATTGATAACAAAGAGTACAAAGAAAAAATTAAAGATCTTAAAGATTTACCAAAATTAATTAAAGAAACATTACTGACAGATAATGATATTCAAGCTATTGCATCAACATTTAATGAAGCTAAAGGATCAATGTTTTTAGGAAGAGGTTTCTCTTACCCAATTGCATTAGAAGGTGCATTAAAACTTAAAGAGTTGTCATATGTTCATGCAGAAGGTTATCCTGCTGGAGAAATGAAGCATGGGCCACTGGCATTAATTGAAGAAGGTATGCCAGTAGTAGTTTTAGCCCCGAGAGACAACTATTATAAAAAAACTATTTCAAATATGCAGGAAGTTGTTGCAAGAGGTGCTAAAGTTTTATTGATAACAAATAAAAGCAAAGATGAAATTGTATCTGAAAATATCTGGGAAAAAATTGAAGTAGAAACTACAAATGATGATTTACTTCCATTTCTTTTAACTATTCCGTTACAAAAACTTGCATATTATTCAGCTCTCAAAAAAGGTTACGATATAGATAAGCCTAGAAACTTAGCTAAATCAGTAACTGTTGAATAAACCTTAAACTCTGATAAACAATCCTCAGTTGAATATGAAAAATTGGAAAAAAAATAGCTGGAGAAAATATCCAGTAAAACACATACCTGAATATCCAAATAAAAAAGAATTGGATACAGTTTTGGATAAGATAAGTACGTTTCCACCTTTAGTCTTTGCTGGAGAAACTAGACATTTAAAAGATCAACTTTCTGATGTGGTGGATGGAAAAGCATTTTTACTTCAAGGAGGAGACTGCGCTGAAAGTTTTGCAGAATTTAATCCAGATAACATTAGAGACACATTTAAACTAATGTTACAAATGTCATTAGTTTTAACTTACTCAGCATCTTTGCCAGTTGTAAAAGTTGGAAGAATAGCTGGTCAATTTTCAAAACCCAGAAGTTCACCAGTTGAGTCTAAAGATGGTTTGGAACTTCCAAGTTATTTAGGTGATAATATTAATGGTATGGAATTTAATGAAAAATCAAGAGTTCCTGATCCAAAAAGATTATTTAAAGCTTACTCTCAATCAGCTGCAACATTAAACCTTATTAGAGCTTTCTGCCATGGTGGTTTTGCTGATCTTCAAAATGTTCATAATTGGAACTTAGGATTTATTAAAAATAGTCCAACGCTAAAGAGATTTAAAGATTTAGAAGATAGAATAGCTGATGCACTAGCTTTTATGGATGCTTGTGGAATTAATTCAGATTTTAACAGAAGATTAAAGACAGTTAATTTTTGGACTTCTCATGAAGCTTTGTTATTACCTTTTGAAGAAACAATGACCAGAACAGACTCTACGACCGGAGAAAATCATGACACCTCAGCTCATTTCGTTTGGATTGGAGATAGAACTAGACAACTTGATGGTGGACACGTTGAATTTTGTAGAGGAATTGAAAATCCAATTGGAATTAAATGTGGACCAACTTTAAAACCGGAAGATTTGATAAATCTTTGTAATAAAATTAATCCAAGTAATGAAAAAGGAAAAATTACATTAATATCAAGATTTGGTGCAGATAACGTTTCAAAACATTTACCTAAATTAATAAGAGCAATTAAAAAAGAGGGTTTAAATGTAATTTGGTCATGTGATCCTTGTCATGGTAACACGGTTAAAGCTACAACAGGATTTAAGACAAGACCTTTTAATAGTGTTTTAAATGAAGTTAAAAATGTATTTGCTTGCCATCAAAGCGAAGGAAGTTATGCGGGAGGCTTGCATATAGAAATGACTGGTCAAAATGTAACCGAATGTATTGGTGGAGCTCAAAAAATATCAGAAAAAGATTTATCATCTAGATATCACACTCATTGCGACCCGAGACTTAATGCAAATCAAGCCTTAGAATTAGCTTTTTTAATTTCTGATGAGATTAAAAAGAATAGCTCATATTCTAAAAATGCAGACAGAGCGGCATCTTAAAACATTGTAAAAGATACCAACTAATAATATTTTAAGATTATGAATTCCTCAGAAAAAGTAAATTTTATATCTAATTGGATAAAAGAATATGCCAACAATATGCCAAGTAAGGCACAATCATTGGTTATTGGGATCTCTGGTGGGATAGACTCTTCTGTTTCAAGCACCTTAAGTGCAATGACTGGATTAAAAACAATTGTATTATCAATGCCAATTAAACAAAAATCTCAGCAACATGATTTAAGCTTAAAACATCAAGAGTGGTTGGTTAAGAAATTTGATAATGTTGAAGCACACACAGTGAACCTAGATGAATTATTTTCTGCTTTTTCCTCCACTTTATCTCAATTTGATAATGAACATGGAATGGCAAATTCTAGAGCAAGATTAAGAATGACTACTCTTTATCAAGTAGCTGCAGCAAACAAAGGTATAGTTGTTGGCACGGGAAATAAGATAGAAGATTTTGGTGTTGGGTTTTATACAAAGTATGGTGATGGTGGAGTTGATATTTCTCCAATAGCGGATTGTAATAAAACAGAAGTTTGGGAGATAGGAAAAGAACTTGGAATTTTGGAAGAGATAATTGAGGTAGCTCCTACAGATGGACTATGGGATGATGGTAGAACAGATGAAGGCCAACTTGGTTTAAAATATCATGAATTAGAAGAAGCTATGGATAACCCAAACTCACCTAATAGAGCTAAATACGAAACAATAAGAAAACAAAATTTGCATAAAATGGAGCCCATTCCAGTTTGCAAAATTCCAAATTAATCAAATAGATTCACAAATCTATAAATTAAGTATATTTCTAAAATAATGAATAAAGATATTTTTTTAACAAACAATTTAAGTAACAAAAAAGAAAAATTTTTTCCAATAGATGAAAAAAACGTAGGCATGTATGTTTGTGGCCCTACAGTTTATGATGACCCCCATATCGGTAATGCTAGACCTATAGTTATCTTTGATATTCTTTTCAAAATACTCAAGAGTAAATTTTCTTCAGTGACTTATGTAAGAAATATTACAGATGTTGATGATAAGATAATTAAATCATCAAATGATAAGAAAATATCTATCTCAGATTTAACTGAAACTATAATTAAAAGTTTTGACGAAGATTGTAATTATCTAAATTGTGAGAACCCAACGGAACAACCTAAAGCCACAGAACATATAGATTTAATGATTAAGATGATTTCTGAATTAATCAAAAAAGATTTTGCTTATGAAAATAATAAGCATGTTTATTTTGAAGTTAAAAAGTTTAAAGACTATGGAAAATTATCTAACAAAAAGTTAGAGGATTTAATTGCGGGATCAAGAGTTGAAGTAAGTGACAACAAAAAGAGCTCTGAAGATTTTGTGTTATGGAAACCTTCTTTAGAAAATGAACCATCTTGGGACTCTCCATGGGGAAAAGGGAGACCAGGTTGGCATTTAGAATGTTCAGCAATGTCTAAGAAATTTCTAGGTAATGAATTTGATATACATGGAGGAGGAATAGATTTAATTTTTCCACATCATGAAAATGAAATAGCTCAATCAAGATGTGTAAATGACACTAAGGTTTTTGCAAATTATTGGCTGCATAATGCTTTTATCACTATGTCCAATGAAAAAATGGCAAAATCTCAAGGAAATATATTAAAAATAAAAGATTTTAGAAAAAAGGTTAGTGGTCAAGTTTTAAGGTTGGCTTTAATTAGCGCGCACTACAAACAGCCATTGGATTGGAATGATAAACTATTAGAGGATTGTCAAAATACGATTGATAAATGGTATAATGTTTACATGTCGTCAAATAAAGATGTTAATGACGAAATTATCCAACCTTTGTATGACGATATAAATACACCTGGTTATATTGCAAATTTACATAAACTTTATGAAAAAGCTAATAAAGGAAATGATGAAGACAAACAAATATTTAATTCAGCTTGTAACTTCATAGGCTTGCTTCAAGAAACCAAAGAGGTGTGGTTAAATTATAAAAAAAATAAATCAGATATTTCAGAAGAAGAAATTAAAAGCAAGATAGAACTTAGAAATAAAGCTAGAGCTGATAAAGATTATAAAGAAGCCGACAATATTCGAGACTACCTTTTAGACAAAGGTGTTTTAATAGAAGATAAAGATGGTAAAACAATTTGGAAATTTAAATGAGTAAGGAAAAACTATATATTTTTGACACCACGTTAAGAGATGGTGCTCAAACTCAAGGTGTCGATTTTTCAATTGATGATAAAGAAAAAATATCAAATTCACTTGATAACTTAGGAGTTGATTACATTGAGGGTGGTTGGCCAGGAGCCAATCCAACAGATACTGAATTTTTTAATAAAGATCATGGTTTTAAAAATGCTAAATTAACTGCATTTGGTATGACCAAAAAATCAGAGCATAGTGCGGAAAATGACCCAATGTTATCTTCACTAATTAATTCAAAAAGTTCTTCAGTTTGTTTGTTTGGAAAATCCTGGGATTTTCAAGTTGATGTAGCACTTGGTATCACTAATGAAGAAAATTTAGATAATATTAGTCAAAGTGCAAAACATATAGTCAGCTCAGGTAAAGAATTTATGTTTGATGCAGAACATTTTTTTGATGGATATAAATCAAATCCTGATTACGCATTAAAGTGCCTTAAGACAGCGTTTGATCAAGGTGCTAGATGGATTGTTTTGTGTGATACGAATGGCGGAACTCTTCCACACGAAGTATCAAAAATTGTATCCGAAGTTACAAAACATATTCCAGGTGATAATTTAGGTATTCATGCTCATAACGACACTGAAAATGCTGTAGCCAATAGTTTGGCTGCTGTTCAAGCAGGGGTCAGACAAATCCAAGGTACTATCAATGGATTAGGAGAGAGATGTGGTAATGCCAATTTAATGTCTTTAATTCCTTCATTTTTTTTAAAGAAGGATTTTAATGATAAATTTGAACTTAATATCAAACGAGAAAATTTAAAAAATCTAACTCAATGTTCAAGATTATTGGATGAATTATTAAATAGAAAACCTAACAAACATTTGCCTTATGTGGGAGCTTCTGCCTTTTCACACAAAGGTGGAATGCATGTTTCTGCAGTTCAAAAAAATCCAAAAACTTATGAACATATTGAACCTGAGGAAGTAGGAAACTCAAGAAACATTGTTGTTTCAGACCAAGCTGGTCAATCAAACATAATGTCTAGATTAAAATCTATTGGCATCCTAATCGAAAAAAATGATCCAAAAATTAAAAAACTTTTAAGTGAAGTTAAAGACAGAGAATTTATTGGTTATAGTTATGATGGAGCAGACGCTTCATTTGAATTATTAGCTAGAAGATTGATAGGCGATATCCCGCGATACATATTAATTAATGAGTACGATGTATCAGTTAAAAAAGACAGCACTGGTGAAATCATTTCTCATGCTAAAGCTCAATTAGAGGTTGATGGTCAAAAAATATTATGTGAAGGACAGGGGAATGGACCTGTAAATGCACTTGATAATGCGATTAGAAAAAATGTAAATAAACTTGCTAAATATTCTGAGTATTTAAAAGACTTAAAACTAGTTGATTATAAAGTAAGAATTTTAAATACAGGTACTGAAGCAGTAACTAGAGTTTCAATTGAAAGCACAGACTCTAAAGGTATTAACTGGTTTACCATAGGTGTTTCACCAAACATAATTGATGCATCATTTAAAGCATTGGTTGATAGTTTGGATTATAAATTATTTAAGGATAAGGCTCCAGCTAGCCTATAAGTTTTGATTAATCATAAATAATGTCATCAAATAATATTACTTTTATTTTACATAAGCCTCAGTTATCAGAAAATATTGGTGCATGTGCTAGAGGGATGAAGAACTTTAATTTTCAAAAACTGTCAATTATTGATCCAAAACCTATTTTTCCTAATGATAAAATTTTAGCAACTTCTGTTGGTGCTAAAAATATAATTAATAAGAGTAAAGTGTTTGATACCTTAGAGCCTGCAATAAAAGATATAGATTATGTCATTGCAACATCTGCTAGATTTAGAAACAAAAACATTAAACATATTCAATTAGAAGACTTAAAAAAGATTGATTTCACCAAAAAAGTAGCATTTCTTTTTGGATCTGAAGCATCAGGTTTGTCAAATAATGAAGTGAGTTATGCAAATTACACGTTACAAATTCCAACTAATCCTGAATTCAAATCCTTAAATTTATCTCATAGCTTAATCATAATTGCTCAGTATGTCTCAAACATCATAAAATCTAAGACTTCCAATTTTAAAAAATCTAAAAAGGTTAAAGCTTCCTCTAAAAAAGAGATACATTCAATGACCAATTTATGCATTCAAAACTTAGATGGCATCAATTTTTTCAAACCAAAGGAGAAGAAACCTATTATGCTAGAAAATCTTAGAAATATTTTCTATAGAATGGAATTATCAGCCAAAGAAACGCGTATATTAGCCAGTGTATTTGCTAGTTTGGGTAAAAAACGTTGATTGACAAAATAGCCTGTAAGCTTATAAACCCCAATATCAAATGACAAAAAGATTAAACTCTAAACATAAAGTAGATAGAAGATTAAAAGCCAATCTATGGGGAAGACCAAAGAGTCCTTTCAATAAAAGAGACTACGGACCAGGACAACACGGACAAGGAAGAAAGGGAAAGCTATCTGATTATGGCACTCAATTACAAGCTAAGCAAAAATTAAAAGCTTACTATGGTAACATTAACGAGAGACAATTTAGAAATATTTATAAAAAAGCTGTTATGCTAAAAGGTGATACTGGTGAAAATTTAATCGGTTTACTTGAAAGAAGATTAGATGCAGTTATTTACAGAGCAAAATTTGCAACAACAGTTTTTTCTTCAAGACAATTAATTAACCATGGTCACGTAAGAGTTAACGGTAAAAAAGTTAATATTGGTAGTTACATAGTTAAAGAAGAAGACTCAATTGAGATCAGAGATAAATCTAAGCAATTAGCAATTATTGATATTGCTTTAGCTAGTAAAGAAAGAGAGACACCAGAATACATTCAAATGGATGAGAAAAACAAAAAAGTTAAATTTGTGAGAGTACCTAAGTTTGAAGAAGTTCCTTATCCAATTGTGATGGAACCAAATTTAGTAATTGAATATTACTCTAGATAATAATTAATTTTTAGCTTTAAAACTTATTCCTTTAGTCTCAAGTAATTTTGCTAATTCACCAGTTTCGTACATTTCTTTTACGATATCACAGCCACCAACAAATTCTTTTTGAATATAAAGTTGCGGGATAGTAGGCCAGTCACTAAAAGTTTTTATACCTTCCCTAATATTTTGATCTTCTAAAACATTTACACTTTGAAAGTTTACTTCAAGAAGTTTTAACATATTTGTGACAGCCATTGAAAAACCACACTGAGGAGCATCAGGTGTTCCTTTCATGAATAAACATACTTCTTTAGTGTCTATATGATTTTGAATTGTGTTTTTTGTATTGTCATCCATTATTGCTCCTTTGTTTTAATTGCTAAAGCATGTAATTCATTTCCCATTTTACCCTTTAAAGAATTATATACCATTTTGTGTTGTTCAATTTTGCTTTTACCTGAAAATTGAGCAGAGGTTACGGTTGCTGAATAATGATTTCCATCACCAGCTAAATCTTGAATTTCAACTGTAGCATCAGCCAAAGCTTCTTTGATTAAACTCTCAATTTCTTTTAAATCCATTGCCATTATTTACTCATATAATTTATTAACCAACTTGTATTAGATGCTCTCAATTCGTCAATTGTTACTTTTGTCTTTTCATTAATAAACAATTGATCTTCGTTTATTGTTCCAAGTTCATCAAAATGTACAGCATTATTGTTTAAAACATCACTCACTTTTTTAAGACTATCTTTACTGACTTCTATTATGTATCTGCTCTGATCTTCACTAAAATAATATTCAATTTCATTGATTAAATATTTTGGTTTTTTAAGATTGATTCCTTTGTTTCCTTTAATACACATTTTTGAAACTGCAGTAATTATTCCTCCAATGGATACATCGTGAGCACTTTTAATATGACCATCTTCAATTAACTTTAATAATGTTTCACCATTATTTTTTTCATTAAATAGATTGATTTCTGGTGGAGGACCATTTTTTTCATCTAAAATATTTCTTGCAAACAAACTTTGGTCAATATGCCCTTCAGTTTTGCCAATAACTAAAACAATATTATCAACTTCTTTGAAGTCCATTGTAATCATTTTATTATAATCTTTGATTAACCCAACACCACCAATAGATGGAGTAGGTTTAATTCCTTCTTCTTTTGTTTGATTGTAAAAAGATACATTTCCAGAAACGACTGGAAATTTTAAATATTCAGCTGCTTCACCAATACCTTGAACACACTCCACAAACTCACCCATGTTTTCTTCATTCTCAGGACTACCGAAGTTTAGGCAATTTGTAATAGCTATAGGCTTTGCACCTACAGAAATTAGGTTTCTAAAACTTTCACAAACAATTTGTTTTCCACCCGTTAGAGGATGTGCCCAACAATATACGGCAGATGAATCTACTGATGCTGCAACTGCTTTATTTGTTCCATGAACTCTAACAACTCCAGAGTCTCCCCCAGGTTTTTGAATAGTATCACCCATAACTGTGTGATCGTACTGTTGCCAGATCCATTCTTTACTACAAACATTTGGTTTAGCTAAAACTTTTTTTAATACATCTATAATTTTTAAATTCTTAAGATCTTCTTTTTTAATTTTATTTTTTTTAGGAAGTTTTGCTTTTTTCCATTTACGGTCATACATGGGTGAATTTTCAACTAATGTATTCACTGGAATATCTGCAACTTGCTCGTTATCAAAAAACAGTTCAATTTTTTTAGATTTAGTTGTTTTACCAATTACTGCAAAATCCAAGTTCCATTTGTCAAATATCTTTTTAGCTTGATCTTCTTTCCCATTTTCTAGAACAATTAACATTCTTTCTTGGCTTTCTGAGAGCATAATTTCATAAGGGGTCATCTTTGCTTCTCTGCACGGAACTTTATCTAAATTAATTTCTATTCCAAGATTTCCTTTTGAAGCCATTTCAATACTTGATGATGTAAGTCCTGCTGCACCCATGTCCTGAATAGCTATTATTGAATCTCCTGCCATTAACTCCAAGCAAGCTTCAAGTAAAAGTTTTTCAGTAAATGGATCACCGACTTGAACGGTTGGTTTTTTTTCTTCTATTTTTTCATCAAAACTAGCTGACGCCATACTTGCACCATGAATTCCATCTCGTCCTGTTTTAGATCCTACATAAATAACAGGCTTGTTTAATCCTGCTGCTTTTGAGTAGAAAATCTTGTCTTTTTTAACTAGCCCTAAAGTCATGGCATTCACCAAAATATTTCCATTATATGAGCTATCAAAGTTTGTTTGACCTGCAATTGTTGGAACACCCATGCAGTTCCCATAACCACCAATACCGTGAACAACACCTCTAAGTAAATTTTTAGTTTTTTTATGTTGAGGTGAGCCAAAATGAATAGAATTTAAATTTGCAATAGGTCGCGCTCCCATCGTAAATACATCTCTCATAATACCACCGACACCAGTAGCAGCACCTTGATAGGGCTCAATAAAGGAAGGGTGATTGTGGCTTTCAATTTTAAATACGATTGCATCATTGTCACCAATATCAACTACACCAGCATTTTCTCCTGGTCCTTGAATAACTTGCTTTCCTTTAGTTGGTAGTGTTTTTAAATGAAGTCTTGAAGATTTATAAGAACAATGTTCATTCCACATTGCTGAAAAGATACCTAGTTCAGTAATATTAGGTGTACGCTTTAGCAGTTCACAAATTTTAGCATACTCATCTTTTTTAAGACCATGATCAATAGCTACTTGTTCGTTTACGATCATTTTAAATTATTAATTAAATTATTAAAAAAATGAGACCCATCTTCACCGGATAGGGAAGGGTCAATCATTCTTTCAGGGTGGGGCATCATTCCTAAAACATTTTTTTCTTGATTAAAGATACCTGCAATATTTTTAACTGATCCATTAGGATTAAACTGTTCTTCAATTTTACCCTCTTTATTGCAGTAATTGATTGCCACTTGTTCATTATCTTCAATTTCTTTTAATTGGTCTTTCGTACAGAAAAAGTTCCCTTCATTATGTGCAATGTGAAACTCTAAAACATCATTATCAATATTTTTAAAGTAAGTATTTTGTTTATTATTAATTTTAACAAATACATTTTTACAAATAAATTCTAAGTATTTGTTTCTTAATAAAACGCCTGGAACTAAACCTGCTTCAACTAAAATTTGAAAACCATTACATATCCCCATCACCATTCCACCTGAGTTTGCATAATTAATGACAGATTTCATTATTTTAGACTTAGATGCCATGCTTCCACATCTTAAATAGTCACCATATGAAAAACCACCAGGTAAAACGACTAAATCACTCTTAGGTAATTCAACATCGTCATGCCAAACCATTTTATTTTTAAAACCAAATTTTTTAAGAGCTACATCCATATCTCTATCACAATTAGAACCAGGAAATGTAATAACAGATGATTTCATTAATTATTGTGCATCAATAATTTTATAATTTTCAATAACAAGATTAGCTAAAAGTTTTTTGCACATTTCTTCAACTTTATCTTTAGCTTTTTTAGGATCACTTTCTTTTGTATCTATTTCAAAATACTTACCTTGCCTTACTTCATTGATATCATCAAAACCCATACCATCTAATGTTTGATGAATAACTTTACCTTGAGGATCAAGTACATCTTTTTTAAGAGTAATAATTACAGAAATTTTCATTTACTTTTTCTTTTAACAGAAGATAATTTTGTTACATTAACCGCAGAAAGGTTTGATTGTTCATGAAGTATTCCAAGTCTTTTAGCAACCTCTGTATAAGCAGGAATTAGATCACCTAAATTTTTTCTAAATCTATCTTTATCTAATTTTTTATCAGTAATGCTGTCCCAAAGTCTGCAAGTATCTGGGCTAATTTCATCTGCTAAAATAACTTCATCTTTACCATTAACCTTAAGTCTTCCAAATTCTAATTTAAAATCTATTAATTTAATTCCAACCCCTCTAAACATACCGATCATAAAATCATTAATTCTTAAAATCATCTTTTTAACTTTTTCAATTTCTTTTTTTGTGGCCCAATCAAATGCTAGGATATGCTCTTCTGCTATTAATGGATCACCTAATTTGTCATCTTTTAAGCAATACTCAATTAATGGCTCTTTTAAAACTGTTCCATCTTCAATTCCTAATCTTTTAGTAATAGACCCTGTTGCAACATTTCTTACTATGAATTCTATTGGAATGATTTCAACTAACTTAATAACTTGTTCTCTCATGTTAAGTCTTTTTACTAAATGATTTTTAATTCCTATTTGAGAAAGGTTTGATAGAATATGTTCTGAAATTCTATTATTTAAAACTCCCTTACCTTCAATAGTAGATTTTTTTTGGTTATTAAATGCAGTAGCATCATCTTTAAAATACTGAATGACTAAATTCTTATCATTTGTTGTGTAAATGATTTTAGCTTTTCCTTCGTATAGTTTTTTTCCTTTTTTCATTATTTAAAAACTCTTCTAAAGATGAAATTTACATTTTTAAAGTGTTTTGCGTAACTAAATATCGATTTTAGTTTTTTAGGAGTGATTTTACTCATAATCAACTTATCTGAAATAATCACATCAAACAAATCTAGATTTTCTGCAAAACATTTTTTAGCATAATTTTGAACCATTCGGTAAGATTTTTCTCTACTCAATCCAGACTTAGTCAACTCTAACATAACTTCTTGTGAAAAAATTAATCCTTTGGTGATATTTAAGTTTTCTAACATTTTTTTAGGGTAAACAATCATGTTATCTAAAATATTAGTTAATCTAACTAATGCAAAATCAGTTGTGATATTTGCATCAGGCCCAATGTTTCTTTCCACGCTAGAATGAGAAATATCTCTTTCATGCCACAGTGCAATATTTTCTAAAGCAGGAATTACTGCACTTCTAACCATTCTTGCAAGTCCTGTAAGGTTTTCACTTAATATTGGATTTTTTTTATGTGGCATTGCTGAAGAACCTTTTTGATTTTTTGAAAAGAATTCTTGTAATTCATAAACTTCAGTTCTTTGCAAATGTCTTATCTCAACAGCAACTCTTTCAATTGATCCAGCAATTATACCTAATACTGAAAAATAAAAAGCATGTCTGTCTCTTGGTATCACTTGTGTTGAAATTGGCTCAACTTTTAAACCTAGTTTTTTTGCAACATGTTTTTCTACGTTAGGGTTAATATTAGCAAAGGTTCCAACAGCACCAGATATTGCACATGTTGATACTTCATCAATAGCATCAATTAATCTTTTTCTATTTCGTTTAAATTCCTCGTAAAACGAAGCCAATTTTAAACCAAAGGTAACAGGTTCTGCATGAATACCGTGACTTCTTCCCATACATGGAGTGAATTTATATTTCTTAGCTTGTTTTTTAAGAACTTTTAAAATTTGATCTAAGTCTTTTAGGATGATTTTACCTGATTGAACCATTTGAATATTAAAACTTGTATCCAATACATCAGAGGAAGTCATACCTTGATGCAGATATCTAGCTCTAATTCCTGCTTTTTCACTCACAGAAGTTAAAAAGGCTATAACATCATGTTTAACTTCAGACTCTATTTTGTGAATTCTGCTCACATTTATTTTAGCCTTTTTTCTTACAACCGATGCAACACCTTTTGGAATTTGACCAAGCTTTTCCATAGCTTCAGCAGCTGCAACTTCGACATCTAGCCAAATTTTATATTTATTTTCCTCTGACCAAATGTCAGTTAATTCTTTTCGCGAGTATCTTTTAATCATTAATTATAAGTATGGGGGCTTGGAATAACCTTTAGCAGATTCTGTAAAAATTTCATAACCATTTTCAGTAATTCCCAATGTGTGCTCAAATTGTGCTGATAAAGATTTATCTTTTGTAACAGCAGTCCAACCATCATTTAACATTTTAACATCAAATTTGCCGGTATTAATCATAGGCTCAATCGTAAAAGTCATTCCAGGTCTCAAATCCATGCCTGAATTTTTACTCCCATAATGCAAAACGTTAGGGGGTTCATGAAACGTAGTACTTATACCATGACCACAAAAATCCCTTACAACTGAAAAACCTTTATCTTCAACGAATGATTGAATCTCATATCCTATATCTCCTAATCTAATACCAGGTTTCAATATTTTAATCGCTCTCATCATAGACTCGTGAGTTGTATCTATAAGATTATTTAATTTAACAGAGGTATTACCGATTGAAAACATTCTACTAGTATCTCCATAATGTTCATCAACAATAGCTGTAACATCTACATTGATTGCATCGCCATCTCTTAAAATTCTATCTGATGGAATACCGTGACACACAACATGATTTAAAGATGTACACAAAGATTTTGTAAAACCCCTATAATAAAGTGGCGCAGAGTATCCACCGTTATCTCTAATAAACTCGTAACCTAATTTATCAATATGATCTGTTGATACACCTTCTTTAATATTATCAGTCAGCATATCTAAAGTTTGAGCTGCTAACTTTCCAGCAACTCTCATTTTTTCAAATTTTTCTTTATAATCACTCATCAATAATCTTCAGTTTTTTATCTATAAAAATTTTTTTAGAACTTATATCACATCTATAGGCTAAAAAGTTAACTCCTGCTTTTTTAGCAATTAAATAATTCTTATAATATTCAGCATCTACATCTTTAGCTATCTTAAACTTTTCCATGTTTTGGATTTGAACTAAAAATAATAAGTAACTTTTATAACCTTTTTTTATGGCATCAATAAGAGTAAGTAGATGTTTGGTGCCCCGTGCTGTCACAGCATCTGGAAACTCAGCTGTGTCTTTATTTCTAAAAAGGGTAACATTTTTAACCTCTACAAAGCTCTTTTGTTTATTTTTCTCAATTAAAAAATCAAATCTAGTCTCTTTATTGAAAAATACTTCTGGTTTAATTAGATCGCAATTTTTAAGTTCTTTAATAAGATTATTTTTTAAAGCGTGTTGAGCTATTCTATTAGCCATGTGAGTATTAACACCAACTAGGTTTTTTCTTGTTTTAATAATTTCAAGTCCGTATTTAAGTTTTCTTTTAGGATCATTATTAGGAAGCACATAGACATCATTCCCCTCGTCTAACAGACCTTTCATCGATCCAGTATTTGGACAGTGAGCTGTGACAATTTTTTTATCTAATTTTATATCAGTAAAAAAACGTTTATATCGTTTGATTAATTTGCCTTTTATTAAAGACTTGGTAAATTCCATTTCTAAATTATACATTTAAAATGACCAAAAACACAAAAGTTAATGCCGCAATATTAATTATAGGTAATGAAATTTTATCTGGCAGAACTCAAGATACGAACACTTCAACTTTAGCAACTTGGCTAAATTCAATTGGGGTTAAAGTAGGAGAGGTCAGAGTTATTCCTGATATTGAAAAGACAATAACCGATACACTTGATTTATTAAAAACAACTTACGATTATGTTTTTACAACAGGAGGTATTGGTCCAACCCACGATGATATTACCGCTGAGTCTGTTTCAAAAGCATTTGGACTAAAATATGAAATACATAAAGAAGCATATAAAATTTTAGAAGCCTATTATAAACCAGGTGAATTTAATGAAGGTAGACAAAAGATGGTTTGGATGCCAGAAAATGCAAATTTAATTTTAAATCCCACAAGTGGTGCTCCAGGTTTTAGTGTTGAAAATGTATTCTGTTTGCCAGGTGTTCCATCAATTTTAAAATCTATGTTAGGGGGTTTAACTAACAAAATTGTTGGAGGTAAACCTATTTTAAGCTTAACTATAAGTCTTCGAACTGTAGAGAGTGAAATTGCTAATGCTTTAACTAAAGTACAAAATGATAATCAAGATATTGAAATTGGAAGTTATCCCTTTTTTCAAGCTGGTAAATTAGGAGTTTCAATAGTGATTAGATCTGAAGATCAGTTTAAAATAGATAATTGTAACTCACAAATTTTAGAGTTTGTGAATGAAAAAAAAATTGAAGTAGTGGATCGTTAAATGCTTTATTTTGCTTATGGAAGTAATTTAAATCTATTTCAAATGAAACGCAGATGTAAAGACAGCATTTTTTTAAAAAAGATTAATTTAAAAGATTTTAGGTTAACGTTTAGAAGTAAATATAGGGCAGCGGACATAGAGCTTAAAAAAAATTCAATTGTACCAGGTGGATTATTTAAAATTTCAAAAAGTGATGAAAAAAAACTTGATGTTTATGAGGATTACCCAAGTTTATATAAAAAGTTTTATTTTACCTATTATGGAAAAAAAGTGATGACTTATACGATGGTAAAAAAAACACCTTTTAGATTTCCAACTGAAAGATATCTAAATGTTGTTAAAAGAGGATATAAAGATTGTTGTTTGGATAAAAAATACCTTATTCAAGGATTAAAAAAACAGAATTAAATAATTTATAAATATTTATTTTATTTAGCCCATTCATCTACACAATCTAGACTTGTCATGATAGATGTTGGTTTAAATTTTAGTTTAAACAATTTTTTCTTATACATTTTAATATCTTTTTTTCTTCCCCATCTTTCAGGACAAACTATACAGCTTTTAAATTTTGACAAAATTTTAGCATTATTTAAGTTAATAGGGAGTTTTGTTACAGTATCAATCCAAACCCAGTTTAGTTTACCTTGAAAATATTTTGTTAAATCTAAACTTTCATATTCAGAAAAGCGAACAGCAATATTTTTTTGACCTTTTTTAGTTGCCAAATACATATAGGGCATCTCTACATCTAGTAAAAAAAATGACTTTATTAAATGTATTTTAACTAATTTAAGAACTTCTTTTTCAATACCTGCTTCCTTTAAGTTTAGCACTAGTGTTTTATGTTCATAATTTTCTAAATAATTTTCTAAAATATCACCTTTGTTAAATGGATCATGATTTAAAATTAATTTTGAACCCATTGTTCTAATATCAATTTCAGCACCAAATTTTTTAGGTAGTGATTTCAAATCTTTAATCTTATTTACTCTGTGTATTACAAATTCCATAATTTTATTCTTAGTTTAATTATATAGATAAATGTTCTTTTAATTAGATTTATTTTACCTTTCAAAGTACCTCCACCTTTTGCTTGGCCATATAATCTTTTTTTCATTATTACATTATAATTTATTGTTTTATAATTATTTATCTTTGCCATTACTAGGAAATATAAATCAAGGCTAAAATCTTTTGGATATTCCTTAAAATAATTTAGAAAAGTTTTTGGAAATATTTTTGGTTGAGCATTAATATCGTTAATTTTTTTCAAGAAAATGATACTTGCAAATAATGACATACCAAACGTAAACATTGAGTCAAAAAAATTTCTATTTTTTCTTAATCCTTTTATTACACATAATTCATTTTCAATTGTATTAAGATTCTTTGTATATGCATTTAAAACATCAATTGGTTCTGTTTGTAAGTCAGCATGACACCAACCAATATAATTACCACTTGCAACATTTACTCCAGTCATAATTCCATGGCCATAGCCAATATTTTTTTTAATTTTTAAAAAATTAATTTTTTTTTCTTTAAAAAGTTTAGAGTTGACAATTTTTTGATGTGTATAGTCGGTCGATCCATTATCAACTATGATTATTTCAACAGAGTTATTATTTGCTAATAATCTTTCTATCTTTTCAAATAGAAAAAAAATATTTTTATCTTCATTAAAACAAGGAATAACTATACTTAATTTAATCATACTAACTTTTTTTTTTAAATATTATAAATTTTTGTCCAATAAAATTTGTTACTGTTGATACAAAGGTTGCACTCAAGAATGAAATTAACGTTAATCCAGATATTAAAAATACATAATCATGAATTATGCTATTTAGAATAAAGGATGTGAAATATAGAAGTGAAAATAATATATATTGAGATAATTTTTTTTCATCTATTTTGAAAACGTAAGTTCTATTAACATAAAAAGCAAATATGGCCCCCATTATAAAACTTAATCTTTTTGAATAATTAGGGTTCAAAAATTCAAAATAAATGAAAATATAATAAAATAAAAAGTCTATTAAGACAGAGCATAAACCAACAATAATATATCTATAAATCTCTATGAAATTTTTATTATTAGACTCTAGCATTTCTTTTTCTCCAATTATTTAACTCTCTAGGAGTGCCCCAGCTAATATAAGATTTAACTAAAAAATTACTTATCTTGTAGTTGTTATCTAATGCATGGCTGAATACCATATCCATGTAATATTCATTATTTATTGTTTTTTTACTTTTAAAAAGATTTTTAATTGTGTTTGTAAAAATTTTTTTATTTTTAAAAGCAAAAGACCCTATAATTACATAATCTTTATTTGGTTTTAAACTTGCTTTTTTTTTACAAGTTATTTTTTTTATTTCATCTTTATTAATCTTTACCCATCCATAAGAACTTATATTTTTTAAATGAGCTTTATTTGGTTTTGTGGTTAAAACCACAGCATCTGAATTTGTTATTTTTTTATAAAGATCAATTTTACCGTATCTAATTAGACTATCACAAGAATGAATAAATATTTTATCATTTTTTTTTAATAATTTATTTGCCAACAAACAGGTATTAGCTTGACCTTTAGTGGTTCTTTTAACGGTAATTATTTTAAAATTTCTTTTATATTCTTTTTTTAAAATATCTTTAATAGGAAATTTATTTAATAAATTTTTATTACAAATAAATATGTTTAGTGTTGATTTTGGCATGCTTTTTGCTGCCTGTATAAACATAGGTTTTTTGTTTATGGGTATCAAGGGTTTTGGTACTTTATAATTATTGTCAAAAAACCTTTTACCAAGACCTGCCATTGGCATTATATTAACAATTCTTGTCATTAAAAATCTTTAACATTGAATAAAAACTCGTGTCTATTTTTTATAATCTTATAAAATTTTATCTCTTCAACAAAGCATTTAAGCTCTATTTTTTTTGACAAGAATTGTTTTATATATTTATTGTTTTTTTTTAAGTTTTTTATTGAAGCTATAGTTGTATGCGGTACCCATATTTTATCAACAAATGGAAAACCATATTTTTTATAATTATTTTTTAAAATATCATTTTTAAATAATTTAATATTATTTTTAAAAACATTTAATTTTTTATTAATTTTTTTTAAATGTTTTAGTTGTATTTCACTTATTTTTTTATCTTTTTTAATATGATGAAAAAATGTATGACCACCTGTAAGAGGATCGTTATAAAAAATTCCAGGTCGTGTTATGATAATAGAAAATGGTTTACTTTGTTTATCTTTATCATTGGTATAAATATTTCTTAATTCACTGATTTTTTTAATATTAAGTGTAAATAAAGTTAAATGAACGGGATGTTTTAAATATATTTGATTGCCAAATTTTTTTTTTACTACTTTTTTTTGACTCAAAATTTTATTTGTTATTTTTTTATCAAATTCAATAAAAGCTGCTATTTTATACATTGTTATAATTTTTATAAAAATTTTTAAAAATAGATAAATATTTGTCTCTTTCGATATTACTTATTAGTTTATTATTTTCTATTCTA
Source organism: Candidatus Pelagibacter bacterium nBUS_28 (assembly GCF_051200915.1). Classification (GTDB taxonomy): domain Bacteria; phylum Pseudomonadota; class Alphaproteobacteria; order Pelagibacterales; family Pelagibacteraceae; genus Pelagibacter. The sequence continues at coordinate 717,620 of NZ_CP172844.1, read as the reverse complement.
AACTCTAACAAATCAAAATAGTTTATATTAATTTTGAACCATTCATTTTTTTTAATTTTATAAATATTACCAATTAAACATCTTATTATGACATTATGTGTAAAAATGAGACTATTAAAATTTCTAATATTTTTTTTTGTAATTAGTTGATCATTTATAAATTTATTTAACCTGGCAGATACATTTGTTAAAGACTCTCCTTTAGGAAACTTAGGATCTAATCCTTTTTTCCAAGCTTCAATAATGTGTGGATATTTTGTGTTTAATTCTTTGAAATTTAATCCTTCAGCATTTCCATAATCAATTTCTCTAAGATTATTACTTGTAATTATTTTTTTATTTTTGCAAATAATCTTAGCTGTCTCAATGCATCTTCTTAACGGACTTGCAAAGCATTGGTTAAATGTAATTTTTTTAAATTCTTTTTTTTCTTTTCTTTCAATTATGTTGGGATTTAATTTTTGCCCTAAAAATATATTCTTATTAAGTTTAGTTTTTTTATGTCGTGAAAAATAAATTTTATTATTTTTTTCTTTTCTTTTAATATATTTATCAAATTTATTTATAAATCTGATTGCAAGTTTTTTTGGCTCTTTTATAGATAAACTTTCTTTTTTCGTTTTAAGTAATATTAATTTGTTAAATTTAAATAAATCAGATTTATTTTTAACAATTTTTAAAAATTTTTTTTCAATTTCTTTCTGATTTATTTTCGTATTTGTTTGATTTTCATATTTAATATAATTAATTAAAAGAAATTTTATAATATGGTAAATGAAATCTCTTTTATTTAATTTATCTATTTTAAAATATTTTTTTACAAGTTCAGCTTTTCTATTTTTAAAATTGTATTTTCTATAAGAGATTCTATTTTTAGTTAAATCTTTAAGGTATTCTTGAGTGCTTCTTCGTGCTTCCAAAAAATCTCTAAATTGTAGGTTGTACACAGGAGACAATTCTCTTAAACTTTTACCAACATAAACTTTACTTCTTTCCCAATCGTAACATGTAAAAGGGCTATTTATTGTGTGGTGAATATGAGATTTTAAGTCATAAATCATCAAATGAAATACAATTGAATTTTTTTTATAAAATTTTATAGGACCAAAAGTGTTGTTGATAATTAAATCATAATTATCGCTAAAATATTTTTTCTTTAATTTTTTTAGTTTAGCGTTGCATTCATTTAGATATTTTTTACTCAATTGATTACAAATAATTACAATGTCGATATCTCCTGCTTTTAAAGGATTAAAATGCTCACTATAAGATCCTGTTAAAGTCACCGATAAAGAATTTTTGTTCTTATTTAAAGACTCTATAATTTTAAATGCTATTTGTTTATTCTGTAAATTTGGCACTCTTAATTATTTAATATTTTTCGTAGATTAGTAATTTGTTTTTTAGGATTTACATTTTTAAAAACGTTTGATGCAGAAACTATCTTTTCACACTCAATTTGTGTTATATTTTTTTGAGATAAACCTCCATCAACACATAGATTAAATTTATCTCTAATTTTTAAATTATTAATCTTGTTTATCAATTCTGTGGATTCTTTAAGAAATTTCTGTCCTGATTCTCCTGGTTTTTCAATACACAAAATTAAAACTTCTTTATAGGATTTTATTATATTTTCTAAATCAAGGTATTTATTGGACGCGTGCAAAACTAAACCTGAATCAATATTGAGTTTTTTAACTAAACTGTTAACTTTGTTTATTTCATCATTTATCTCATAATGAAAATATATAACATCTGAATATTTTGAAAAACGATCAATATATCTTATTGGATTTTTTGACATAATATGGCTTTCAATCCTATGATTGGGCCATATTTTTTTAATTTGATTAAGTTTTTCAAAATTAGGTTTTTTAACATTTTCATTCATTGTTTCGTCAACAAAATCAACATGTATATAATCTGGATAAAAACCAACTTTTGAAAATATTTCATCTATATTTTCATTATCATCTAAATATATTGCAACTCCAACTTTTTTATTTTTAGCAAAAGAATATTTTATGTGAAAAAAGTATGCTATTAAAAAAATTGTTCCTGAAAATAGAAATCTAGTTATTTCATAATTTAAATTTTCAAATATAAAAATTTTTGATAAGAAATATTGAATTACAAAAGATGAAATAGAAATTATACTGAAGTAAATGAATGATCTATTATAATAATATCTAGGTATTTTAAAATTAAAAGATATATTAGCAGTGAATGCAAATGAAATTCCAATTATTAATGGAAATATAGAAGAAATTATTTGTGGTGAATTAAAATTAAGTAATAATTTTCTGATAACAAGTTCAATAAAGATAGATATAAAACCTATTATACAATAGCGTAAAAAAAAAATTGCTTTTTTTTTATTTAGTTTTTTTGTCAGAAACATTTTGTTAAACTTATTACGAATAATTACTTTTGACCATAATAAGATTTTTTACCGTGTTTTCTCTCATAATGTTTATTAGAAATATACTTTGGTAATTTTTTCTTAACTTTGAGTAAGTAGGATTGAAAAGTTGTTTGCGCAACAAATTCTAGGATTTCAGCGTTAATTACTGAACTTTCAATTTTTGTACCCCACGTAAAAGGACCATGACCCGCAACAATTACACCAGGACAACTATAAACATCCAATTTCTTTTTCTTCAATGTTTTTAAAATTAATTTGCCTGTAATTTTTTCATATCCTTTATTAATATCTTTTGAACTTATAAAATCTACAACAGGTACTTCATTTTTCCAATAATCAGCATGTGTTGTCCCAATAAGTGGTATTGGCTTTCCACTTTGTGCCCAGACCGTGGCATAGGTCGAATGAGTATGGGTTATACTTTTAATATCTTTATTGTGTTTGTAAATCTCTAGGTGTGTAGGCGTATCTGTAGATGGTTTTAGCCTTCCCTTTATTTTTTTTCCAGATTTAATATTAATTATTGGAATATCATTGGGGACAAGATTTGAAATTTTAGCACCACTAGGTTTAATTACAAAGTGATCTTTATCTAATCTTAAACTTACATTTCCAAAATTATATATAACTAATTTTTTTTGTATTAACTTCTTATTTTGGTTAATACAAGCTGACGCCAATTTTAAATAATTGTTCATAATGATTAATATATTTTAAAATTATTTATTTCTAGTTTAATTATAACTCTTTTTATTTAAATTGTATGGGTAAAAACTATTTAGCTTTAAATAATCTTTATAATTGTTGTAGCACATGATTATTTTGTTATAGTTTTTAATTTGTAGTTGCTATATTTAATTTCAAATGAAAATAAAAACATCCGAAATTACTTTATTCATATTTTCATTTTTGGTTTTGTTTTTTATAATTTGGAAAACAAACAGTTATTTAATTAATGGTGCAGAGGAAATATACGTAAAAAATTTATATAACACATATATTTTATCACCAAATTATGAATTTATTTTTGTAGGAAATGATGAGGATAGAAAATTTTTTAGAAAATTCAATTTATATTTTTTATCATATCTTTATTTAGAAGTAAGCCATTTTTTGCATTTTTTTAAATTGGATAATAATTTAATATTATATTTTCATTACTCATTAATTTCATTCACTCTATCAGGAGGTATTTTTTTTACATTAAAATGTGTTGAAAAAATAAGTAATGAAAATTTACATGTAATTTGGATATATATTTTATCTACAACCACTTATATTTTAGTGGTTGGAGGGATTTATGATGAGTTTTCTCATTTTGAATTTTTTTTTATTTCTGGTTGTCTATATTTTTCAATCAAAAAAAAATTAACCTTGTTTATTTTATTTAGTTTTTTTGCGGTAGCAAATAGAGAAACAGGGATTTTAACCTTTTTTATTTATTTTTTATTAAATAAAAAAGATTTAAGGAATTTTATAGTGTCGATATCACCAATAATTTTTTTTATTGTATCAAATATCAGTTTTTTTTTCGAATATCCTTTTGATCTCAGTAAAATTATTTTTGTATCCAGCAAACCAAATCTAACTCTTCTTGATATTTTTAGTATGGAGAAAAAAAAATTTTTAGGTTCTTTATTATATACATTAATTATTTACTGCCCACTAATATACTGTTCAAAAAATTATAAAATTTTTACTAACATGAATTATAGTTTTTTATTTTTTTTATATTTAATTATTCTAAATTTTGGAACTTTTGTTGGCAATATATATCCACAGTTAGTAATTATTCCTTTTATATCTCTAATATTTTTTGGAAAAAAAATAAAAAACTCCACTCAAGTTAATTAGTTAAAGCTTTTTAATTGACTAGTTTTATTCTTAAATATTTAGTTAAATGCTAATAAAATTCATTAATGCCCTCGTGGTGAAATTGGTACACAACACGTACACAGAAAGATAAAATAAAAAAATTTTACTTATTCCTCTTGTTCAATTATAAATATTAGCATAAATACTCATGAAATTCATTAATGCCCTCGTGGTGAAATTGGTAGACACAAAGGACTTAAAATCCTTGCCGCTTGCGGAGTGCCAGTTCGAGTCTGGCCGAGGGCACCACTAAATGAGTAAGCTTCAGATAATTTCTGATAAGAATAAAAAATCCTTAAACATTAAAAAGTTATTATTAAAAAGAATAGATAGTCTGCAATTTAAACAAAACAATCTTGTAATTGTTATTGGTGGTGACGGTTTTATGCTTGAAACTTTAAAGAAGAATAAAAATTCAAATAAACAATTTTATGGAATTAACTCAGGAAATTATGGTTTCTTGATGAATAAATTTTCATCAAAAAATATTATTAAAAATTTAAAAAAAGCAAATATGATTTCTATTTCACCATTAGAAATGATTGTTAAGAATAGAAATAATCTAATAAAAAAATCTTTAGCTATAAATGAAGTGTCAATTTTAAGACAAAGTAGACAAGCTGCATCCTTATCTATCAAGCATGGTACAAAACAAATTATTAAGACACTTGTTGCAGATGGGGTTTTAGTTTCAACACCAGCTGGAAGTACAGCATATAATTTATCAGTGCATGGACCTATATTAAGTTTAAATTCTAAAAAATTATCAATCGCACCAATTAGTCCATTTAGACCAAGAAGATGGAAAGGAAAAATAGTAAATGATAAATTAAAAATTATAATCACAAACTTAAATTCATCTAAAAGACCAGTTAGCGCTGTTGCAGATAATCTTGAATTTAGGAATGCTAAATCAATTATAGTGAAGACCAACAATAAAATTAAATTTAATCTTCTTTATGATAAAAACAGAAGTTTACAAAAAAAAATAAAAATTGAGCAATTAAGAAGAGAAACTACCTGATATAAAGTGCTAACAAAAAAACAAATCAAACAATATCAAGAAGATGGCTTTGTAATTCCTGATTTTAAAATGTCAGAAGATGATCTTTTTGAAATAGAGGATAAGCACAATCAATTAATTAAAAAGTTTCCAGAATTTAATAATTATTGTCCAGCTTTACTTTTAAAAGATGAAAGTTTTTTAAAATATTGTCTGAATGATAAAATATTAGACTTTGTTGAACAATTACTAGGTAGCAAGTTTGCTTTATGGAATTCTAGTTTTTTTGCAAAACCTTCTTGTAATGGTTTTGAAACCCCTTGGCATCAAGATGGTCAATATTGGCCAATAAAACCTCTTGCGACATGTACCGTATGGTTAGCTATTGATGATGCAACTGAAGAAAATGGATGTCTGAGATTTATCAAAGGATCACATAAAGATAAAAAACTTAAAGGTCATTATAGAAATAACAAAGAAAATTTAACATTGCATCAAGAGCTTTACAAAAATGAGTATGATATTTCAAAGTCAGTTAACTTATCACTTAAAAGAGGACAAATATCATTGCATGATGTTTATATGGTTCATGGTTCAAAAGAAAACAAATCACTTAATTCAAGGCGTGCAATGACAATGAGGTTTATGCCTCTATCAAGTAAATTTGATCATGAATTTATTTTTGATAGCATTCCATCATTTAAAATTGATAAAATTTATCCGGTGAGAAATTAAGAAATGGTGCCCCCGCACGGATTCGAACCGCGGACCTATTGATTACAAATCAATTGCTCTACCAACTGAGCTACAAGGGCATGCGCAATAACTATTAATTATTTGTCAAATAATCAACTCTTTTTTTTTAAATAACTTAAGTGATGAAACACTATGGCTGCACTGTTTGATATATTTAAACTTTCAATGTCTTTACTCATATTTATTTTAACAAAGAAATCAGCATATTTGCCTGTATGTTCTCTCATACCAAAACCCTCTGATCCAAAAAGAAGAACATTTTTTCCTTCCCATTTAACTTCTGTAAAATCTTTATCACCTCTAGCATCAAAACCATAAACCCAAAAATTTCTTTCTTTTAAATTTTTAAGAGTGGAATTTATATTTGATACTTGGAAAATATTTAAATGTTCCATACAACCACTTGCCGACTTGTACATAAGCTTACTATCTTTTGGAAATTGTCTTTCTTTAATAATTAAGCCATCTATTTTAAAAGATGAAGCACTTCTTATTAGTGAACCAATATTTCTTGGATCTGTTACTTCATCCAAACAAACAAAAGTACAATTTTTTTTTTCTTTAATATATTCTTTTAAATCAGGTTGATCTAAATGTTCAATTTCTGCAACATAACCTCCATGCATTAATTGTTCTTTAGATGTATATTTGTCTAATTCCTTTTTAGACTTAAAATAAACTTTAACGTCTTCTAAAACATTTTTTCTAGGGTTTTTTCTATGTATATTTTTTTTAGCATCCTCAGTTAAAAATACTCTTAAAACCTTACGTTCAGGATTTCTAAGAGCTTCAACAACAGCATGCTGACCAGCGATAAAAAAAGAGGATTTATTCATAAATTTTAATCAGTTTTACACGTTTTTCTGAATATTTATCTATTAAATCACGTGTTGCATTTGAATAAATAAAATATATAAAACGCTTGTTGTTTGAAGCTTTATTGAACAGGGGACACTTCCCCAGAGGAGGGGTTCCAGAGCGGTCAAATGGGGCGGGCTGTAAACCCGTTGACTTCGGTCTTCGAAAGTTCGAATCTTTCCCCCTCCACCACTCAATAAATTTTTAAGTAACATGGAGTGTTACTCTTGGGGTCGTGCGGGTGTAGTTCAATGGTAGAACGCTAGCCTTCCAAGCTGGATGTAAGGGTTCGATTCCCTTTACCCGCTCCAAGAAAAAAAGTTATTAATGAAAACAAAAACTGAGGTAAAAAAGTAATGTCAAAAGAAAAGTTTGTTAGAAGTAAACCCCACTGTAACATTGGGACGATTGGTCATGTCGACCATGGTAAAACAACTCTTACTGCAGCTATCACAATTACATTAGCAGAAGCAGGTGGAGCAGCAGCAGTAGCTTATGATCAAATCGATAAAGCTCCTGAAGAAAAAGAAAGAGGAATTACAATTTCAACAGCTCACGTTGAGTATGAAACTGAAAAAAGACATTACGCTCACGTAGATTGTCCAGGTCACGCTGACTATGTTAAAAACATGATCACTGGTGCTGCACAAATGGATGGAGCTATCTTAGTAGTTAACGCTGCAGATGGTCCTATGCCGCAAACTAGAGAGCACATTCTTTTAGGAAGACAAGTTGGAATTCCAGCTATTGTTGTTTACTTAAATAAAGTAGACCAAGTTGATGATAAAGATATGATCGAACTTGTAGAAGAAGAAATTAGAGAACTTTTAACTTCATACAAATATCCTGGAGAAACAACTCCAATCGTTAAAGGATCAGCATTAGCAGCGGTAGAAAAAAGAGATGAAGAAATTGGAAAAAATTCAATTTTAGAATTAATGAAAGCCGTTGATGAACATATTCCACAACCAGCTAGAGATGTTGATAAACCATTCTTGATGCCTGTTGAGGATGTATTTTCAATTTCAGGAAGAGGAACAGTTGCAACTGGTAGAATTGAATCAGGTGTAATTAAAACTGGTGAAGAAGTTGAAATCGTTGGTATTAAAGAAACTAAAAAATCAGTTTGTACTGGAGTAGAAATGTTTAGAAAACTTTTAGATTCTGGTGAAGCTGGTGATAACGTTGGAATTTTATTGAGAGGTATTGAAAGAACAGATATCGAAAGAGGTCAAGTTCTATGTAAATCTGGATCAATTACTCCACATACTAAATTTGAAGCTCAAGCGTATGTACTTAAAAAGGATGAGGGAGGAAGACACACTCCTTTCTTTACTAAATACAGACCACAGTTTTATTTTAGAACAACAGACGTAACAGGAGAAGTAGAATTGCCAGCAGGTACAGAAATGGTTATGCCAGGTGATGATGCAAAATTTACTGTTAAGTTAATTACACCGATTGCAATGTCAGAACAATTAAACTTTGCTATTAGAGAGGGTGGAAGAACTGTTGGAGCAGGAGTAGTAACTAAAATTATAGAGTAACTCTATAAATAGGAGTGTAGCTCAATTGGTAGAGCGCCGGTCTCCAAAACCGGAGGCTGAGGGTTCGAGTCCCTCCGCTCCTGCCAATTAGAGCTTAATAATTATGAAAAACCCGATGAAATTTATCCAGGAAGTAAAACAAGAGGCTTTTAAAGTTTCATGGCCTACATGGAAAGAGACTTTACAAGGTGCTTTAATGGTGTTTGCGATGGCAGTTGTGATGTCTTTATTTTTCTTACTTCTGGATCAAGTTTTAAAGTTTTTCTTAGAATTATTACTTAAAGTGAGTATTTAATGAAAAATTGGTTCATAGTTCAATCACACTCTAACTTTGAGAATAAAGTTTCTGGTCTAATCAGAGAAGAAGCTGAAAAAGCAAAAATTTCTGACAAATTTGAGGAAATTATTGTTCCAACACATGATGTAACAGAGGTTAAAAGAGGAAAAAGAATTCAAAGAAAGAAGAAATATTTTCCGGGTTATGTCCTTGTAAAGTGTGAGATGGATAATGACATTTATCATATGATTAAGAACTTAAAGAGAGTAAGCGGTTTTTTAGGATCTAAAGGGATTCCAGTACCAGTTTCTGACAAAGAAATTGAAAAGATTTTAGGACAAATAAAAGATGGTGTGGCTCAGCCAAAATCTGGTATAGAGTACAGCATTGGTGAAAAAGTTCAGGTAGTTGATGGTCCTTTTGCATCGTTCAGTGGAATGGTGGAAGATATAGATGAAGAAAAGTCTAGACTTAAGGTCTCAGTTTCTATATTTGGACGTCCAACACCAGTAGATTTAGAATATAACCAAGTTGAGAAAGTAAGTTAATGGCAAAAGAAATTAGTGGATTTATAAAGTTACAAATTAAAGGCGGTCAAGCTAACCCAGCTCCTCCTGTAGGACCAGCCTTAGGACAACGTGGCGTTAACATCATGGAATTTTGTAAAGCTTTTAACGATAAAACTAAATCAATGGCTGGAAAACCTGTTCCAGTAGAAATTACAGTTTACAAAGATAAAAAATTCGATTTTAAAATTAAATCTCCACCAGCATCGTTCTTTATTAAAGAAGCAGTTAAGCGTAAAAGTGGATCAAAAGAACCTGGAAGAAATATTGTTGCATCAATATCAAAAAAACAATTAGAAGATATTGCTAGTCAAAAAATGCAAGATTTAAATGCTCATGATTTAGAAGAGGCAGTAAAAATCATAGCAGGTTCAGCAAGATCAATGGGTATAGAGGTAAAAGAGTAATGCCATCCAAAAGATATAAAAAACTACCTGAAAAAACTAAAGATTTAAACGCCGAGGTAATTGAAAAATTATTATCTGAAGTTAAGAAAAATTGTACAACCAAATTTGATGAGTCTTTAGATTTAAGTTTTCAAATAAATAACAAACAAAAGAAAAGTGAAGTTAATATCAGAACTGTTGTTAACTTACCTGGTGGCACTGGAAAAAATGTTAAAGTTGCAGTTGTTTGTGAAGATAACAAAGCTCAAGAAGCTAAAGATGCTGGAGCTGACATTGTTGGCAGTGATGAGTTTGTAGAAAAAATTAAAGGTGGTGAATTAAATTTTGAAAAATTAATATGTACTCCTGGTATGATGATTAAACTTTCTAAATTAGGTAAAGTTTTAGGCCCTAAAGGATTAATGCCAAATCCAAAACTTGGTTCGGTATCAGAAAATATTAAAGAAGCAGTAACTAATGCTAAATCTGGACAAGTTGAAATCAGAAATGATAAAGATGGAAATATAGGTGTGAGTATTGGAAAAAAATCCTTTCATGATGATCAATTATTAAAAAACTTTCATGCAATTTTGGACGCATTGGAAAAAGAAAAATCAAACAACACTTTAAAAGGGGACTTAATTAAAAACACATTTGTTACGTCATCAATGGGTGTTTCATACAAAGTTAAACTAGGGAAGTCGATATAGTCATGTTAACTAAAGAGCAGAAAAAAAATTATATTACAGAAATGACTACACAGTTTGAAAATAGTAAAGCTGTAATGGTTACACATTACCAAGGTTTAACAATGACTCAATTAGATGATTTAAGAGCTCAAATGAGAGAGCATGGAATAATTTTTAAAATAACTAAAAATAGAATAACTAAACTAGCTTTGGAAAAAACTAAGTGTAAAGATTTATCAGATTTATTTACAGGGCCAACAGCAGTTGCTTTTGGTGAAGATGCGATAATGTCTGCAAGAATTCTATCAAAATTTGCAAAAGACAATGAAAACTTAAAATTAATTGGTGGAATTATGGATAATGAGGTCTTAGACCAGGCTGGTGTCCAAAATGTAGCTAGTTTACCAACATTAGACGAAGCAAGAGCAAATATTGTAGGTATTTTAAATGCTCCAGCATCAAAATTAGTGAGTATTTTGCTTGCATACTCAGAAAAAATGAGTAGTTTGTCCGCAGAAAATTCTGAAACACAACCCAAAGAGTAAATTATGCCTGACCTAAACAAAATTATCGAAGACCTTTCAAGTTTGACTGTTGCTGAGGCAGCTGAACTTTCAAAACAATTAGAAGAAAAATGGGGTGTTACTCCTATGGCAGCAGCGGCTCCAGCAGCAGCAGGTGCAGCTCCAGCAGAAGATAAAGACGATTTTACAATCATGCTTATGTCAGCTGGTGAAAAGAAAATTAATGTTATTAAAGAAGTTAGAGCAGCAACTTCATTAGGTTTAAAAGAAGCTAAAGATCTTGTAGAGGGAGCACCAAAAGAAGTTAAGACTGGTGTAAATAAAAAAGAAGCTGAGGAGATCAAAGCTAAACTTGAAGCCGCAGGTGCAAAAGTAGAACTTAAATAAATTAATAAGAAAGAATTCGAATACTGATTATTTTTAATCAGTATTATTAAATATAAATGCAATTATCTTTTACTGAAAAGAAAAACATAAGAAAAAGTTTTGGTAAACTAAAAGAAAGTTTATCTATTCCAAACCTAATTGAAGTACAGAAAAATTCTTACAAAGAATTAACTGAATTTTATGCTGAAACAGAACTTACAAAAGGTTTTGATAGAGTTTTTAAAAGTATATTTCCAATTGAAGATTTAAATGACAAAGCAACATTAGAATATGTCTCGTACAGATTAGACAAACCTAAGTTTGATGTAGAGGAATGCATTACGAGAGGTTTAACTTACTCATCTGCTCTTAAGTGTACTTTAAGATTAGTTGTTTATGAAATTGATCAAGATAATAATACTAAAGATATATTGTCTGCAAAAGAACAAGAAGTTTATATGGGTGAAGTACCCATGATGACTAACAGTGGTACTTTTATTACTAATGGCGTTCAAAGAGTTGTAGTTAATCAAATGCACAGAAGTCCTGGTGTATTTTTTGATCATGACAAAGGTAAAACTCACGCAAGTGGTAAACTATTATTTAATGCAAGAGTTATTCCGAACAGAGGCTCTTGGTTAGATTTTGAATATGATGTTAAAGATTTTTTATATTTTAAAATTGATAGAAAGAAAAAAATTTTTGCCTCAACTTTATTGTTATCATTAGGCTATACTAAAGCTGAAATCGTTGATGAATTTTATGAAAGTGAACAATTTAACTTTGATCCTAAGACTGAAAAATGGAAAACAAAATTTAATCCAGAAAATTATAAAGCAAAAAATTTCTCCGAAGAAGTTACAGATGCCAAAACTGGTGAAGTAGTAATTAAGTTAGGTGATAAAATTAATTTCCTTAATGCAAAAAAATTAGCTAACGATGGCCTTAAAGATATTTTGGTAACAAAAGAGTCTATGTATGGAAAGTTTCTACATAGAAATGTTAAAGTTAACGATGAAGAAGAGGGCACTTTTGCAATCGGAACAGAATTAAATGACGCTGTAATTCAACAAATATTAGATGCAAACATCCATTCGTTACAAATTTCCGTAACAAACTCAATTAATAAAGGACCTTATTTATTAACAACTATTTTAAATGATAAGAATAATACTAAAGATGAAGCTATTACCGAAATCTATAAAATGCTTAGACCTGGTGAGCCACCAACAATTGAAATAGCTACTCAAATTTTCAATAATTTATTTTTTAGTTCTGACAGATATGACCTTTCAGACGTTGGAAGAGTTAAAATGAACTCGAGGTTAGAACAGGATTGTTCAGACAAAATTACAATTTTGAGAAATGACGATATCATAGCAATTGTTCATAAGATGTTAGATTTAAGAGATGGAAAAGATGAAGTTGATGATATTGACCATCTTGGTAATAGAAGAGTACGTTCTGTTGGTGAGTTAGTTGAAAATCAAGCACGTATTGGTGTCTACAGAATGGAAAGAGCGATAAAAGAAAAAATGACAACTTTAGATGTTGAGTCAGCAATGCCTCAGGATTTAATTAACGCTAAACCTTTAACAGTTTCTTTAAAAGATTTTTTTGCAAGTTCACAACTTTCACAATTTATGGATCAAACTAATCCATTATCAGAGATTACACATAAAAGAAGGGTTTCAGCTTTAGGACCTGGTGGGTTAACAAGAGAAAGAGCTGGTTTTGAAGTTCGTGATGTTCACCCAACTCACTACGGAAGAATTTGTCCGATTGAAACACCAGAAGGTCCAAACATTGGATTAATAAACAGCTTATCAACTTATGCAAAAATTAACAAATATGGTTTTATTGAAAGTCCATATAAAAAAGTAAAAGATGGTGTTGTTCAAAATAATGTTGAGTATTTATCTGCAATGGAAGAAACAAAATTTACTATTGCACAGGCAAATACTAAATTAGATAAAAATGGAAAAATAATTGAAGAATTGGTTTCTTGTAGACAAAATTTAAATTTTCTTTTAGCTAAACCTGAAACTATTGATTACATTGATGTATCACCTAAACAACTTGTATCGGTTGCTGCTTCGTTAATACCTTTTTTAGAAAACGATGACGCTAACAGAGCTTTAATGGGATCTAACATGATGAGACAAGCAGTTCCATTATTAAAACCTGAATCACCTTTGGTTGGAACGGGTATTGAAAGTGATGTTGCTTTAGACTCAGGTGTTACTATTGTTGCTAAGCGAGATGGAACAGTGGATAAAATTGATGGTAAAAGAATTGTAATTAAAGCTACTGAAGAAACTGACTTTACAAAATCAGGTGTTGATATCTACAATTTGCAGAAATTTAAAAGATCAAATCAAAATACGTGCATCAACCAAAAACCTTTAGTTAGAGTTGGTGACAAGGTTAAATCTGGAGATATTATAGCTGATGGTCCTTCTACTAAATTAGGTGAATTAGCTTTAGGTAAAAACGTAACTGTAGCCTTCATGCCATGGCAAGGTTATAATTTTGAGGATTCAATTTTGATTTCTGAAAGATGTGTAACTGACGACGTGTTTACTTCTGTTCATATTGTCGAATATGAAATTATGGCAAGAGATACAAAATTAGGTGAAGAAGATATAACTAGAGATATTCCAAATGTTAATGAAGAAGCATTAAAAAACCTTGATGAGTCTGGTGTTGTTTATATTGGTGCTGAAGTTAATGCAGGTGATATTTTGGTTGGAAAAGTAACTCCTAAGGGTGACTCTGCTTCAGGACCTGAAGAAAAATTATTAAGATCAATATTTGGTGAAAAAGCTATAGATGTAACAGATACATCTTTAAGAATGTCTAGAGGAAGTAGTGGGACTGTTGTTGATGTAAGAGTATTCAATAGACACGGTATTGAAAAAGATGAAAGATCAATTACGATTGAAAGAGCAGAAATTGAAGAAGTTCAACAAGACAAAATTGTTGAAGAAGAGATTTTAGAGAGAAGCATTAAACAAAGAGCATCACAATTTTTATCAGGATCTTCTTTAACTAAAAAAGTAAAAGATTTATCTGAAGGTACTAAATTAGATTTCGAATCAATAGATAATTTACCTATCAATGATGTTTTTAAAATTACAGTCGGCAATGTTAATGATGAAGCAACTTTAGCTCAACTTAAAGATCAATATAATAAAGCAAAACA